>CALFZM010000044.1 GCA_937952235.1 uncultured Opitutia bacterium | reverse complement strand
GCCGCGAGCCGCGCTAGCTCGCGCACGCGCCTCGCCGGCTCCGCGCTGATCATGCCGCCCTCGGCGCAGAGCAGGTCGTTCTGCAGGGTGCCGTCCGGGTCGCCGGCCCACTTCGTCGCGAGCTGGCGCAGGACGCCGTGGAAGATCATCGCGAAGAAGTCGTTCACCAGCGGCGCGTCCCATTTCAGCAGGAGCTGGCGCTCCAGTTCGCGGTAGTGCGCGGCGAGTTCGTCGGGGCGCATCGCCTCGAGCGGCGGCTCGGGCGGGCGCAGCGCGAGGTCGAGCCTGCGGCGGAAACTCCGGATCTGGCGCGGCAGCGTCAGGTGATTGCGCCCCAGGCCGGCGCAGGTGCCGGCGAGCGCCAGGCCGTCCCGCCACCGCTCCCACCGCCCGGGCGGCGAGAGGCGCTCGAGCACCTCCGGCGGGAGACCTTCCTTGACGCCCATCATCTGCTCCATGAAGCCGCGGTTGAACGCGAAGCCCGGCAGCAGCGCGAGCAGCCGGTACCAGTTGATGAGGTTGTAGTAGATCCGGCCCTCGATCAGCCCGAGCATGCGCGGAAACAGGTCCGCGTTGGCCGCGATGCGCCGGGCCGGCACGCCCATGAGCCGCGCGAATTCGCGGTACACCGCCTCGTACACGCCGCGGGCGAACGAGAACGTGAGCGGCGTGGTCACGCCGTTGTAGCTCTCGGCGATGTTCGCGTTGTCCCAGAGCGTGAGCGCGCCGTCCGGGTCGACCCGCCCCGCCAGGGCGGTGACCGGGCGCGCCTGCAGCAGCCACAGCTTCCCGGCCGCCCAGGCCCACTCGATGTCCTGGGGCCGCCCGGCGAGGCGCTCCGCCGCGCGCGCCAGCGCGGCCACCGCGAGCGCCTGGGCATCCGTGAGCACGGGCGTCCCCGCGGTGCCTCCGACGATGGGTTCCTCCCGCACGCCGCCCGGCGCGGAGGCGTCGACGCGGTGCGCGCACGTCTGCACCGCGACCCGCCGCCCGACGATCGCGCCATGGCGGTCGATCGTGAAGGCGTCGGCGTCCGTGGCGCCTCCGACCAGCGCCGTGCCGAGGCCGCGCACGGCGGACACCAGCGCGTGGCCGCGGCGGCCGCTCACCGGATCGGCGCTGAACGCGACGCCGGCGGTCTCGGCCGGGACCAGTCGCTGCACGAGCACCGACGGCACGGCGGGATCGCCCGCGAGGCCCTGTTCGCGACGGTAGGAACGCACGCGTTCGCCGCGGGCCGACTGCCGCACCGCCTCGACCTTCAAGGGGACGTCGCCGGGCGCGACGCCGAGGAACGATTCGAACAGGCCGGCGAACGACTGCGTCGCTCCATCCTCCTCCGCCGCCGACGACCGCACCGCCAGCAGGCCACCGTCCAGCGCCAGTTCACGCGCGGCCGCGACGAGGGCCGCGGCTTCGTCCGGGGACAGCGCCGCCTCCGGTGGCACCACGAACCACGCCGGCACCGGCAGCCCGGCGGCGCCGAGGTCCGCCAGCGCGCGCGCCTTGCCCCCGAGCGGGGCGTCGAGCAGGAGCGAGTCGGAAGGACGGAGCAGGCGCATGGAGGCGGCGGGGGGCCGCGGGCGCGGCCAGGGCAGTTGAGCGCGATCGCCCGAAAGTGAAAAGACCCGAACGCATCGCATGCCATCGCGCCGACCGCGCGCGACCGGGCGAGCCCGCCGCCTCCAGCCCTTTCCAGCCAGGCCTGGGCGAGCTCGGGAAGGGACGGTCCGTCGCAGCCGCGGCGCTGAAACGACCGCGCGGAACGCTGGAGCGCTTGCCCGAGCCGCTGCGGACCGGTCCGTCACTCGTCAGCCGCCTGGGGACAGGCGGCTCCACCCCGCCGGCATGTTCCCGGCAAAGATCTGCCCTAGCGCACGAAGAGCGGCACCAGCCCGAGGGTGACGTAGAGGCCGAGCGTCCAGGCGCCCGCCCAGGCCTCGAGCCCGCGGGCGAGGCCAGGCCGGGGTGTCGCCAGGAACCGGATACTCCAGCCCGCCGCACCCGCGAAGAGCACGGCGAGCACGCTCGCGAGCGGCGCCATGAAACCGATCCGGTGCGCCGCCGCGAGCGCGCAGCCGAGGGTGGCGGTGAGCGCGGCGAGCCAGGCGCCGACCGCGGCCGGCCGGCCCCACAACGCGGAATAGGTTTCCACGCCCGGTTCCTCCTGGCCCGGGGCGCGGATCTTGCGGCCGAGCTCGATCACGAGGCCGTTGCAGAAGCTGGCGGCGAGGAACCAGGACAGGCCGTCCGGCATGCCCGCGCCGGCGCGGACCCAGTCGCAGCCGGTGGCGAACCAGTCGATCAGCGGCATGATCAGCATGTGGCTGAGGAGGTACGCGACGGGCCGCGCCCTCAGCCAGCGCCGCGCGAAGAACTCGCGGCTCATGAGCAGGAAGTAGAGCCAGGTCACCGCGAGCAGCCCGGCGAGCGGCGCGCCGATCGCCAGCGCGAGCAGGAGTTGCAGGAGGGCGACGGCGACGCCGATGACGGCGAGTTCGCGCAATTGCACGAGGCCGCGGGGCACGGGGCGGTAGGGCCGGTATCGGGCATCGTCCGCGGCGTCCTTGAACTCGTCCGCGATGCGGAGGAGCAGGAACGAACCGAGGGACACGAGGAAGGCCACGACGAACGAGAAAGCCGCGGGCCGGCCGCCGCGGAGGAGCGCCGAATAGCCCACCGCCGAGGCGCTGAAGGCGGCGATCAACGGCCCGTGGGCGAACAGGGGAAACCGCTCCCGCTGGTAGACCCACCACCGGTTCATGCGCCGAGCGGGTGCGCAAGCGCGCTGGCGGCCCGGGCGCTCACCGGCCGACGTCGAACATGCCGACGAACGCCTTCGGCACGATGGCGGCGGTGCGGCAGTTGCGGTCGCCAAGTACCCGGCGAGCCCACGCATTCACTTCCTCGAGCGAAATCTGGTCCATCAGCCCGCCGTGCAGGGCGACGATCTCCTCCGTCTCCTCCGGGCGCTCCTGCGCGCGCATGAGCACGTTGACGAGGAAGGCGTTCTCGCGAAAGGCCTGCCGGAGCTGGCTCTTCAGGATGCCCCGCGCGCCGATGAACTCGCCCATCCGCACGCCCTTCTCGGCGAGGGCGGCGCCGATGTTCGCGACCAGCGGCGCCACGCGCGTCGTGTCGTTGGGCGCGCAGTCGATCTGGGTCCGGAGCAGCGCGAAGCTCGCGAAGCCGTCGTAGGGCACGAACTCGGCCGACGGCGAGTACGCCAGGCCGAGGTTCTCGCGCACCTCGGTGCGCACGCGAAGCTCCAGGATCTTAGCGAGCAGTTCGAGCGCGGCCTGGTCGCGGACGTGCAGCGGCTCGGTGACCGGCCAGGTGCCGACGACCAGGCCGAGGTTCTGTTCGCCGATGAACTCGATCCGGGTGAAACCGGGCTCGGCCGTCATCGTGACCGGCTTCGGCGGCGTCGCGGTGGTCTTTCGTTCCGCGCGCGGCCGCAGCGAGCCCAGCGTGCGCTGCACCGCGCCGACCGCGGCCGCCTCGGTGACGTCGCCGACGATCGTGACCTCGACGTAGCCGCGCGCGAGCGAAGGCTCCATCCAGCGTTTCACGTCCAGCACGCTCATCTTCATGTAGTCCAGCGGGGATCCCCAGGTGAAGCGGGCGTCGCCCTTGAACAGGTGGTCGGTGAGAGCGCGCAGCCCGTCGCCCATGCCCATGCTGCTCGAGGCGCGCCCGATGGCGGCCTGGAGCCGCTGGTCGCTGTGCACGTAGCTGTTGAACTGCGGGGCGTGCAGGATGTCGGCCACGACGCCGAGGAACGTCTCCAACTCCTCCGCCGCGACCTGGCCGCGGAAGGTGAACGCGTCGCGATCCGCCACGTCGAAACCGAAGTCGAGCATTCGTTCCTCGATCAGCGCGTTCATCTGCTCCGGCCGGAAATGCACCGCGCCGCTCGCGAGCAGCGTGTTGAGCCCGAATTCCTTCAGCGCGGGCCGGTTGCCCGGCATCTCGAGCAGGCCTGAGCCCACCCGCACCACCGCGTGCACGAGGCCCGGCTCCTGGCGATTGGCGACAAAATTGAAGCGCACCTCGTTGCCGAAGCGCATCAGCTTCGCGCCCAGCGCGGGCAGCTCCTGGCGCGCCACCACCTCGGCGGGGGCGGCGAAGCGCGGCAGCCGGAAGGGCACGTCGCGGCGCTGGCGCGGCATCACGTGAGTAAGGCCGTTGCGCCGCGCCTTCTGCACCTCCTGCAGCACCTTGTCGGGGGTCAAGTCGAGGGCCACGCCACCAGACACGTGGAACGCCATCGTCGCCGGCGCCCAGAGGGCCTTGAAGACCTGGTTCGCCTCGGCGGGGGTGAAACGTTCGAGCCACTCCCGCATCCAGCCGTACTCGGCGGCGAAGCCGGGAAAGACCGTGTGGCGCGTGATCGCGTCGGTCAGCGCCTCGCACAACACGCCGGGATCGAGGGTGGGAAGCTGCTCCACCATGTGCTGCGCGAGCTTGAGCTGGCGGCGGCGCAGGGTCTCGACGTCGACGGCGTCCAGCCCGCGTTCGAGCGTGAGCCGGACCAGCTCGTCGAGCGAAAGGATGCCCCTCGTCCATTCGCGGGCAGGCACGGTCATCGCCGCCATCGCCACGCCATGGCCGAGCAGGTCGTCGTAGGCGGCCTCGCCGCCCAGCCCGGCGGCGTCGGCGCGCATGCGCTCGGCGAACACCTGCATCACGAACTGCCGGCGCTGGCGGTCCACCAGGCTGTCCCGGCTGTCGGGGGCGGGGCGCGCGGGGGGCGGCACGACGGAAGCCGCCTCCGTCTGGGCGGAGCTCATGCCGTTGACGCGCAGGATGCCGGCGCGCAGCGAGCGTCCGTCGAACCGGCCCTCATCCCGGGCGGGGATCGGCTCCGACGGGCGGACCATGTCGCCGAACCGCTCCCGCACGAGCGCGGCCAGGGCCGCGGGATCGAAATCCCCGGCGCCGACGAGCACCATCAGGTCGGGGCGGTAGTTGCGGCGGTAGAACTTCAGGAACTGCTCGCGCGTGAATTTCGCGATCTGCGCCTCGCTGCCGCCGGGCGAGCGCCGCGGAAACTGCAGGCCGCGAAACACCACCGGCATCGAGGCGAGCTGCTGCTTGTCCGAAACGGTGTTGCGGTTGCGCAGCTCCGCCAGGACCACGCGGCGTTCCCGCTCGATGCTGGCGGGATCGAAGGTGAGCCCGTCGCCGAAGTCGCGGAAAAGCCTCAGCCCCTCCCGCAGCAATCCCGGCTCGTTCTCGCGGAAATCGAGCCGGTACGCGGTGTAATCGAAGGTGGTGATGGCGTTGACGTCGCTGCCGTACTCGACCCCGAGCCGCTGGAAGAGCGCAATCATGTCGTCGGCCTTGAAGTGCTTCGAGCCGCCGAACGCCAGGTGCTCCGTGTAGTGCGCGATGCCGAGCTCGTCGTCCCGCTCGTCGAGCGAGCCGGAGAGGACGATCAACTGCAGCGCCACCCGCCCGGGCACGCCCTGGTGCGGCAGCAGGGCGTAGCGAAAGCCGTTGTCGAGCCGGCCCCACACCACGGCGGGATCGGGCGCGGCGCTCTTCGGCGTCTCGTGCGCCCAGCGCCCCGAGCGGGGCCCGGCGGACTCCGGCGCCCGCGACGCAAACAGCGTCAGGGCCCCCGACATCAGCCCGAGAAGCAGAAGGGTGGCGCGCATCGTCGACCCGCGAACCGTGGGCGAACCGCGCCGAACTTCAACCCTGCGCTTGGTTTCCCGCTGCCCGCAAATTCCTGGCAGGCGCGTCCGGCTCCCGCAACTCACGGCGGACTCGGAAGAAAGCCGGGCGAGGCGGCGCCCGGGGCCGGGTATCCAGCAAGTCGGGACAATGCCGGCGGCGGATAATCCCCGGTTAAAATCGCCCGTCGCGCCGTTCCGGACTTGTGCGCCCCCCGCGTCGACTTCAGCCACGCCAATGCAATTGCCTAGCGCGATTGCCTTTAAGGCTTTCAACCCTTTCTCCGGCTCCTACGCTCGCCCGCCATGCCTCACGCTCCCGCCGACGATCCGTCCGCCGCGACCGGGAGGGCTGTCGCCCAGCCGGGGCCGGACACGGCGGCGCCGTTTCGCGACACGCGCCGGCAGCTCGAGCTGATCAGCGAGAATTTTCCGGAGGGCGCCCTGTTCCAGTACGCGATCACAGCGGATGGCCGGCACCTGCTCACGTTTCTCGGCGCCGGCTTCGCCCGCATCTTCGGCGACGATCCGGGCGTGGAGTTGCCGATCGACGCGAGCTGGCTGAACCGCCGGGTCAATGCCGGCGATCGCAACCACCTCACGGCGGAGCGGGAGCGCTCGCAGCGCGACCTTTCCCCGCTCCAGGCGGAAGTGCGGCTCCAGGCCGCCGGCGGGACGGAGCGGTGGGTGAGTTTCCGCGCCCAGCCGCGCGCGATGCCGGACCGGAGCGTCGTCTGGGACGGCGCCATCATCGACATCACCGAACGCCGCCGCGCCGAGGAGGCGATGCGGCGCCAGGCCGACTTTCTCGCCGCGCTCAACCAGACCACGCTGGAGCTGCTCGGCCGGCGCAACGTGCCCGAGCTCCTCCAGGCGCTGGCCTCGCGTGCGTCGCTGCTCCTGAAGACGCCCCACGCCGAGATCTCGCTGCTGGAGGGGGGCGACCTGGTGCTGCGGGCGTGTTCCCGCGAACGCGAGGACACGGGCGGAAACCGCGTCCGTCGCGGCGAACCGGCCGTCTCCTGGCGGGCGGTCGAGACCCGGCTGCCCGTGGTAGTCGAGCGCTATGCGGACTACCCGGAGAGCCGCGACTTCCACCACGCGACCGGCGTGCATACCGCGGCGGTGTTCCCGATCGTCCGCGCCTCCGAATGCGTCGGCGTGCTCGGCCTGGCCCGCGAGCAGCCCGGTTTTCCCTTCACCACCGAGGACCTGCGCGAAGGCATGCTGCTCGCGCAGATGGCGGCGCTGGTGCTCAACAACGCCGCGATCCACCAGGATGCGGTGCGCGAGGCCGAGGCCCGCACCGTCGCGCTGCGCGAGAGCGAGGAGCGGTTCCGCGGCGTCTTCGATCGCAGCCCCGTCGTCATGACGCTGCTCGCGCTGCCGGAGGGACGGGTCGTCGAGATCAACGCCGCCGGCCTGGCGCTGCTCGGCGCCGAACGGGCCGACACCGTGGGCCGCACCACGACCGAGCTCGGCTGGTGGGTGGACGAGGCCACGCGCGAGCGTTTCCTGGAACGGGTGCGGCGCGAAGGCGCCGTCACTGGCTACGAGGCCGCGCTGCGGCGCGCCCACGGCGAACCCTTCACCGCCGTGCTCAGCGGCACGCTCATCACGATCGCCAGCCAGCCGTACTGCGTGAGCTCGCTGCAGGACATCAGCGCGCGGAAGCACTCCGAATCCGCCCGCGACCGTTCGCTTTCGCTCATGCGCGCGGCGCTGGAGTCGACCGCCGACGCCATCATCGTCGTCAGCGGCGAAGGCCGGATCGAGACCTTCAACCGGAACTTCGCGGAGATGTGGGGCCTCGACCCCGATCGCGCGGGCGACCACGAATACGAGCCCGAGCTGCTGAAGACCGTGCTGGGCCAGCTCGTTTCGCCCGAGCGTTTCCTCACCAGCCTGCGCGATCTCTACGCGCGTTCGGAGGACGAGGTGTTCGACGTGCTGCTGGCCCGGGACGGGCGCGTGCTCGAACGCTTCTCGCGCCCGCAGCTGCTCGCGGGCCAGCCGGTGGGCCGGGTCTGGAGTTTCCGCGATGTGACCGAGCAGCGGCAGGCCGACGCCGCCCTGCGCCGCAGCGAGGAGCGTTTCCGCCTGCTCGCCGACGTTTCGCCCGCGGGCATCTTCAGCGCCGATCCGGCCGGGCGCACCGTCTTCGTCAACCGCCGCTGGTGCGAGCTGTCCGGGCTCACCGAGGAGCAGTCGCGCGGCGAAGGCTGGATCCAGGCCGTCCATCCCGAAGACCGGGATCGGGTCGTCGAAGGCTGGCGCGAGGCGGTCCGTCACGGCGCTTCATCGGCGGCGGAGTTTCGCTTCCAGCGGCCCGACGGCACGGTGAGCTGGCTCGTCGGACAGTCGAGCGTGCAGCTGCACTCGGATGGCAGCGTGGCCGGCTACGTCGGCACGATCACGGACGTCACCGACCTGAAGCGCGCGGAGGAGGACCGCAAGCGGCACGAGGCGCAGATGCGGCAAGGGCGCAAGATGGAGTCGCTCGGCACCCTCGCCGGCGGCATCGCGCACGATTTCAACAACATCCTCACCGGCATCTTCGGGTTCGTCGACCTCGCGCGGCTCGAGCTCGAATCGGGGCACGCCGCCCATGCGTGGCTGGACCGCATCTCGTCGTCGAGCGAGCGCGCCCGCGACCTGGTGCGGCAGATCCTCACGTTCAGCCGGAAGACCGAGACGGAGCGCCTGGCGCAGCGCTTGCAGCCCGTCGTGGTCGAGGCGATGAAGCTGCTGCGGTCGACGCTGCCGCCGATGGTGGAGCTGGTGGCCCGCATCGGGGACGACGCCCCGTCGGTGCTCGCCGACTCCACGCAAATCCACCAGGTGATCATCAATCTGTGCACCAACGCCTGGCACGCGATGCCGGACGGCGGCCGGATCACCGTGACGCTCGACGTTTGCACGCTGACGCCCGAGGTCGCCGGGGCCGACGCCGACCTCAAGCCGGGCCGCTGGGTGCGGCTCACGGTGGAGGATACCGGCACCGGCATGGATGCGGCGACGCTCGACCATATCTTCGAGCCGTTCTTCACCACGAAAGGCACGGGGCTCGGCACCGGCCTGGGCCTCGCGGTGGTGCACGGGATCGTGAAGGCACACGAGGGGGCGATCATCGTCCGCAGCGAGGTCGGCCGCGGCTCGACGTTCGAGCTCTATTTCCCGCCGGCCCCCGAGGATCGCACTCCGCCGCCGCCCGTGCCGGGCGAGGTGCCGCGCGGCCACGGGGAGCGTATCCTCGTCGTCGACGACGACAATGTCTGCGGCTTCGCGGTGGAGAAGATCGTCGAAAGCCTGGGTTACGTCGCCAAGCGGCACACGCATCCGGAGGAGGCGCTCGCCGATTTCAAGACCGACCCGGGTGCGTACGACCTGGTCGTCTCCGATCTCGCCATGCCGGGCATGGACGGCGCGGAGCTGATCAAGCACCTGGTCGCCCTGCGGCCGGACCTGCCGGTGATCGTCATCACGGGCTTCATCGAGTCCGCCCGCCAGCGTGTGCTCGACGAGTCCCCCGCCCGCGCCGTGATGCGCAAGCCCGTCTCGCGCGACGAGCTCGGCCGGGCCATCGCCCAGCACCTGCACGCGAAGTGAGGCCATGGCGCGGATGATTCCGCCGCGGGCCGCCGTTTTCCTTTGAACCCGGCCTGAATCGGGTTAGACCTGCGACAGCTTTCCGAGCCTGCCGTTCAGCGTCGGGCTTCAACCCGAAAACCCAGCGCGCACGACGCGCCCCTCGTTACCCATGAGCACTCCCGCCGGCACCCCTGCCCCTGCGTCGGAAACGGTCGTACCCAAGCCGGCCGCGCCGCCGGAAACCCCGCCGGCGGCGCGCGCGAAACCCCGCTATCCCGGCCTGCGCGTCACGTGCAATGGCAACCAGCTCGTCACGCAATACGTCGAGACGCGCATCACCGAAGGCGGCGTCTTCTATCCCATCACGCCCTCCACCGAAGGCGGCGAGATCTACCAGGGCTCGTACGCGCAAGGGGAGCTCAACGTCTGGGGGCACCAGAAGGTCGCGGTCGAGACCGAGGGCGAGCACGCCGCGCAGGGCGGCGCCACCGCCTTCGCCGTCACCGGCCGGCGCACGGTCAATTTCACCTCGGGCCAGGGCATCGTGTACGCGATGGAGCAGTACTACCACGCGCCCGGCAAACTCTCGACCATGGTGCTCGAGGTCGGCGCCCGCGCGCTGACCAAGCACGCGCTCAACGTGCACTGCGGCCACGACGATTTCTACGCGGCGCTCGACACGGGCTGGACGATGATGATCGCCAAGGACGCCCAGCAGGCCGCCGACCAGGCGGTGATCATGCGCAAGGTCAACGAGCTCTCGCTCAACCCGGGCATGAACATCCAGGACGGCATGCTCACCACCCACAGCGAGCGCATGTACCTCGCACCCGAGGCGGAGTTCCTGCGGGAATACCTGGGCGCGCCCGACGACATCATCGACTGCCCGACGCCCGCCCAGCGCGAGCTCTTTGGCGCGCGACGCCGCCGCGTGCCCCAGATGATGGACCTGAAGAACCCGCTGCTGCTCGGCCCGGTGCAGAATCAGGATCACCACATGAACGGCGTGGTGGCGCGCCGGAACAACTTCAACGAAGCCATCCTCCCGATGATCGCGGAGGCGATGGCGGAGTTCGGCCGGCTGACGGGCCGGCACTACGGGCTGGTCCAGCAGTACCGGACCGAGGATGCCGACACGGTGTTCGTCTCGCTCGGCTGCGCCGCGGACAACATCGAGGCCGCCTGCGACTACCTTCGCGACCACCGCAACGCGAAGGTCGGCTCGATCCACGT
Organism: uncultured Opitutia bacterium; assembly: GCA_937952235.1. Taxonomy (GTDB): domain Bacteria; phylum Verrucomicrobiota; class Verrucomicrobiia; order Opitutales; family Opitutaceae; genus ER46. The sequence continues at coordinate 3,104 of CALFZM010000044.1, read as the reverse complement.
CAACGTCATCCGCCCGTTCCCCGAAGCCGCCGTGATCGAGGCGCTGCGGGGGAAGAGGAACGTCATCATCCTCGAGCGCACCGACGAGGGCCTCGCCGGCGACAACCCGCTCGCCCGCGACATCCGCGTCGCCCTCGGCAAAGCGAACGAAAACGCGCGCTTCGCTCCGGGAGCGCGGACGTCCTCGTCCGCTGCCAACCACCCTGCGGCCGGGGACGGCCGCGCTCCCAGCATAGGCGAGCTTCCCGCCCTCACGCCAGAGGAGACCCCGCGTCTATTCCGCGGCGCGTACGGCATCGGTTCCCGCGATTTTCGCCCCGAGCACACGCTGGGCGCGTACGAGTTCGTCGTCGGCCAGGCCGCGCGCAAGGATGGCCGCCGCGCGAGCGACGGAGAGACGTTCTTCGTGCTCGGCGTCGACCACCCGTACGCGGTGATCAGCAAGGACACGCCGTCGCTGCTCCCCGAGGGTGCGATCGCGGTGCGGTTTCACTCGATCGGCGGCTGGGGCATGATCACGACCGGCAAGAACCTCGGCTCGATCATCGGCGATCTCGGCACCTTCATCTCGGAGCAGAATCCGGCCTACGACCGCGACGGCTTCCTCGTCGAGAAGCTGTTCGTCATGGCCAACCCGAAGTACGGCTCGGAAAAGAAGGGGGCGCCGACGAACTACTATCTCACCGTCGCACCGTCGCCCATCAAGGTGAACTGCGAGCTCAATCACGTGGACGTCGTCCTCTGCTGCGACCCGAAGGCGTTCACGCACACCAATCCGCTCGAGGGCCTGAAAAAGGGAGGCTGCCTGGTGTGGGAGTCGAGCGAGTCTGCCGACATCGCCTGGCAGCGCGTGCCGGCGAAGTACCGGCAATGGATCCGCGAAAACAACATCCGGATCTTCATCCTGCCCGGCTTCGACATCGCGCGGAAAGCCACCAGCCAGACCGAGCTGCAGCTCCGCATGCAGGGCAATTCCTTCCTCGGCGCGTTCTTCCACGTGTCGCCGTTCCTCCGCACGTTCGGCATCAGCGAGGAGCAGTTCACCAAGGTGGTGCACAAGCAGTACGTGAAGAAGTTCGGCCGGTTCGGCGACGCCGTCGTCGCCTCGAACATGACGGTGATGAACGAGGGCTACGCCCGCGTCGTGGAGATCAAGTACGGCGAGCTCGACGACCCTGACCGCTCGTCGATGCGTAATCCGCTCCTGAGGCCGCTCGGTGATCACGCGATCATCCCCACCGCCGGCTGCGGCGCGGCCGGCTGCGGCTCCATTCCGATGCCCGCCGCCCAGGGCGGCCGCGCGCCGTTCCAGACGCTGGCGAAGTTCGACGCCGAGTTCCGCGCGGGTCTGGGCTACCACCAGCCCGCCAGCGCGCTCGCGTCGCTCGCCGTGATGGGCGCGGGCACGGGCGCGACGCAGTCCAAGTACGTCGCCCGCCGCGAGACGCCCGTCTACATCGCGGAGAACTGCACGCAGTGCATGGAATGCATCACCGCGTGCCCGGACACCGCGCTGCCCAACACCTCGCAGGAGGTGAGCACGATCCTGAAGACGGCGGTCAACAACTACGTCTCCGATCCCGCCGACCGCCGCGCGTTCGGCGAGGCGCTCGCCGGCATCGAGACGCGCGCGCGGGCGAGGATGAACGAGGCGGTGAAGGCGAAGGCGAAGCTGCCGTTCAAGGACATCGTCCGCGCCGAGGTCGCCGCGCTCCCGGCCGTCTCGGACCAGGGCCGGAGCGAGCTCACCGGCATCATCGACAAGCTCCCGCTCGCCTACGGCAACGTGCCCGCGATCTTCCGGTCGCTCGAGGCCAAGGCGCCGGGCAGCGGCGGGCTCTTCTCGATCTTCGTGTCCGACCTGTGCAAGGGCTGCGGGGAATGCGTGCAGGTCTGCGGCGACCACGACGCCCTGCGCATGACGCGCGAGACCGAGGAGCTCAACGCCGAGCTCACGACCGCGCAGGTCTTCTCGCGGCTGCTGCCCGATACTCCGCAGAAGTTCCTCGGGCTCTATAACGACAGCGATGCCGCCAACTCCCGCGAGGCCGCGCTGCGCAATCACCTCATGGTGCGGCGCAACTACGAGGCGCTGGTCTCGGGCGACGGCGCGTGCGCCGGCTGCGGCGAGAAGAGCATCCTGCGCGCCGCCGCCAGCGTGACCGAGGCGTACATGCGCCCGATCTACCACCGCAAGGCCGACCGCCTCCGGGCCAAGGCCGCGCGGCTGGAGCAGGAAGGCGCCGCCCGCCTCGAGGCGCTGCGCGCGCGCAGCCCGGAGGAATATGCGCTGTACCGGAAGACGTTCGCCCACGTCATCGCCGGCCTCGGCGGCGAGAACGACGCGGACACCGCGCAGCGCATCGCCGCGTACGAGGCAAAGCATGGCGCGATCACCGATGCGCAGATCGTCGGCGGGCTGGCGGCCGTGCTGCGCCAGGACGCCTTCAACCACCGGGAGCTCCAGTCCGTCGACGGCCGCCGCGCCAACGGGATGGCCGTGATGATGATGGGCGCCAGCACCGGGTGCAACACGGTGTACGGCTCCACCCCGCCCTCCAATCCGCATCCCTATCCGTGGATGAACTCGCTCTTCCAGGACGGTGCCACGATCTCCTGGCTGATGGCGGAGTCGGTCATTCTCCAGCACGCCCGCCGCTCGGTCGTGCCGGAACGGCTCACCGACGCCCTGCTCGAACGCTCCGAACGCGTGTCGAGCGAGGCGGAGTACTTCACGCTCACGCACCTCGAGGACGCCCTCATGACGGAGCAGGAGGTCCGCGAGCTGCCGAAGGTGTGGGTCGTCGGCGGAGACGGCGCGCTCGGCGACATCGGTTTTCAGAACGTCTCGAAGGTGATCCTGCAGAACCGGCCCAACGTGAAGATGCTCATGCTCGACACGCAGGTGTACTCGAATACCGGCGGTCAGAATTCGGATTCCTCCACGATGCTGGGCGGCTACGACATGAACCAGTTCGGCGTCGCCTCGCAGGGCAAGCTGATCGAGAAGAAGAACGTCGCCGAAGCCTTCACCAGCGGACACGGGTCACCGTTCGTCGCGCAGGTCTCGATGGCCAACTCGGCCAAGCTCTACAAGGCGATGC
>CALFZM010000043.1 GCA_937952235.1 uncultured Opitutia bacterium | reverse complement strand
CTGCCACGCTTCCAGCAGCCCCGGCTCACCGGCGATCACCGCGGGGGAGAGACACAGCAGCCGCAGCACCGACGGCTCGAGGTCGCGCAACCGGTGTTCCCCTCCCGCCGGCACCAGCCCGATGTCGCCGGCCGCGAGCACCGTCTCGCGTGCCGCCAGCCGCGCTTCGAACACCGTCCGCCCGCGCAGGACATGCACGACCTTGTGAAACGGGTCGCGCCGCCAGGGCATCTGGAACGTCGCATCGTGCACGCTCTCCGCGAAACACACGCCGTGCGCCGGCAATTCGACGACGATCGGGCGGTTGACTGGGCGCGCGGGTGACATGCAGCGAAGCGGCGGGCCCACCAGCGTAGGCCGGGGCACCACGGCGGCGAGCGAAACACGCCAGCGGCGCCCGGCAGACGACGATCCGCCACCCCGGGCGCCCGCAACGCATGCCAACTCCGCATTGCCACCGAAGTTTGAACAAAAAATTTCCTCGCATGGGGCTTTCCCCGACTGCGCGAGCGGTCCGGGCCCTGATTCGTTGCTCCATTCTCTTTTGGTATCCTGCGGTCGTGCGATTCTCGATCCGCCGCCGACGGACCCGCCCCACCGTCTTTGCCCCATCCCGCTTGATTGCGGGCTGACATCGCCACGACCCTCCGCCCGGCAAGCTGAGCTCCCGATGGCCAACCACCTCGCGATCCACTCGTTCTGCCAGTCGCTATCCGACTACCTCGGGCAGCGTCATGCCACCTACGCACCGCCGGCAGGCGTGCCGCCTTTGCCGGCGGCGACGTTCACGGTGCTCAGTTCGTCGCGCTTCAGTTCCAGCGATGCCATCGCGGATGGCACGGTCTCGCTCTTTCTGCACCGCGTCTCGATCAACCAGCAGCTCCGCAATGCCCGACCGCAGGCGAACGTCGGCCCCCTGTGCCTCGACCTGCACCTGCTGCTCACGGTCTGGGCCGACGACGCCGACGACGAGCACATCCTGCTGGCGTGGGCGATGCGCGAACTCCACGCCCATGCGTTTCTCGACCGCAGTTCGCTCGGCGCGGAAGCCGGCTGGGAGGTCGACGAGCAGGTCGGCCTCGCCCCCACCGACCTCGCTCCGGAGGAAATGGCCCGGATCTGGGAGGCCGCGCACCGCGGGTACCGGCTGAGCCACGCGTTTGTCGCCCGCGTCGTGCGCATCGACGTCGATCGCACGCCCGACGGCGCCCCGGTGGTCGCCACGCGCTTTGGCTTCACCGACGCGGTGCCGCCGCCCTCGCTCCCATGATCGAGCTGCTCGAGTCCCGCGTCCTCGGTGCCGTGCGGTGGATCGACGCCGTCACCCAGGCGCCCGTCACCCTGCCGCTCACCGTCAGCGGACCCGGCCTCCGTTTCACGCGCAACCTGAGCGGGCTCACCGTCATCACCCACGCCGCGGGCCTCGAGGCGCTTGTCCGCACATTCGATCTCTCGACGCTCCCCGCCGGCGACGCTGTCCCGGTCGGCGACCGCGTGCTGATTGCCGACGTGACGGATCCCGGCGGCACCTATCTGCCGCGCCGGTTTTCGTTCAACCTGCCGCGCGATCCAGCGCCGGTCCCGACTTCGCCCGACGTGGCGCGTCCGCCGCACTCGCTCTTCACCCCGTTCGACGTCGAACTGTTGCCGGCACCGGCGGCACGGCTTCCGGCCGGCTGCGCCGAGGTGCGCGTACTCGTGCAGGATTCCGCTGGCCGGCCGCTGCCCCACGCGCTCATCCGGATCGTCGCGACTGCCAGCGGCGCGATCCTCGGGTGCGGGCAGGCCGACGCCCGCGGTGAAGCCCTCGCCGCGATTCCCGGCCTGCGGCACTTCGCGCCCGGCGCGACGGAAGACGAAGTGGTGAGCGTGGAGACCGAAGCGCGCCTGGAACTCATCCATCCGCCGGCCGGCGCGACCCGCGTCGACTGGACCCTGCTGCGGGCCGCGCCCGTGGCGGCGGGCGACACGGACCCTTCGCCCCTGCGCCTGAAACCCGGCGCCCGCATCAGCCGGCGCTATCCCTTCGGGGACGGCTGACGCCGGGGACGTCCCGCGCATTTTCGCCCCGCCTCCCGTTTCCGCGTCCTTCCACCGCCCCTGCTCTCCCCCCGTTCAACCGCAACACGCCCATGCCTGAATATCTCGCGCCCGGAGTCTTCGTCGAAGAAACCAGTTTCCGCAGCAAATCCATCGAAGGCGTCAGCACCAGCACGACCGCCTTCGTCGGTCCCACCCGCACCGGCCCGGTCGGCGAAGTCCCCGAGCTGCTCACGAGCTTCGCCGACTTCGAGCGCACCTACGGCGGGCTCGGCGCGCTCGGCTTCGGTTCCGACCCCAATTACCTCGCCCATGCCGTGATGGCCTACTTCAACGAGGGCGGCGCGCGGCTGTACGTCGCCCGGGTTGCCGGCACCTCCGCCACGGCGGGCGGCAACGACCTCGTGAACGGCAAGCGTTCCCGCTTCGTCGCGCGTTTTCCCGGCGCGGGCGGCAACGGCACCGTCGTCGTCGCCCTGCAGGCCGCGCCCACCTCCATCGCCGCGGCCGCCAGCGCGCTCGAAGGCAGCCTGCTTCGGATCAACGCCAACCCCGCCGTGCCCCTCGTGAAACGCGGGGGCGCCTGGCGCACCGCGGCCGATGCCGCGCACGCGTTCACGCCGCAGAACGAGACCGACGGCATGGTGCTGCTCACCGCCCGGGTTTCGTTCACGGACGCCGACCGCAACGTCACGGAGTACGACGGGCTCGGGCTCGACCCCGCCCACAAGCGCTTCCTCGGCGCGATCCTCAACCCGCGTCCGGCCACCCGCACCGAGCAGCTCACGCTGCCGTTTGCGTTCGACGTCGCGGCCACGGTGACGCCGTTCGAACTGCTCACCGCGCTCGCGCCCGACGCCAACAGCCCGGTGAAGACGATCGCGCTCGCCGGCGGCACCGACGTCGCGCCCACGCTCCAGAACTACACCGACGCCCTCGGCCTGATTGAAGGGCTGGAGGACGTCTCGATCGTCGCCGCCCCCGGCCACACCCAGATCGCCGCGGTCGCCGGCGGCGTCACGCTCGCGCTCGTCGCCCACGCCGAGAAGCGACGTTCCTACCGGATCGCGGTGCTGGACGTGCCGCGCGGCCGCGCAGTGTCGGAGGCGCGCGCGTTCAAGGCCCAGATCGACTCGAAGTACGCCGCGCTCTACTACCCGTGGGTCGTCGCGCCGAACCCGGACTTCAATCCCGCCAACCCCAGCGCCCCCGCCGAGCTCACGCTCCCGCCCTCGGGGTTCCTCTGCGGCATCTACGCTCGCAGCGACATCGAGCGTGGGGTGTGGAAACCGCCGGCGAACGAGGTCATCCGGTCGGCCCTCCGCTTCGAGCGGCTCGTCACGACCGGCGAACAGGAGCTGCTGAATCCGCTTGGCGTGAACTGCCTCCGCTCCTTCGCCGGCCGCGGCAATCGCGTGTGGGGCGCGCGCACGACCTCCTCCGACCCGGAATGGAAGTACGTCAACGTGCGCCGCTACTTCCTCTACCTCGAGCACTCGATCGACCGCGGCACGCAGTGGGCGGTGTTCGAGCCCAACGGCGAACGCCTCTGGGCCAACGTCCGGGACACCGTATCCAGTTTCCTGTACAACGAGTGGGTCAGCGGCGCGCTGCTGGGCGACAAGCCCGAGGCGGCGTTCTTCGTGAAGTGCGACCGCTCCACCATGACCCAGAACGACCTCGATAACGGCCGGCTCATCTGCCTCGTCGGCGTCGCGGCGCTGAAGCCCGCCGAGTTCGTCATCTTCCGCATCGGCCAGAAGACCGCCGACGCCCGTGCCTGAGGCGGTCCGCGCCGCCTTCCCCCCGCCATCCTAAAATCCAGGACTCACCATGCCCCGCAGCACGCCCTACGGCGCCTTCAACTTCTCCGTCAACCTCAACTCGCCCGGCATCGATCCCGACTCGGAGCTGGGCGGGTTTTCCGACGTCTCCGGCCTCGTCACCGAGACGGTCGTGGCCGAGTACCGCAACGGCAATTTCAAGGAGAACCACGTCAAGAAGATCCCCCTGATGCACAAGGTCGGGGACGTCACGCTCAAGCGCGGCGTCGTCGACTCGAACGAGTTCTTCGCCTGGCTCAAGCAGACCCGCGAGGAGGGCCACCGGGCGAAGCGGGATGTCACGATCACGCTGCGCGACGAGACCGGCGCCCCCGTCCGGCACTGGAAGCTCCAGAGCGTCATCCCGCTCAAGTACACCGGTCCCACGCTTGCCGGCAAAGGCGGCGACGTCGCCATGGAGGAACTCGTCCTCTCCGCCGAGGGCCTGGTGATCGAGTGACGCCGGGCGGGACCGACGTCGCGGGTTGAGCACCGCACCGGGTCATCCGGCGGCGCGCGGCCCTTCTCCCCGTTCCCGCCCGTTCCCATCGCACGCCCGCCCCCGCCCGTCCGTATTCCTCGATCCGAATGTCCGCCCTCCTATTCCGCGACGCCCAGCCTGCGCGCACGACGGCCCCGCACCGGGCCGATGTCGCGTGCTTCATCGGCTTCGTCGCCCGCCGTGCCGCGACGCCGCTGCCCGGCCGGTTGAAGTCGTGGCTCCAGGAGCACGGCTGGCGGGCGCGCGGCGAACCGGTGGCCGACGACGACGCGCTGCTGCACGTGCCGGTGCCGCTCGACAGCTTCGAGGCGTTCGACCGGCTGTTTGCCTGGGAAACGCGCCCGCCGCAGCCGCACGCGTTTCCCTTCACCTCCTGGCTCGGCGCCGCCGTGCGGTCCTTCTTCCGCCAGGGCGGCGCCCGCTGTTTCGTGGTGCGCGTCGGCGATCCGGCGCCCTACCCGCTGCGGCCGGATCGCGCCGACCCCGCCGGCATTGCCGCCGACCTGGCCGCGCGGCGCGAACGGCTCGGCCGCCTGCTGCCCGGGCTGGCCGGCGGCGGCGTGCCGCCGGCGGAGCCCGCCGCGCGTTCCACCTGGCGGGGCCTCGGCGTGCTGCTTGGCCTGGAGGAGTCCGCCTTCGTCTGCCTGCCCGACCTGCCTGAATGCGTCGCCGACGCCGCCCTGCCGCCGGCGGGCCTCGCGCCGCTGCCGCCCGCGCCGGAAAGTTTCGTCCCCTGCACCCCGACAGTGGCGCCCCCGCGCGACGAAGTCCGGCAGGTCTCCGCCGCTCCGGCGTGCACCGCGAACGGGTTCCTGGCGTGGCGGCACGCCGCGCGGCACGCCGCCCAGTTCGTGCGCACGCACCGCCGCGACGTGCAGCTGGTGCTCGCCGTGCCGCTCGCGGACCCCGCGCTTGCGACCGTGTGGACGCGCGGGCTCGCCGACGATGCGCACGTGCTCGGCCTGGGCCGAAGCCTCGATGCGACGGACGGCATCGCGACGGCGTTCCTGCAACTCTGCCATCCCTGGATCCACACTCCCGGCTCCGAGGCACTGCCCGGCGGGCTGGAGCCACCGGACGGCGTGTTTGCGGGAGTGCTCGCCCGCACCCTCCCGCGGCTCGGCGCAGGCCACAGCATCGGCCGCCAGCCGCTGCGCGGCGTGCACGGCTTCGAGCCGCGTCTCACCGTCGACGCGCTCGTGCTGGACACCCCGGCCGGCGCGACGCCCGCGCTGATCCATCGCGTCTCCCTGCTCGGTCCGGGGCCCGACGGCCCCCGCGTGCTCTCCGACGTGACGACGAGCCTCGCCGCCGCCCACCGGCCGGCGGGCATCGGCCGGCTCACCGCCGCGATCCTGCGCGCCGCGCGCGGCCTCGGCGACACCCTCGCCTTCGAACCGTCGGGTCCCGAACTGGCTCGCCGGATCCGGACGCAGCTCGAGCAACGCCTGGCCGATTTCCACGCGGCGGGCGCGCTCCAGGGCGTCACCGCGGCGGACGCGTATTCGGTCCGGTGCGACGAGACCACGACGACGCCGCACGACCTGGACCACGGCCGCGTGATCGCCGAGGTGCGCTTCAACCCCGCGCAGCCGGTCGGGCAGATCGTGGTCATCCTCTCCCTGCGCGAAGGCGCCGTCTCCGCGGTCGACGTCCTCACCTGAACCCATGGCCGCGTACGAATCCGCCCCGGTGGGCAACTTCCGCTTCGAGCTGCGCTTCTCCGCGCATCCGCTCCAGCCCGGGGCCGGCGGCGGCGGGCCGGAGGACGTCGCCGGCGGCGCCTTCGCCGAGTGCACCGGACTCGAGGCGACGATGGAGCCGAAGGCCATCCGCGAGGGCGGCGCGAACTACGGCGCGCACCAGCGCCCGGGCCCGGTGACGTTCTCGACCGTGGTGCTGCGGCGGGGCATGACGCTCAATCGCGACCTCTGGGCCTGGTTCCACGCCACGACGCTGCAGGGCGGCTTCGCGCAGCGGCTCGACGTGGAGATCGTCCACCTGGACCTCGACGGACGGACGCCGGTGCGCACCTGGCGTCTCGATCGGGCGCTGCCGGTCAGATTCAAGTCCTCCGATCTCGCCGCGCGGGGCGCGGAGATCGCGATCGAGGAACTGCACCTCGTGCACGAAGGCCTCCAACTCGCATGATCACCACCGGCGGCTTCACGCGCGGGCGTTTCACCTACACGGACTCGGACGGCTCCGCGCAGGAGGTGCCGGTCGACTTCAACCCGGCCGCGCTGGAGTACACGATCGCGCTCAACACCCGCGGTGCGGGCGGCCAGGCGCAACAGGCCGCGGGCGCGGCGAGCGCCCGGCTCATGCTCGAGCTGCTTTTCGACACGACCGACACGGGCGAGGACGTGCGCCGCAAGACGGGCCTGGTGGAGCGCCTCCTGCGACCGCAGCCGCCCGCGGGCGGCAGGGACGGTCCCCCGCTGGCCCCGCCCCTGGTCACGTTCGAGTGGGGCGCCTTCGCGTTCGCGGGCGTCGTCGACTCGTTCAAGCAGAAGATGGATTTCTTCTCCGCCGGCGGCGTGCCGCTGCGGGCGGCGGTGGCGCTCACCCTGTCGCAGCCCCATTACCAGTTCGATCAGGCCGGCCGCGACGCCGGCTCGCGCGGCACCGGCGATCCGGCCTTCGTGCTGGCCGGCGGCAGCCCGGCCGGGCTGGCCGCCGCGGCGGGCGATCCTTCCGGCGCGCGCGCGATCGCGTCGCTCAACGGCCTCGAAAGCCTGCGGGCCGAAGCCGGCGCGGGCGTCGCCGTGGGCGGCGGAGTCAGCATCGGCGCCGCCGCGGGCTTCTCCGCCGGCGCCGGCGCGGGAAGCGGAGCCGGCCTGCCGGCGTTCGCCGACCTGCGCACGCCCGCCGCGGGCGCAACCGGGCGCCTGCTCGCGCCCGAGCGGCTGCTCGCGGCGGCGTCCGCCCCCGCCATCAGTTCCGATGCCGTCTTCGACCTCACCGGCCGCGTCGTCGCCCAGCCCGGCAGCGCGCTCCAGGCC
>CALFZM010000042.1 GCA_937952235.1 uncultured Opitutia bacterium | reverse complement strand
TAGGGCGCCTGGAAGACGAAGCCGATGCTGTCGCGCCGCAGCGCGCGCAGGTCGGGGATCTTCCAGCCGTCCTCGTAGATGGCGCGGTTGCCGGCGACTTCGAAATACTGCACGCGCCGTTTCGACGGGGCCCTGGCGTCGTCGAAGGAGTCGAGAAAACTGAGCCCGTCCAACGCTCCCTGCGTCACGCCGTCGATTTCCGCGGGCGGCGTGATGCCAGCCGCCTCATAGAAGGTCGGCGCCACATCGATCACGTGGGTGAACTGGCTGCGCAGCCCGCCGCGATCCTTGATGCGCGCCGGCCAGGACACGACCATCGGCTGGCGGGTCGCGCCGAGGTGCGACGCGATCTGCTTGCACCACTGGAACGGCGTGTCGTTGGCCCAGGCCCACGGCGTGGGATGATGATTGTAGACCAGGCGCCCGCCCAGTTCGTAGAAGTGGCGGCTGTATTCCTGCCACGTCCGGTACGGGACGCCGATCGACACGGAGTTGTCGTAGGTCCCGTCCATGCCGCCTTCGCCGGTGGCGCCGTTGTCACCCGTCACGAACATGATCAGCGTGTTCTCATGATTGCGCCCGGCGCGCACCGCCGCCAGCAGCCGGCCGATCTCGTGATCGGTGTGCGCGAGAAAGGCCGCGTTGATCTCCTCCTGGCGGGCATACAGCCGCTGCTGCTCCGCCGACAACGAGTCCCAGGCGGGAAACGCTGCCGGCCGCGGCGAAAGCATCGCGTCCGCCGGCACGACGCCCAGGCGCTTCTGCCGGACCAGCGTCTCCTCGCGCATGCGGTCCCAACCCTGGTCGAACTTCCCCCGGTAACGCTCGATCCACTCCGGCGGCACGTGCAGCGGTGCGTGTGTGGCGCCGGGAGCGAAATAGATGAAGTATGGCTTCCTGTGCGCGGTGAGCTCGTGCACCCGCAGCCACCGGATCGTCTCGTCGACGATGTCGGTGGTGAAGTGATAGCCCTCCTCGGGCGTGCGCGGCGGTTCGACCGGGATGGTGTTGCGGTACAGCGGCGGCTCATACTGGTTCACGTCGCCCTGGATGAAGCCGTAGTAGTACTCGAAGCCCAGTCCCGTGGGCCAGCGGTCGAACGGACCGGAGGGAGTCATCTCCCAACTCGGCGTGTTGTGCCATTTGCCGAATGCCGCGGTGCTGTAGCCGTGGCGACGCAGCACTTCCGCCACGGTGGCGTGCTGCTTCGGCCAGACGGAGTTGTAGCCCGGAAAACCGGCGGCCCAGGGCGCGATGGTGCCGAAACCCAGCCGATGGTGATTGCGTCCGCCGAGAATCGAGGCGCGCGTCGGCGAACAGATGCCCACCACGTGAAACCGGTTGTAACGCAGCCCCTCGGCCGCGAGCCGGTCGAGCACGGGCGTCTCCGCGACGCCGCCGAACGTGCTCGCGGCCGCGAAGCCGACGTCGTCGAGCAGGATCAGGAGGATGTTCGGAGCGCCCGCGGGCGCGGTGACGGGACGCGGCCAGTCCGGAATGGAATCGGCCGCGATCCGGTTGATCCGGCCCTTGAAGTCCGGCGGCGCGGGCAAGGCCGGTTCCGCGGCGGCCGCGCGCGCGGACGAACCGGCCGAAAGAAATGCGCCGACGGCGAGTAGCGCCGCCAGGGCGGATGGCCAGGGTGACGCGCCGCGGCGGCGCCCGGAGCGGTGCGCGACCGAAAACGAGGGCGGGGGAAACGCCTGGTGCGGGCGGGGAGGGGAGTGGCGGCGCATCATGGAAAAAGTATACCGCCCGGCCGGCGCGGGACCATGAGCGGGCGTCCCGGGGCGCATGAGATTTCGTCCCGGCGGCGCGGCGCGCCTCAGCCGGACTCATGCCGTTGGCCTTCAAATCGGCCGCGAAAACGGCTGCACCGAAAGGTGGAGCAGCTTGTCCTCAAGCTGCTGCGGACCGGAACGTCGCACGTCAGCCGCCTGGGGACAGGCGGCTCCACCGCCACGGCATCATCCCGGCTCAGCCTCCCCGGCGCTGCTGCCGCCGGAACTCGCTCGGCGTCAGTCCCAGCTCCCGCTTGAAGGCGACGCTCAGGTACTCGCCATGTTGGAAGCCGCTCAGCTCCGCGATGCGTTCCAGCGTGAAGTCGCTTTCGTCGAGCAGCCGCTTCGCCCGGTCGAGCTGGACGCGCAGGATCTCCTCGTGCGGGGAACGGTTGAGGGCGTCATGAAAGCGCCGGTACAGGACCGAACGCGAGACGTTGAACCGCGCGAGGAGGTCCGGGACCCGCAGGCCGTTGCAGGCGTGTTCCCGGACGTGCCGCATCGCGAGCGCGATCAGGGGATCGTCGACCGCCGAAACCTCGGTGGAGCGGCGGATCGCGATGCCGCGCGGGGGAATCAGGCGGGGAGGGATCGACTGGCGCCGGGTCGGATCCGCCATCAGCTCATCGAGCAGGCGGGCCGCCTCGAAGCCCACCTTGCGGCCGTCGTCCTTGACGCTCGAGAGCGGGGGCGCCGAAAGCCGGCAGGTCTCCTCGTCGTTGTCGACGCCGATCACCGCCACCTCCTCGGGCACCGTGAGCTGCAGCCGCCGGCAGGCATCAAGAATCCGGATACCCTGCTGGTCGCTGCAGGCCATGATCGCGACGGGCCTGGGCAGTGCGCGCAGCCAGGCCATCAGTTGCTCGCGGTGCGACTGCCGCTCGGCCAGCGTGGCGCCGGCGCGCGCCGAGAAATGGGGCGGGAGCAGTGCTCCCCGGCCGCCGATGAAACCCTCGAACCCCGCCCGCCGCCGCTCCGACCACAGCTCCTCGCGGTAGCCGGAAAACGCGTACTGCTTGAACCGGCAGGCCAGCAGGTGCTCCGCCGCGAGGCGGCCGATCGCGACGTCGTCGTTCCCGACCTGGGGCAGCTTCAGGTCCAGCATGTGGCCGAACACTTCCACCGCCGGGATGCCGGACTCCCGCAGCCGCTTCGCGGTCGCCCGGCTCTCGACGTAGGCCAGGATGCCGTCGCCCTTCCAGTCCTTCAGCCAGTCGGCGGAATAGGAGCCGGTTGCCATCGAATCGACGATCAGCGACCACCGCCCGACCGTCTCCGCGTAGTCAGCGATGCCCTGGAGCACCTTGCGGCCGTACTTCCGCGACTTGTCGACGCACACCGCGACCTGCGGCAGTCCTTCCTTTTTCCGCGGAGTCGGCATGGATTCATCGCGGGTGATCGAAGCCTCCGGCCGCGTCAAGCTGCGAACCGCCGCGGCGCCTTCCGGGACAAAATCTCAAGGGGGCCCGGACAGCAGCTCATGGTGGCGTGCGCGCCATCTGCTACACTGGGGGAAGGTTTTCCCTCGGATCGACGCCACCCGCGTGCCCATGTCCCGCATCCTTCTCGTCCTGGTCCTCGCCCTCGCCGGCGCGAGCCAGTCCGCGGCGACGGTGGCCGGCGCCGGACCACGGCGCCCGAACATCCTCTTTTGCCTGGGCGACAATTACTCGTGGTCGCACCTGCCGCCGTACGGCTGCGACGCGATCCAGGCGCCGAACTTCGCGCGCGTCGCCCGCGAGGGGGTGTTGTTTCGTCACGCGTTTGCCCCCGCCCCCTCGTGCGCGCCTTCGCGCAGCAGTGTGCTCACCGGACAGGCGATCTGGCGGCTCGCCCAGGGGGCGAACCTGCACGGCGAGCTGCCGGCGCGCTTCCCGGTCTATCCCGAACTGCTCGAGCAGGCGGGGTATCGGATCGGTTTCACCGGCAAGGGCTGGGCGCCCGGGTCCCTCGAGGCCAGCGGCCGGAAACGCAATCCCGCCGGCGAGAAGTACGGCGACTTTGCTTCCTTCCTCGCACAGACGCCGGCGAACCAGCCGTTCTGTTTCTGGTATGGGGACGTCTACTCGAACCCCCTGGGCAAGCCGGTGGTGAAGGACGGCGTCGATCTCGCGCGGCTGCGGCTTCCGCCTTTCCTGCCGGACGTGGAAGCGACGCGGAACGACTTCTACTATTATTTCCAACGGCTGCGGCGCTTCGACGCCGCGGTGGGCGAAATGCTCGCGGCGCTCGAGCGCGCGGGTCAGCTCGAGAACACGCTGATCGTTTTCACCGCGGACAACGGCATGGATTTTCCCCGCGGCTATCCGAACCTCTACGACTACGGCACGCGCATGTTCATGGCGGTGCGTTGGGGCGATCGGGTGCGGGCCGGTCGGATCGTCGAGGATTTCGTCACGCTGACGGACCTGGCGCCCACGTTTCTGGAGGCGGCCGGGGTGGCGGTGCCGGCAGCGATGACCGGACGCAGCCTGATGCCGATCCTGCGCTCCACGGCGTCGGGGCAGATCGATCCGGCGCGCGACCGTGTCGTCACGGCCCGGGAGCGGCACGCGTGGGCGCGCTTGGGCGGGCTGGGTTATCCGATGCGCGCCCTGCGCACGGAGAGCTTTCTCTACATTCGCAATTTCGAGCCTGAACGCTGGCCCGCCGGCGATCCGGACTTCGCCCATTTTTCGCAGGGCGTCTACGGCGACATCGATCGGTGCGCGACCAAGTCTTATCTCTACGAAAACCGTCACGATCCGGCGCTGCGGCCGCTGTTCGAGCTCTCGTTTGGCCGGCGCCCGGCGGAGGAGCTCTACGACCTGCGACAGGATCCGGACCAGATGCGCAACGTCGCCGGACAGGCCGCCTATGCCGCCGAGCAGCGCCGGCTCGCGGCCGACCTGATGCAACACCTGCGGGAAACGGGCGACCCGCGCGCGCTCGGGCAGCCCGCGCCGTGGGACGGCTACCCCTATCACGCCGCCTATCGCGATCGGATGAAGTGATCCGTTTTCGTCCGTCCGCCTCGTCGCACATGCTTCCCGCGCGCCAACCCGCTCACGTCGAACCGTCCGCCCCGGTTGTGCTCCGCCGGTTTTCCTGGATGTGGCAGGTGTATCCGGACGAGGAGGCGATGAGCGCCGCCGCGGCCGCGTGGCTGGCCGGTGAATTGCGCTCGCAGCCGTCGTTGCTGACCTCACTGGCGACGGGCGCGTCGCCCCGGCGCATGTACGAGCTGCTGGCGACGCGCGCGCGGCAGGAACCGGGTTTGTTCGCCCGGGCACGTTGGATCAAACTGGATGAGTGGGGTGGCTTGCCGATGAGCGACCCGGCGACGTGCGAGACGTTCTTGCGCGAGCGGCTGCTCGGTCCGATTGGGGTACCGCCCGAGCGTTACTTTGGCTGGGAGAGCCGGCCCGAGGACGTCGGGGCCGAGTGCCGGAGGGTGGCCGACTGGCTCGCGGCCAATGGTCCCATCGACGTGCAGATTCTCGGGCTGGGCGCCAATGGTCACCTCGGCTTCAACGAGCCCGCACTTGAACTGCAGGGCGGTCCGCACCGCGCGCAGCTCTCCCGCGAATCCCTGTCGCACGCGATGCTCGATCGGAGCAAGGGACGCGTCGCATACGGGCTGACGCTTGGCATGGACGACATTCTCAACTCCCGGCGCATCCTGTTGCTCGTCTCGGGCGCGCGGAAGGCGCCGCAGCTCCTGCGGCTCTTCACGGGCGGCGTGTCGAATGACTTTCCCGCCTCCTGGCTGCAACGGCACGCCGACGTCGTGGTGTTCTGCGACGCGGCCGCGGCGTCGCTGGTCGCCCGTGAGCTGCAATCCACCGCGGGCGACCGGCCGCCGCCGGCCGCATGAGCGGACTCACCCCAGCTCCATTTTCCTCATGAAGCCCCCGGTCCAGGTCGGTCTCATCGGTTCCCAGTTCATCTCCGCGCTGCATGCGGAAGCGTTGCAGCACTGCGCCCAGGCCCGGCTCGCCGCGGTGGCCTCGCCGACCCCGGGAAACGCGGACCGGCTGGCGCAGCGCTTTGGCGTGCCGCGGACCTTCACCGACTACCGGCAGTTGCTCGCGCAGCGGGATATCCAGATGGTCGTGGTCGGCGTGCCCAACGACCTGCACTGCCAGGTGGTGCTGGACGCGGCGACGGCCGGCAAGCACGTGGTGATCGAGAAACCGCTCTGCGTCAGTCTCGCCGATGCCGACCGCATGATCGCGGCCTGCCGGCAGGCGGGCGTGAAGCTCATGTACGCGGAGGAGCTGTGCTTCGCGCCGAAGTATGTCCGGTTGAAACAGCTCCTCGACAGCGGGGCGCTGGGGACGCCGACGTTGCTCAAGCAGTCGGAAAAGCACGACGGCCCGCACGCGGCGCATTTCTGGGACGTGAATCGCTCGGGCGGCGGCGTGACGATGGACATGGGCTGCCACGCGATCGAATTCTTCCGCTGGATGCTGGGCCGGCCGCCGATCAAGTCGGTGTATGCGCAGATGAGCACGCAGGTGCACGGCGCGAAGACCCGCGGCGACGACAACGCGATCCTCATCCTCGAGTTTGCCAACGGTGTCATCGGCGTCGCCGAGGAAAGCTGGACCAAGCTCGGCGGCATGGACGACCGCGCCGAGGTGCATGGCAGTGCCGGCGTGGCGTACGCCGATCTGCTGCACGGAAACGCGATCGAGACGTACAGCAGCCGTGGCTACGACTACGCGGTGGAGAAAGCCGGCTCCACCCAGGGCTGGAGTTTCACGATCTACGAGGAGGCCTGGAACTACGGGTTTCACGCGGAGATGGCGCACTTCGTCGACTGCGTGCAGAATGATCGCGTGCCGCTTGTCACCGGCGACGACGGTCGCGTGGTCCTCGAGGTGATCTACGCCGCGTACGAGTCCGCCCGGACCGGCCGGAAGGTTGAACTTCCATTCCATTCGACTGCACCCCGGCCCATCGACCACTGGAAGCCGGCCGGCTGAGGCGCGCTCACTTTCCCCATTTCTTCCCGCCATGGAGCCGACCCCACCCGCTTTCGATCCCATCAGTCGCCGTCAGTTCGTACAGCGTACGGCGCTGGCCGCCGCGGCGGTCGCTGCGCTCCCGCAGCGGACAACGGCGGCGCCCCGCCGCCCCGGACCCGGGGCCAATCTCAACCTTGCGTTCATCGGCGTCGGTGGCCGCGGCGCCAGCAATCTCGCGGAAGTCACGCCCCTGGCCGGCGTGACGGTGAAGGCGCTGTGCGATGTCGACGCCCGGACGCTCGCCCAGCAGGCGGAGAAGTTTCCCGCGGCCAAAACCTACCGGGACTTTCGCGTGCTGCTGGAGCGTGAGCCGGAGCTGCATGGCGTGGTCATTTCCGTCCCGGACCACGCGCACGCCGTGATCGCGATGGCGGCCATCAAGCGCGGCGTGCACGTTTACTGTGAGAAGCCGCTTGCGCATACGATCGTCGAAGTGCGCAAGCTTGCCGCCGCTGCCCGTGACGCCGGCGTAGCCACCCAGATGGGCAACCAGGGCATGGCGTTCGAAGGGAATCGCCTGATCAACGAATGGATTACCGACGGCGCGATCGGGGCCGTGCGTGAAGTCCATGTGTGGTCGGACCGGCCGACGACGCGCGGCAAGCTCCCGCTCAAGTGGCCGCAGGGCACGGAGCGTCCCACCGACACACCGCCGACCCCGCCCGAACTCGACTGGGACCTCTGGCTCGGCCCGGCTCCACACCGCCCTTACCACCCCGCCTGGGCAAAGTTCAAATGGCGCGCGTGGTTCGACTTCGGCACGGGCGGCCTGGGCGACATGGGCGTGCACAATCTGGCCCCGGTCTTCTCCGCGCTGCGGCTCGCTGCCCCCGTGAGCGTACATGCTTCTTCGACGCCGGTCATCGGCGAAACGTATCCGCTGGCGTCCAGCATCCACTATGACTTTCCGGCGCGGGACGGATTGCCGCCGGTCAAGGTGCACTGGTACGATGGCGGCCTGCTCCCGGCGCGTCCGGATGAACTCGAGGACGAGCGGGCCTTGAACCCCGAGGACGGAATCCTCTTCGTCGGCGACCGTGGCAAGATGCTCGTCGAAGGGTGGGGTGGACGCAGTCCCCGGCTCCTGCCCGAGGCGCGCATGCGGGCGTACCACCAGCCGCCCAAGACGCTGCCCCGTTCGGTGGGCCATCATCAGGAGTGGCTCGAGGCCTGTCGCACCGGTTCGGCGACAAGGTCGCATTTCGATTTCGGCGCGGTGCTCACGGAGGCGCTGCTGCTCGGCCTGATCAGTGTCCGCCTCGGTGGCATCAAGCTGAACTGGGACAGCGCGGCGATGCGCGTCACGAATCACCCGGCGGCCAATGCGCTGCTGCACTACGACTATCGCCCCGGCTGGAGCCTGTGAGCCCGACGATCCACGATGATCATCGGTGGCTCGCTCGGCGGAACAAAACCTAAAGCCATTCGGGACGCGATCGCATGGACCACCGCCTGAGGGCCCTCTATAATACTTTTCAGCCGCAGCGACTCTGGCGAGTTGCTCCGACCTGGTAAATCCACGCACCGCGATTCTCACATGCACCGCAGCATCCACGCTACGTTTCTCGTCGTCTGCCTGGGGTGGACTTCGATTCCTGCCCTCGTCACGGCGGCCGACAGCGGTTCCGCCGCCCGCGCCTCGAACCAAACCAACGCGATCCAGTCAAGAATGCCATCACCGGCCAGTACCTGAACAACGCGCGCGTCAGTGTCGCGGGCACCGATGCCGCCACGTTCACCGACCAGTCGGGCGCGTTCCGGCTCGTCAATCTTGCGGCCGGCCCCGTGGTGCTCGAAGTTTTCTACACCGATCTCGACGTGCAGCGGGTTCCGGTCGAGCTCGTGGCGGGCAAGACGACCGATCGGGATGTCGAGCTCACCAGCGTCGCCCGCTATGGCTCCGATCCCAACGTGGTTCGGATCAATCCGTTTGTGGTCAGCTCCGAGA
>CALFZM010000041.1 GCA_937952235.1 uncultured Opitutia bacterium | reverse complement strand
GGGGTGGTGGCAGGGGAGTGCGTTCATGCCGTGCGGCCTTCGAGCCGGGGATCGAGGCTGGGGGGGCGGGAGAGGAGCGAGCCGTCGCCGAGTCTCGTGGCATCGACTGCCACCGGTGGTGCGGGCGAGTGCGGGCGCAGGTAGGTGTCGACGCCCAGCAGCGCGGTGAGCCCGACCATGAAATCGGCGCTGGCGGAACGCACCCGGACGATCGCGTGCGCCGGCGCCTCCGCAGCGCAGAGGCGTTCGATCACGGCGAACTCGTCCGGGGCCGCGGTCTCGTGCACGATCACGGTCACGCGGTGCGCGAGCGACGCGAAGAAGGCGTCGACCGTGGCCTGGTCCGCCGCCTTCAGCCGCAGGGACGCGTCGAAGAGCGCGAGGAACTTCTGCTCCGCGCCCTCCTCGCCCAGGAAGAGCGTGCGACCGACCTTTGAATGGCCGGAGACGAACCGTCCGCCGAGCAGGGGATCGTCGTCGCGGTCGAGTTTCACGCCCAGCACGGTCTGCAGTGTGCGGCGGAACCAGTGGTCTTCCACGACCACGATCCGGCCCGCCGCGACGCCGTCGCCGGTCGCCACGTCGAGCGCGAGCTGCAGCCCGCGCAGCGTGCCGCGGCGGGCGAAAAGCTCCGGCGCCCGTTGCAGGTGCCGGCGGCGGTGCCGCGCCGGGTACCACGGGGCAAACGTCACGCCGATCCAGCTCCCGAGCCAGTCGAGCGCCGCGTCCGGGGTGCGCTGCGGATCGGTCAGCAGCCAGCTGGCGGCGACCTTGTCCTCGATCGGCGTGAGCACGCCTTCGGCGCTGGCGAGCAGGCGCCCGAGGAAGTCGGGGCGCGTCGCCGGCGCCCCGGGAGCCAGCCGGTCGGCCTCCGGCCCGAACAGCGTCTCGCGGTAGAGCGCCGGCAGGTAGCGGTCCTGGTACGAGAAGCGCGGGCCGTAGGCGCGCAGCGCGTGCACGCACGGCGACGCGCGGAGGCTTCCGCGCAGCTCGATCCGCAGGTGGAGGTAGCGGCCGCGCAGCGTGCGCACGGGACGGTGGGCGCGCTGCAGGAGCACGGTGAAGACGCCGTTGCGATCGCGTTCGGGCGCGCCCGGGGCGAAGCCGGGCTGGCCCGGAATCTCCGAACCGGCCGGCACCCAGGCCGCACGCGGTTCCGCGGGGCCGGCGCCCGGCGCGGACCCGAAATGATGCGGCTGCCAGTCGTCGTCCCCCGGCGCCGCGGCCGGCAGGTCGGAGTCCGTCGCCGCCGCAAGGACGGTGAAGCCGGTGCCCGCCGGGATCCGTGCCTCGACGTAAAGCCGGTGCCACGCCGTTCCGGTCTCGCCGCTGTCAAAGGGCGTCGCGAGCGTGGCGGCCGCGGCCGGCGCGAGCGCGGGGAGGGCGAGCGCCACCAGCGGACGCGGCGCGACGCGCTCCGGCAGGCCGGGGGCGGGCAGGCGGGCGGGAAACTCGGGGCGGCCCGGCGGGCCCTGGACGAACGGCCCGCCATCGTGCTCGCGCAGCGGATACACCTCGCCCGTGGCCGTGAGGTCTCCCTCCCGCCAGAGGTAGACGACGGCTTCGGCCACTCCTGGCGCCAGCACGGCGAAGCGCTCCGTGCCGAGCCAGGCGAGGCAGAACGGACGTTCGAGCTGCGGGAGCGTCGCGGTCGGGCCCGGCCTTCCCTCGCCGTCGACGAGTCGCACGCGCGGGGCGCCGGCCGTCCAGAGCAGCACGGCGAGCCGGCCGTCCGGACTGCACGCGAGCGCGACCGCGTCCTCGCCCGGCTGCCTCCAGCCGTCGGGCAGGACCTCCAGCGACGGCGGGTCCGGGTTCTCCCGCGCCGGCCGGAACGCCATGGGCGGCGGCGGCGCGAAGGCGGGCGCCTCGGGCCAGGGCCGGCCGGTGACCCGCGCGAGCCTGCCGGCCCCGCGGTCCAGCACCCAGCCGCCGCCATCCGGTGCAGGCGCGAAGCGGAAGGCGCTGAAGCCAGGGGCGGAGAACGTGAGCGGCGCGAAGCGGCCCCGCAAAGGATGCAGGCGAAGCGCGCCGCCGGCGGCGACATACAGGAAACCGTCGCTGCCGGGCGCGAGGTCCGTCACGGCGGCGGGCGCCCGCCAGAGCACCGGGCTCGCGGCGGCCGGCTCCGGCTCGGAGAAGGCGCCCGTGGCGCGCACCGTGACGCCATCCGCGTCCACGAACGCCCAGGTGCCGCAGGCGTCGCGGGCGAGCGGCACGCGCGCGAGCGCCGCCTCCGCGGCCGCCGGGGACTCCACGAACGGATCGCCCGCGGCCTGGCTCGCGAGCTGCAGCCGGTCGGGGTGCAGCGCGAGCGTGCCGGGAGTCGCCGGCACCCACGGGGCGCCGCCGAGCGCGAGCCAGAAGCGTTGGCCGTTGGCGTCCATCAGCACACGTCGGGGACCACGGGAATCGCAAAGCCGTCCCGGGCCTTCCCGGGGGCCGGCGGCTTGAACTCGGTCGGGGCGGCGCCGTCGGCGACGACCACGCCGAGCAGTTCGGGGAGTTGCCAGGGAAGCAGGACGATCTCGGCGCTGTCGCCGGCGTCCGGGCTCGTCACCGGTTCCCAGGCGCCGTCCACCCGGCGGAAAAGGTGCGGACCATACACGCCGGTCACCGCGGCGACCCGCGACACGACGATCTCCAGCTCGCGCCGCCGGACGGTGCGGCCGAGCGGCCAGCCGGTGCCGTGCGGCCCACCGGGAGCCAGGGGAAACAGGTACTGCTTCAGCGCCGTCTGCACCGCGGTCCGCGTCTCCTCCAGGGCGCCCGGATGATCGATGCCCACGCTCACCGCGAGCGGCACATACTCGCAGCCGATCACGTACAATTCGGTGCCGAGCGGCTTCCGCTCGGCGAGGCGCCGGTACACGTTCTCGATGAACGGGCGGTCGACGCGCGGGTACGGTGCGTCCCAGCCAGCCCGATACGGCAGCGCCATCACCGAAACGACGCCCGGCACGTCGCACCGGCGTTCCTGCGGCTTGAAACGCGGCAGCACCTCGACGCGGCCGACGCGCACGCCCGGGGTCGTGAGGGCGAGCTGCGCGTAGTCGTCGGCCGTCACCGCGCGGTCACGGTGCCGGAACAGCGCCGGGATCCGGCGTTCCGCCTCCTCGAGGCTCTCCGCGTCGCGACCGCCCTGGGCCGGGAGGGGCTGCAGCACCTTCAGTTTCGCCACCGGCGTCGCCGCCGGCTGCACCTGCGTGAGCGCGCCGGGCCCCACGTTGCCGGCGTCGCCGCCGCCGGTCCGCATCTGTTCCACCCGCAGCCGCGCCCCTCGCGCCGGTATGCGGCCGCGCACCCCGTCGCCGAAGCGCAGCGTGCCCGCCTCGGGGTCGAGCGTGTAGGCCGCCTCCTGGACGCCGGCGAGCGCGAGGTCGTCGACGCGCCGCCACCGTCGGTAGCCGAGGCCGGCCTCCTCGACCTGGAGCGCGAAGGTCCCGATCTCGATGCCGCCCTGCGGCAGGGCGACCGTCTGGTCCGGCTGGCCCGTGCCCTGGCCCACGACGAGGCCGGTCGTGCTCTGCCGCTGGTCGACCTCGACGCCGTTGAGGCCGGCCCAGGTGAGCGCCAGCGAATCGAGATCGACCGCCGGCCGCAGCCGCAGCCAGGCCACCAGCCGCTGCGCACGCGCGGCGTCGTCCAGCCGCGGCGGCTTGTCGCCCGTGCCGGCGTCGACATCGGTGCGCACGTCGTTGGCCGGGGCGTGGAACGAAGCCGCCGCGGGCAGGCTGAGCCGCACGACGCCGTCGGTCGTCAATCCGCCGGTCGTGTCGGACACCACGGTGAGCGGCAGGTACGCCACCCCGCGCGGCCGCGCCGGGTCGGGCGTCGAGAGTTCCCAGGTGCACGGGATCGGCACGCGCTCCCCCGCCTGTTCGCCAAACTCCGGGACGCTCAGTTTCGGCGCGATCGCGACGTTCAGCAGTTGCGGTCCGCCCGATGCCGCCTGGCCGAGCGTGGCGCGCACGGCCGCCACGGCCGCGGCGATCTCCGCCGGCTGGCCGGTCTCGCGGGGCGCGAGCAGGGCGAACCACAGGCTGTGGTCGACGGTCTGCGCGATCAGGTCGAAACCGTCCGGCTCCCCGCGGCCCTCGGCGAAAACCGGCACGGTCTGGTACGGCACCGCGGAGCCGGCGACCGGATACAGCCGGGAGAGCTGTGCGATCCGGTCGCTCATCGCTTCGCGCTCCGCGGCCGACAGCGGCCGCTTCGCGTAGGCCTCGGCGGCCACGGGCAGGACGGTGATCTCGCCGCGGGTTTCGAAGCCGACCGGACCCTTGACGCGCGTGAGCGCCGGCAGGAACTGCGCCGCGGTGTTCGCCGGGGCGTCAAAGCCCAGCGCCACCACGGTCCGCGCGGCCCGGGCGGCGCGCAATTGCACCCCCAGCAATCGGAGGAACGCGAGCCGCTGGCGCTCCGGCACCAGGTTCACGCGGTAGAGGAGGGTGTCCGTCAGCCATGCGAACAGCTCCAGCAGGGTCCGGCCCGGATCGCCCGGCACCGGGTTGGTCCACTCCGGCGTATGCGCCGGAATGCGCGCGAGCATCTCGTCCACCAGGTCCTGGTAGGAACGATCGTCGAGGGTAGGGACGCGAAGGGGCATGGACGGAAAAAGGCGCGGGGCGAGAGGCGGGCGAGGGAAAGGCGGCGGGTCGCGGCACCGTCAGCGCGGAGTCGTCCGGGCGGCGGCGCGCGCGCGCGGGCCGGCGGGGCCGAGGCGGAGATTTGGGGCGGGATTCAAGGGTTGAGGGCGAGCGTGACGCCGAGCCGGCTGGCGGCGCCGGTGCGACGGAGGCGGTACGCGATCTCGATCCGGACCTGCCCGGCTTCGCCGGACGGCGCGGTCACGGCGATGTCGTCGACGACGATGCGCTGCTCGCCGCGGGCCAGTTGCGCGCCCACGAGCTCGCGGATGCGGCGGTGGGTGTTGAGGTCGTTCGGCGCGTGCAGGAAGTTCTCCAGGCCCGCGCCGAAGGCGGGACGGAGGAGCTGTTCGCCCGGCCGCGTCTGCAGCACCACGCGGATCTGCTGCGCGACGCTCTGCTCGAGCGTCGGCCAGTGGAGCCGCCCGTGTTCGTCGGGCAGCGGCAGCAGCGGCCAGCCGAGGGGTGGGGACGGTTTCATTTCTTGCGCGGGAAGGGGACGCAGATCTTCACGAACGGCAGCCAGAAGAAGACGAGGTTCAGGAGGCTCAGGAAGATGTTCAGCAGGATGAACGCGCAGACCGTGATGATCGGGATGCTGAAGCCGCAGATCCAATCCAGCGTCAGCGACGAGCCCTTGCCCGCACTGCCGTCCAGGAACTTCTTCGGGTCCTGGTTGAGCACGTTGGCGAGCGACGCGGGCACGGAGAACGCGACGTTCGGCTTCACGCGGCGGAGAAACGCCGGCGAGAGGTCGGGCAGCGCGACCGTCACCGGGCCGCCCGGCCCCGGCTCGTACCAGGGCGCGATCGCGAACTCCTCGCTGCAGGGGCTCCACACGAGCTTGGGCGGGCAACCGTCGGGCTGCCGCACCCGGATGAACGCCCTCAGCACGTACCGGGCGGCGGGATCGTCGTAGCGTCCGCCGCCCGACGCCGCGCCGAACACCGCGAGTTCCGTCTCCGCCGCCGTCTGCCGCAGCACGGCGAGCAGTCCC
Source organism: uncultured Opitutia bacterium (assembly GCA_937952235.1). Classification (GTDB taxonomy): domain Bacteria; phylum Verrucomicrobiota; class Verrucomicrobiia; order Opitutales; family Opitutaceae; genus ER46. Next base: position 3,099 of record CALFZM010000041.1, on the reverse strand, counting down.
TCCGCCACCCCCGCGTCGACCGCGGGCCAGGCGTGCGGACGGAGCGGAGCGACCTGGGGAGGCTCGGGATCCAGGTACGCCCGGGCCGCTTCCACCAGATAGTCGCCCGCGGGCCGGGACGAGCCGTCGACCAGCGTGACGGAAAGGCGGTTCAAGGTCGCGATGAGGCGGGCGTGCGTATCCGGATTGGCCGGACGCAGCAGGCCGAATTCCTGCGCGAGCTGCCGGACGAGCAGGACGAAGCGGGTGGCGCCCGGGAGGATGCCGCTGTCGGGCAGGCTGACCGGCGTGGTCCGCAGATCGGCGCGATCGAGGCGCGCGGGCTGCTCGGACGCCGGGCGCGCCGGCCAGAGGCTGACGGGAGCCGCGGCGGGGCGCAGGAGCAGCGACAGGTGTTCGGCCCAGGCTTCGGCCGGAGGCGGCGTGCCCGGCGGCGGCGCGCCGGCACGCGCGGCGGCCGTGAGCGGCATCACGCCGTAGAGCAGCGTGCGGGCCGTGGCGGCGACGACGGCGGGCGGCGCGACGAACAGCGCGGTCGTCTCCTCCGCCATCCCGTCGCCGGTGCCGAAGGTCTCCCGGTCAAAGGTGGCGTCGCCGGTGTAGCGCGGGGGCGGCCGCCGCGCCGGATCGGGGTCGCGCCAGTGCGCCGGATGATCCTCGGCGGGCAGCGCGACCCAGCCGGTCACCTGGCGGCGCGAGGCGCACCAGCCTTCGAACTGGCGCGAACCGTCGGGCAGTGTCCGCACGCGGCGGATCACCTGGCCGGCCGACTCGATCTTGCGCGGATCCAGGCGCGGCTGGCCGAACGTGTCGCAGTGGGCCTCGAGCAGCGCGAGATGGAACGCCCGGTGCACGGGCTGCCAGAGTCGCATCGCCCCGCCGTCCTGCGCCGCGGGGCGCTGTGCCGGGACGAGGGCCGCGGGATCCGCTCCCGCCAGTTCCTCCAGCAACGCGCCGATGAAGTCCTCGTCGCGCCGCTCGAGGATGGAGGGCGCGCCGTCGCCGCGCACGGCCCAGGCACCGTGCAGGCGCACCGGATGGTCGTCGTGAGGGGAGACTGGTCTTGCCTTCACCATATGTTGCCCGCCCCCGGGGTGTAGACGCTCGCGACGACCGTGTTGGTCTGCAGGACGTCGCACTTCACGACGCCCGAGAACGTGCTCAGGCCCGCGTCGACCTTGACCATGCCCGCCGTCACCTCGACCTGGCTGGCGGCGATCTTCACCTTGGCCGGGGTCTGCACCGAGAGTCCCTGCGGATCGATCGTGACGCTGCTGCCGGCGCTGTCCTCGAACTGCACCCGGCCGCCGCCCTCGTCCGTGAGCGTCCCGCTCACCCCGCCCGGGGTCTGGAACTCGATCTTCGCGGCTCCCTCCCGATCCTCGACGATCGCGATGCGGGTGCCGGCGCGGCCGGTGAACGACCAGCGGTCGACCCGGCTGCCCGCGAACGTTTCCGGCGGGCGCGCCGCGCCGTTCCAGAGTCCGCCAAGCACGATCGGAAAACGCGGGTCGCCGGCGAGGAACGTCACCAGCACCTCGTCATCCACGTCGGGAATGAGGAGCGCGCCGCGACCGGCGCCGGCGAACGGCACCGCGACGCGGGCCCAGATCTCGGCTGCGCCGTCGGGATCGACCGTGAAGAGCCGCACCTTCACGCGGGCGAGCTGGTCGGGGTCTTCGACCGAGACGACCCGGGCCAGGTGGCACGCCGGCAGCGCGAGCGGGAGGGAGTCGGGGGCGGGCATGGAAGACGTCGGAGCGCGGGGTCACGGTTCGCCGAGGCGCGCGCATTCGCCCTCGAACTCGGTGCGATAGCCGTCCACGAGGTCGTAGCGGTGGCACACGGTGGTCACGTAATAGGTGTTCGAGAACCAGGCGCCCAGCCCGTACACCGTGGCGTGGGTGCCGACGCGCAGCGCGGGCGTGCCCGTCGTCACTCCCTGGATACGCAGGAACCGCCGAGCGCGGCGGCGGCCACCGGCGCCGGCGACCGCGTCGGCCTCCGCCTGCACCGCGGGTGGCGGCGCGGACGCCGGCTCGGCGCGTTCGCCGAAGACCTCGCGGAACCATTCCGCGCCCGCCCGGCCGCGTCCCGTCCCCGGCGGAAGGGTGTCGGACTCCGCCTGGACGGCGTCCCCCTGGGCGGCGTCCCAGCCGCGCGCGGTCACCCGCGTCGCCTGGTGCGCCAGGTCGGCGAGCACGCGCGCCCGCTTGAGTTTCTCCCCGAGCACGAGGTCGAGCGCGCCGCGGCGGACGTCGGCGCGCGGGGCGGCGTGCAGTTCCGTGCCCACCACCTGCACGTCGGCGTCCTGGCGTTCCGCGAGCCGTCGCAGGAAGCCGAGGTCGGTCTCGCCCAGTTGGACTTCGGTGCCCCGGAGGGTGTCGAGACCGTCGATCACGGGAGTGAGCGCGTGCTCGCCGGCCAGCGCGCGCACGATCTCGGCGAGGCTCTGCTCCTCGTAGGTGCGGCTGCGTCTCAGGCAGCGCAGGCGCTGCAGGGCATCCTCGGCGAGGACCACCAGTTCCGGCGGAGCGTCGTCGGCGAAGATCCCCTCGATGCCGGTCACGATCCCGCGGAACACCTCGACGGGCGCGGACGAGTCGCCCAGTCCGACGACCAACTCGGCACCGGGCCGCAGGCTCCCGCCGGCATCGAAGGCGTACTGGGCACCGCCCCCGTGCAGCGAGGCGGAGTTGGCCAGCCGCAGCTCGAGCGCCGACAGCCCGCCCTGCTGCTCCGTCATCACGAGATGCGTCAGCAGCGACGCCAGCCGCTCGTCCTCCTCGCCGTCGAGGCGGAGGGTCGGTCGTGCCACGTAGATGATCGGGTCGGTTGCGGTCGACATGGTCAATCTGCGCTCAGCCGGGCGGCCCGCTCGGCGATGCGCCGCAGCTCGCGCTGCAGCTCGGACGGTTCGACGGGGGAAGCCCCGGACGGCGCCGCCGGTTCCGCCGGCCCCGCGGGCGCGGGAGGTGGCGTCATGTTCACGGTGATTTCGTCGATGACGACAGGCATGGTGAGGGAGGGAGGGTGGGCGATCAGGCCGGCTCGAAGTTCAGCCCGCGGCCGGAGACATCGGCCTGGAGCGCGCTGCCG
>CALFZM010000040.1 GCA_937952235.1 uncultured Opitutia bacterium | reverse complement strand
GAAGCAGGCGGTGGAAGTCGTGGCCGTGTCGCGACGCGACCTGTCGGAATCGCTGCGGGTGGTCGGTTCGCTCGCGCCTAATGAGACGGCGTCGATCCGGCCCGAGATGAGCGGCCTGATCCGCTCGATCCAGTTCGAGGAGGGGCGGCGGGTGAAGAAGGGCGACCTGCTGGTGAAGATCGACGACGCGGAACTGCAGGCGCAGCTCGCGCAGACGCGTTCGCGGCACGAACTGGCGCGGCTCAACCTGGCCCGGGCCGAGAACCTGCGGCAGACGCAATCCAACACCCAGGCCGACGTCGATCGCTCGCGGAGCGAATTCGCCGCGGCGGAAGCCGACATCGCACTGCTGCAGGTGCGGCTTGCGCGCACCGAGGTGCGCGCCCCGTTCGACGGGGTGGTCGAGGCCCGGATGCTGTCGCCCGGGGACTATGTGAACACGCAGTCGGTCATCACCACCGTCAACGACCTGAGCCGGCTGAAGGTCGAGTTCCAGGTGCCGGAGCGCTACCTCGCCAAGGTGCGGCCCGGCACGAGGTTCACCGTGCGTTCCACGACGGGCGCATCCGCCGCGCCGGTCGAAGGGGAGGTGTATTTCGTGAACTCCGTGATCGAGCGCGCCACGCGTTCGAGCGCCGTGAAGGGCTACGTCGCGAGTGACGCCGCGGGCCTCAAGGCCGGCATGTTCGCCGAGATCGAGATCGTGCTCGAGGTGCGCAAGGGCACGTTGGCGGTGCCCGAGGGCGCGATCCTGATCGACCAGCGTGGCCCGCAGCTCGTCACGGTGGCGGACCAGGGGGGAGAAAAAGTGGCGGCGTTCGTGCCCGTCACGCTCGGGCTGCGCTCGCGCGGCCTCGTCGAAGTGATCCCGCTCAAGGGCGCGCTCTCGGAAGCGACCCAGGTGGTCGCGGCCGGCGTGGGTTCGCTCGCGCTGTTCCAGGGGGCCAAGCTCGAGCCCCGACCCCTGCGCGCGGAGTTCCGGCTGGAGGACTGACGCCATGATTCTCTCCGACACTTCGATCAAGCGGCCGGTCATCTGCCTGGTGGCGTCGATCCTGATCGTGCTCATCGGCGCGATCTCGTTCCAGCGGCTGCCCGTGCGCGAATATCCGAGCACGGACTCTCCCACGATCTCGATCGACACCACCTACCCGGGCGCCTCGGCCGAGGTCGTGGAAACGAAGGTCACCGAGGTGATCGAGAAGGAGGTCTCGGCGATCGACGGCCTGCAGATCATCCGCTCCAGCTCGAGCGAGCAGCGCTCCCGGATCACCCTCGAGTTCAGCGTCAGCCGCAACATGGACGAGGCGGCCAACGACGTGCGCGACAAGGTCGCACGCGTGCGCGGCCGGCTGCCTCCCGAGGTCAACGAGTCCTACATCGCCAAGTCCGACGCGGATTCCGATTCGGTCATCTCGCTTTCCTTCCGTTCCGACGTGCACAGCCGGCTGGAGCTGACGGAGCTCGTCGAAAGGCTGGCCGTGCAGCGGCTGCAGACGATCCCCGGCGTCGCCAACCTGGAGCTCCGCGGCGAGCGTTATGCAATGCGGCTCTGGGTCGACGCCACCCGACTCGCCGCCTACAATCTCACCGTCGCCGACCTCGAGCGGGCGCTGCGGCAGCAGAACGTCGACCTGCCGAGTGGACGCATCGAGTCCCTCGCCCGCGAATTCCCCGTCCGGCTGCGCGGCCGGCTGGATAATCCGCACGAGTTCGAGAACCTGATCCTCGCGAATCGCGACGGGTACCAGGTGAAGTTCACCGACGTCGGCCGCGTGGAACTCGGGCCGAGCGACTATCGCAATTCGACGTTCGTGAAAGGCGAGCACGCGGTGAGCATCTCGGTGTACCGGCAGTCGCAGTCCAACCTGCTCGACGTCGCGCGCGAGGTGAAGAAGCTCGTGCCGGTGCTGCAGGCCGAGATGCCGCAGGGCGTGCAGGTGATGGTGTCGTCGGACTACAGCGTGTTCGTCGAACGCTCCGTCAAGGAGGTTTACCAGACGCTGTGGGAGGCCGCGATCCTCGTGATCGTGATGATCTTCGTCTTCCTCCGCGACTGGCGCGCCACGCTGGTGCCGCTGGTGGCGATTCCGGTTTCGATCATCGGCACGTTCGCGGTGATGCAGTGGCTGGGATTCACGGTGAACACCCTGACGCTGCTGGCGCTGGTGCTCGCGGTGGGACTGGTGGTCGACGACGCGATCGTGATGCTCGAGAACATCTACCGGCGGATCGAGCAGGGCGAGTCCCCGATCCACGCCGCGATCTTCGGCGCGCGGCAGGTGGCGTTTGCGATCATCGCCACGACGCTCACGCTTGCCGCGGTCTTCCTGCCCGTGGCATTCCAGTCGGGCCGCACGGGCCGCCTCTTCTTCGAGTTCGGCCTGACGCTCGCGATCTCGGTCACGGTGTCGGCCTTCGTCGCGCTCACGCTCTCGCCGATGCTGTGCTCGCGCATCCTGCGCGCGAAGGTGGTGGCCGGCAAGGCGCAGCATGGCTGGTTCTATCGCAAGTCGGAGCCGGTCTTTCTGGCGCTTAACCGCGCGTTCGAGTGGATGCTGAAAGGCGCGCTCCGTTTCCGCGCCCTCGTGCTCCTGGCGGCCCTGGCCTTCGCGGTCACGGGTCCGTACCTCTACACGAAACTGCAGCGGGAGCTCACGCCGATGGAGGACCGCGGCATCTTCACCGCGAGCTTCGTGCCGCCGGTGGGCGCGACGCCCGAGTACAACCAGGTTTATTCGAAGCAGATGGAGGAGATCATCCTGGCGATCCCGGAGATCGACCGCACCTACCATCGCACCGGCGAGGGGCGGGCGTTCATCTTCGCGACGCTCAAGCCATGGGAGGAGCGCACGCGCAAGACGCAGGACGTCGTCGAGGAAGTGCGGCAGAAATTCCGCAACGAGATCACCGGCGGCCAGTCGTCCCCGTCGCCGGTGCGGCCGTTCGGCGGCCGGCGCTCCTCCTTCAGTTCCGGCGTGCAGCTCGTGCTGCAGGGGAGTGATTTCGACAAGCTGCAGGAGCTCGGCCAGCAGGTGCTCACCCAGATGCGCGGCAACCCGATGTTCCTGGTGCCGCGCATCGACCCGTCGCCCACCAAGCCGCAGATCGACGTGAAGATCGATCGCGCCAAGGCGGCCGATCTCGGTGTGCCGGTCTCCGAGGTCGCGGCCACGCTGGAGACCCTGCTCGGCGGCCGGCGCGTGACGCAGTTCCAGCGCGGCAACCAGCAGTACGACGTGCTTGTGCAGGTGGAGGACGCCAACCGCACGAGCCCGTCCGACCTGGCGCGACTCTATGTGCGCTCGGCCAGCGGCGCGCTCGTGCAGTTGAGCAACCTGGTGACGTACGACGAATCCGTGGTGCCGGAGAGTTTCCCGCACTTCAACCGGCTCCGGTCGGTCACCGTCTCGGCGCAGATCGCCGCCGGCAGCACGCTCGGCGACGCGGTCGCCGTCCTGACGGAGGAGGTGCGGCCGCTCCTGCCTCCGGGCTACGCTTTCACCTGGGATGGCGAGGCGCGCGAATTCGTGGAGAGCGCCAGCGATACGTACCTGCTCTTCGGGCTCGCCCTCCTGTTCACGTTCCTCGTGCTGGCGGCGCAGTTCGAGTCCTGGATCCACCCGATCACGATCTTCACCGGCATCATCCTCGCGATCTCCGGCGGATTGATCGTGCTCTATTGCAGCCGGTTCTTCGGCGTGCCGCTCACCGATAATCTCTTCTCCCGTTTCGGACTCATCATGCTCATCGGCATGGTGGCGAAGAACGGCATTCTCGTGGTGGAGTTCGCGAACCAGCTTCAGGTGGAGGGCCGCAGCGCCTTCAATGCCGCCTACGAAGCCTCGGCCATCCGGTTCCGGCCGATCCTGATGACGTCGATTTCCACGGTGCTGGGGGCGGTCCCGATCGCGTTCGCCACCGGCGCGGGCGCGGAGAGCCGGATTCCCATGGGCCTCGTCGTGGTCGGCGGCCTGTCGATCGCGACGGTGCTCACGCTGTTCGTGGTGCCGATCGTGTACGTGCTGATGGACTGGGTGTGCGTGAAGCTCACCGGCCGCTCCAGTGCCCACGGGCTCATTCGCGCCGCGGAGATCGAGCGGGAAACGCTGGCGGCCGAGACCCCCGTGCCGGCGCATTCGCACTGAGCGGACTCACGCAGCCGGCCTTCAGATCAGCCGTGAGAACGGCCGCCTGAAGGGTGGAGCGGCTTGTCCTCAAGCCGCTGCGGACGGGTCAATCGAACGTCAGCCGCCTGGGGACAGGCGGCTCCACCTCAACGCTGTCGCTCAACCCTTCTTCTTCTTGCCCTTCTTCGCCGCGGCCGCGGGGGGCTGGCCACCGAGATCCTGGATGAGCCGGGCGAGGTAGGAATCGTAGCGATTGCTCGGGACCGGTGCGACCGGACTCAGCTTCGCCGCGAACTCGCGCAGGTCGCCCGCCTTGGGCCCGAGGGTGCCGATGGCGTTGAGAGCCGCCAGGGCGACAAAGAAACCGTTCCGATCCGGTGGCGCGAGCTGGCGCAGCGCATCGCGTCCGGCGGCCGCGGCCGCGTCGGCTCCATGCTGCGCGAGCGCCTGGGCGGCGACGACGCGCACATGCGGCGAGCTGTCCTGCAATGCGGCGCGCAGCACGCTGTCCTGCGCCCGCACGGCAGCCTCGCCGCGCATCAGCAAGCCCAGCACGGCCCAGTAGCGCACGGCGGAGTCCGCGTCCCGGGCGAGCGGCACGAGCTGCGGCACGGCTTCCGGCTGCAGGTTCGAAGCCAGCTCGGCGGCGGCGAGGATGCGCGGCAGCGGATACCGGGCCTCGTCGCGGGCGAGGTCGTAAGGCGAGCCTCCGCCCGCGCGCGAGTGGAGCTCGCCCTCGGGCAGCAAGGCGACGTCGCGCACGCGCAGGAGGTGCTCGCGCAGCGCGGAGCGCAGGCGCTCCAGCGTGGCGCGGTGCTCGGGCCGGGCGGCGAGGTTGTTCACCTCGTCGCGATCCGCGCGGAGGTCGTAGAGTTCTTCGGGCGACTTGGGGATCGTCCAGAAGATGGATTGGGCCGGCGTGGTGCGGCGCTGGTCGAAACGTTCGCGCCAGATCCGCGTGGTGGGCGTCTGATGCTGGTATTCGTTGCCCAGGCCCTGCGCGACGTGGGGAAAATAATTGCGGATATAGACGAACCGCCCGTCGGTCACGCTGCGGACGTTGTCGGGCCGCTCGTCCATCCGGCCGCGGCCGCCGTAGAGGAAGGCCGGGCCGGCGACCTGGTGGACGCCGGCGAACGCGTGACCCTGCATCCACTCCGGCGGACGCACCCCCGCGAGGCTCAGCACGGTCGGCGCCAGGTCGACGAAGCTCACCAGGCGGTCCGAGGCGCCGCCGGGTTGATATTCCTTCGGCGCGAGGTGCCGCCACTTCGGCGGGAAGTACACCACGAGCGGCACGTGCAGGCCCGAGTTGGACGGCCAGCGCTTGCTGCGCGGCATGCCGCTGCCGTGGTCTCCGTAGTAGAAGACAATCGTGTCCTCCGCCAGGCCCGCCGCCTCGAGCGCCTTGAGCTGCACGCCCGCGTCGGCATCCGCCTCGCTCACCTTGTCGTAGTACTGCGCCCAGTCCTGCCGGACCTCCGGAGTGTCCGGGTGGTAGGCGGGCACGCGGACCTTCGCCGGATCGGTGATCGCCTGGTGCGGGCGCGTGCGGATCTGGCTCTCGTGACTCTTCGTCGAGTTGAAGATGGCGAAGAACGGCTGACCGGCGCGGCGGTTGCGCCAGTGTGCCTGGCCCGAGGAATCGTCCCACGTCGCCGGCGTCTTCGCCAGGTTGTAGTCCTCCTTGCTGTTGTTGGTCGTGTAGTAGCCGGCGTCGCGCAGGTATTCCGGATACATCTTCGCGCCCTGCGGCATCGGCACCATCGACCGCATGTGCAGCCCGCCGCTGCTGTAGGAATGGAGCCCGGAGATGATCGCCGTCCGCGCGGGGGCGCAGACGGGATGATTGGACCAGACGCGGTTGAACCGCATGCCCTTCGCGGCGAGCGCATCGACGTTGGGCGTGCGCGCGAGGGTGTCACCGTAACAGCCCATCTCCGGGCCGTGGTCCTCGCTGGTGAGCCAGAGGATGTTCGGCCGGTCGGCCGCGCGAAGGGCGGCGATCGCGGCGAAAAGGAGGACGGTGAACCGAAGCAGGATTCGCATGCGCATGGGCGAGGGGAAGGGGTGAGGCGTTGATCCAAGAATGACCGTCCGGAGAGACCAGACAAATCACACGGCGGGCAGTGTGTCATAGGCGGTTTCCGCCCGCTCGCCGGGTTGCAATCCGGAACGCGGTTCATACTCGTCTGGCACCTGCCGTACGCCGTGCCGCTCGCACGGCGCCCTCCCATGACCCCAAGCAACCCCCGCCGTGCGCCCGGCCTTGCCGTGGCGCTTGCCTTCCTCGCGGCGCCGCTCAGCGGCGCTTACGCCCAGACCGCGCCCACCGCCGTGCCCGCCGAAGGCGGGAGCGGCACCGTGACGCTTTCTCCCTTCGAGGTTCGGACCGACAAGGACACCGGCTACACCGCGACCAACACCCTCGCGGGCAGCCGCCTCAACACCGCGCTTCGGGACACGCCGGCGGCGATTTCCGTCTTCACCAAGGAGTTTCTCGACGACATCGGCGCCACGAACGTGACCCAGGCGCTCGAGTATTCGCTCAACGGCGGCCAGAACCTCACCGACGCCACCGGCAACGCGATCACGAGCAACGACGTGCTGGTGCAGTTTCGCGGCTTCACCGGTGCGTCGCTCGGGCGCAACTACTTCGGCTGGGCGCTTTCCAGCGACAGCTTCAACATCGACCGCCTCGACTTTTCCCGCGGGCCCAACTCGATCCTCTTCGGCATCGGCGGCCCCGGCGGTATCCTGAACACGAGTACGAAGCGCGCGCGCATCGGCCAGGGCGTGCAGCAGTTCCGCTTCCGGGCGGGCAGCTACCACGACGTGCGGGGCGAGATCGACTACGGGCGCACACTGGTGCCCGGCAAGCTCGCCGCCCGGGTGAACCTGCTCTTTCAGGACCGCAATGACTGGCGCGATTTCCTCGGCTCGCAGCGCAAGGGCGCCGCGCTCGCGGTGACGTACCGGCCGCTCCCCAATACGGAGATCCGTTTCGACGGCGAATACGGCGACATGAACCAGGTCGTGACGCAGCCGTGGCCCGCGCAGGAGCGATTCCAGGGCTGGGTCAACGCCGGCCGGATCGTCTCGCAGACCTACGGCCAGGCCGCCGCCGGCACGGGCGCGAACAACAACCGTCAGTTCATCTACGATCCCTTTTCCGGACTCGGTCCGATCTCGTGGTTCGGCAGCCGGCTCTCGAACACCGGGCCCTCCGCGCCCGGCCTGGGCAACAACACGGTCGCCATCCTCGACGAGACCATCCTGCCGCGCAGCGCCGCGGTCAGCGGCCCGGCGTTCCGCGGCGACTACTATTACTACAACTACGCGCTCTTCGTGGAGCAGCGCGTCGGAGACTTCGCCTTCGAGGCGGCGTTCAACCGGCAGTCAGAGCAGCGCGAACAGTACCGGCCGCAGGTCTTCAACGACGTCGCGTTGCGCGTCGATGTGAACGCGCAACTGCCCAACGGGCGCCCGAACCCCAACGTCGGCCGTTACTACACGGACGGCCAGCTGCAGGTGGACCTGCGCGACCAGATCCGGGACGACTACCGCGTCACCGGCTCCTACGACCTCGACCTCCGGCAGCGCAGCTCCTGGCTCGGCCGCCACACCGTCGCCGCGCTCTGGTCGCGACGCGAGAACCGGGGGCGCAACGACGGATTCAACGAGGTCAACCTCACCCCCGATGGCAGCGCCAATTACCCCGCCGACCTGACCAATGCGAACAACCAGATCCGGCGGCGCACCTACCTCGACTTCAGCACCTCCAATCCGGACCTTCGCGGCATGCACGATCCGGAGAAGCATCCGATCGCGAGCAACGGCGTGCGCTCCGGACTCGTGCGCACCCGTGACGCATCCCAGGACAATCTCACCCGGACGGATTCGAAGATGGCCGCGTTCCAGAGCAAGTTCCTCAAGGATCGCCTGGTGCTCACCGGGGGCCTGCGCAACGACCGCCAGCGGGACTGGGCCAGCAGCGCCGACCTCAATGGCAACGGCAACCTCAACGACGACCGCGATCCGGTGACGCGCACGTTTCCGCGCCGGGTTCGCAACGCCAATTCGAGCCACTCCGAGGGCGACACGCGCACCTACGGCGTGGTCGCCCACGCCACGAGCTGGCTGGCGGTCTTCTACAACAACGCGAACAACTTCGTCCCGCAGTCCGATTTCGACATCTTCGGCAAGTTCCTCGGCAATCGCGAGGGCGAGGGAGAGGACATGGGCATCCGGTTGAGCCTCCTCGACAATCGCATCAGCGCGAGCCTGGCCCGGTACAAGACGGCCGAAGTGAACACGTCGGTCGGCCGCGACAACGCCTTCATCAATGCGATCAACTCGATCTGGCAGACGCTGGGCCGCGTCGATCTCTTCGCCGATGCCGCCTCCCGCGACAGCCAGGCCACGAAGGGTGAGGGTTGGGAGTACGAGATCACCGCCAATCCGATCTCGCGCTGGCGCCTGTCCGCCAATTTTTCCGAGACCGAGCAGGTCACTTCCAGCATCCAGCCGCGCAACGGAGCGTATGTCGCGGCCAACCGCGCCCAGTGGCAGGCGAGCGCGGCCACGCCGCTGCAGGTCGTGGGCGCGGGCGTCCCC
>CALFZM010000039.1 GCA_937952235.1 uncultured Opitutia bacterium | reverse complement strand
GAGCAGCGTGTCCGCCCGCTGCTGCCGGCCGCCGCGGCCGGCTCCGCGCGGACGATCTTCGCGCAACCCGCGCCCTCGAGCCAGCAGCCTGGGGACAGGCTGCTCCACCCGCCAGCCGCGCCCACCGCCGGCGCTCCCGCCTTCCAGCTCAACCCGGGCGAGCGCGTCGCGATCGTCGGCAATGCCCTCGCCGACCGGATGCAGCATCACGGCTGGCTGGAGACGATGATCCACGCGGCGCATCCGCAGCATCAGATCGTCGTGCGCAACCTCGCCGTCGCGGGCGACGAGCTCGCCACCCGGGCGCGGTCGAAGGATTTCGGCTCGCCCGACGACTGGCTCAAGCAGGTGCAGGCGGGCGTCGTCTTCGCGTTCTTCGGCTACAACGAGTCCTTCGCCGGGCCGGCCGGGATCGCGAAGTTCAAGGAGGACCTCGCGACCTTCCTGCGCGAGACGCGGGCGAAGCAGTACAACGGCCTCGCGGCCCCGCGGCTCGTGCTCTTCTCGCCCATCGCGGTGGAGAAGCACCCGGATCCGAATTTCGAATACAAGCCGGAGATCAACGCCAACCTGGCCCTCTACACGCAGGCGATGGCGGAGGTCGCCCGCGACCAGGCCGGGGTCACGTTCGTCGACCTGTTCGCGCCGTCGCAGCAGCTTTACGCGGAAGCCGCGGCCGCCGGGCAGCCGCCGCTCACGATCAACGGCGTGCACCTCAACGAGGCCGGCGAGGGCCGGCTCGCCGCGAAGGCGTACCCGGCGATCTTTGGCGCCGCCGCGCCCGCGCTCGACACGCCAGCGGGGACGGCGCTGCGGGCCGCGGTCAACGCCAAGAGCGCGATGTGGCATTCGCGCTACCGCACCGTCGACGGCTACAACGTCTACGGCGACCGCTCGAAGATCGCGTACGTCTCGCACCCCGACGTGCCCAAGATCACCAACACGCAGGTCATGATGGAGGAGATGGCGCAGCGCGACGTCATGACCGCCAACCTCGAGCGCAAGGCCTGGGCGCTCGCCGCCGGCAAGACCGGGCCGGTCGAGATGCTGCCGCTGCCGGTGGTGACCGCGTTCGGCACCAACAAGCCCGGCCCCAACATCGACGGGACCTATCCGTTCATCGACGGCGACGACGCGATCAAGCTCATGACCCTCGCGCCCGGGCTGAAAGCCAACCTGTTCGCGAGCGAGAAACAGTTTCCCGAACTGGCGAAGCCGGTGCAGATGAACTTCGACGCGAAAGGGCGGCTCTGGGTCGCGGTGTGGCCGAGCTACCCGGCGCTCACCCCGACCGCGCGCGTGAAGGACAAGATCATCGTGCTCGAGGACACCGACCGCGACGGCCGCGCGGACAAGGTGACGACGTTCCTCGACGGCCTCAACTGCCCGACGGGCTTCCAGTTTTTCAAGGACGGCATCCTGCTCGTGCAGGCGCCCGACGTGTGGTTCGTCCGTGACACCGACAGCGACGGCAAGGCCGACTGGAAGGAACGCGTGCTGATGGGGCTCGATTCCGCCGACTCGCACCACACCGCCAACTCGCTCGTGTACGAGCCCGGCGGCGCGATCCTTTTCAGCGACGGCGTGTTTCATCGCACGCAGGTCGAGTCGGTCGCAGGCGCCGTGCGCAACATCGACGGCGCGATCTACCGCTATGAGCCGCTGACCGGCAAGTTCGAGACCTACGTCGCGTACAATTTCGCCAATCCGCACGGCCGCGCCTTCGACTATTGGGGCAACGACCTCATCACCGACGCCACCGGCAACAACACCTATTTCGGCCCCGCGTTCAGCGGCCGAATCGACTATCCCGCGAAGCATCCGCGGATGAACACCATCTGGGACCGGCCGTCGCGGCCCTCGGCCGGCAGCACGATTCTCACGAGCGCGCACTTTCCCGACGAGTACTGGGGCGATTATCTCAACCCCAATGTCATCGGCTTCCAGGGCATCTTCCGCGTCAACCTCGCGACCGACGGCTCGGGCATCAAGGGCACCCGCGAGCCGGACATCGTGCAGTCGAAGGATCCGAACTTCCGCCCGATCGACACCGCGACCGGCCCCGACGGCGCGCTGTACGTGATCGACTGGCACAATCCGCTCATCGGCCACCTGCAGAGCCACCTGCGCGACGCCAATCGCGACCACGAGCACGGCCGGATCTATCGCATCACGCACGAGAGCCGCCCGCTCGCCTGGCAGCCGAAGATCGACGGCGAGCCGGTGCCCGCGCTGCTCGAACTGTTGAAGCGGAAGGAAAACCAGGTCCGCACGCTCGCGAAGATCGAGCTCGGCAAGCATGACTCCGCCACGGTGATCGCCGCGACCAAAGCCTGGGTCGCGCGCGTCGACCCGACGGCCGCCGACCACGCCCACCACCTGGCCGAGGCGCTCTGGGTGCATCAATGGCACAACGTCGTCGACCTCGACCTGCTCTCGCGCCAGCTCAACTCGCCCCAGGCCGACGCCCGCGCCGCCGCCGTGCGCGTGCTCGCCTACTGGCGTGACCGCGTGCCGAACGCGCTGGGCGAGCTCCAGCGCCTCGCGAACGACCCGAGCCCGCGCGTGCGGCTCCAGGCGGTGCGCGCCGCCAGCTTCTTCCCGGACGTCCGCGCCGCGGAGGTCGCGCTCGCGGCCACGAAGCATGACGTCGATTACTATCTCGACTACGTGATCGGCGAGACGCTCCGCCAGCTTCGCCCGCAGTGGCGGGAAAGCATCGGCTCCGGCGCCGCCATCGCTGGCGGCGACCCCGCCGCCGTCCGCTACCTGCTGCGCACGCTGAACAACAGCGAGGTGCTGAAGCTGCCGCGCACGCCCGAGGTGGCCGAGAACATCCTCGCTCGTCGCGGCATCGTCGACTCCGTCCGCGCCGAGGCCCTCGCGAGCCTCGCGCAGCACCGGCAGGCGGCCCCCGTTTCGTTGCTGCTTGCCGCACTGAACTCCCCCGCCGAGGTCGACACCCGGGGCGTCGGCCGGCTCCTCCTCGCGCAGAAGCCCGCCGACCTCAAGCCGCACCGCGCCGCGCTGCTCCGGCTCGGTCAGGCCGACAACGCCGAGGGCCGCTCGTACGGCTGGGCCGCCACGGCGCTGGCCGACGGCACGCTCGATGCGGTGTGGTCCGAGGCGTCGGCGTCCCCCCTTTCGCTGCAAAGTCTGCTGGGCGGCATCCACCTCCTGCCGGATGCCGCGCTGCGCGCCACCGCGTACGAGCGCGTGATGCCGTTGCTGGCGCGCCCGCTCACCGAGTTCCAGGGTCCCGACCAGGTCATCGCCGCCACGCAGCGCGACGCGATCCGTTCCGCCGTGAGCACCCGGCGCGAGCCGGCCGCCGTCTTCGCCGCGCTGACCGGGCTGATCGAGCGCGGCCAGCAGGTGACCACGGCCGCGCAGGGCATTCGCGCGCTGCCGCGCACCGCGTGGAGCGCCGGCTCCGCCGCCGCGACCCGCGCGCTCATCGCGTGGGCGGCGGATCAGCCGGCCAACCGCCGGACGAGCCGTGATTACGTCGAGACGATTCAGATCGCGGACGAACTCGCCGGGACCCTGCCGCCCGCCGAGGCCGACACGTTGCGTCAGTCCCTCGCGCGCCTGCGCGTGCCGGTCTTCGTCATCCGCTCGGTGGTCGAGGAGATGCGGTACGACACGCCCCGCATCGTCGCGCCGGCCGGCAAGGCGATCGAGCTGATCTTCGAGAACCCCGACGTCATGCCGCACAACCTGGTCGTGACCGCGCCCGGCGCCCGCCAGCGCGTATCGCTTGCCGCGCTCGAGCTGCCGGCGGAACACGTCGATCGCAGCGGCCGCGCCTGGGTGCCGGAGTCGCGCGAGATCATCGCCGCCACCAAGCTGCTCGAGCCCGGCCAGAGCGAGACGCTGCGGCTGCGGCCGATCCAGGAAGAGGGCGTGTACGAATACGTGTGCACCTTCCCCGGTCACTGGACGGTGATGTTCGGCCAGCTCGTGGTCACCAAGGACGTGGCCGCATACCTCAAAGCCAATCCGACCGCGCCACCCGCCCCGGCTCCTGCCGCCGCTCATTCGCATTGATCTTTCCTTCCCGGGAGCGCGGACGTCCCCGTCCGCACTCCGGTCCGCCGCGGACGAGGACGTCCGCGCTCCCGGGGGAACTCCTTTTCCCATGAAACTCCATCCCCGTCTCTCCCTCGTCGCGCTCGCGCTCGCCGCGACCGCGCTGCTCGCCCCCGCCCGGGCCGCCGACAGCGGCTTCAAGTCGATCTTCAACGGCAAGGACCTCTCCGGCTGGGAGGGCAATGCCAGGTTCTGGACCGTCCGTGACGGCGCCATCACCGGCCAGACCAAGAACGAAGCCGACCTCCCGGCGAACACGTTTCTCGTCTGGAAGGGCGGCGAACCGGCCAACTTCGAACTTCGCCTCTCCTTCCGCCTCACCGGCGAGAACGACCGCAAGCAGGCGAACTCCGGCGTGCAGTACCGCAGCAAGGTGCTCGATGCCGCGACGTTCGTGGTCGGCGGCTACCAAGCCGATCTCGACTCTCCCTTCCGTTACACCGGCATGCTCTATGAAGAGAAGGGTCGCGGCATCCTCATGACGACCGGCGAGAAGGTCCGCATCGGCGCCACGACGGAGACGATGGACAGCAAGAACAAGAAGAAGAAGAAAACCGACGTGGAGAAGCTCGGCATCGCCACTTCGACCGCCGACGTCCAGGCCGCCTACAAGCTGGGCGAGTGGAACGAGCTGCGCCTCGTCGCCAAGGGCAATCACCTTCAGCACTACATCAACGGCAAGCTCACCGCCGACGTCATCGATACGGACGCGAAGCACGGCGCCAAGTCGGGCGTCATCGCCTTCCAACTCCACCGCGGTCCGCCGATGACCGTCCAGTTCAAGGACGTCCAGCTCAAGACCCTGCCGTGAGGTGGAGCGGCCTGTCCCCAGGCCGCTGGAATCGGGTGGCCCCTGACCCAGCCACCCTCGTCCGAAAGCAACCGGAAGCGGCCCGGGGACCGGCCGCTCCACCCCGAACCCCACCATGCAAACCCCTGCCCGCCTGTTTCGTCTCTGCGCCGCACTTCTCCTCGGCGTCGCCGCCAGCCTGCCCCTCCGCGCCGCGGACGCTTCCGCCTCGCTCTCCGGCACCGTCAGCAACGCCGCCACCGGCAATCTCCTCCCGGGAGCGAAGGTCGACGTGCCCGCGCTCCAACGTTCCGCGATCGTCGACGAGACGGGGCGCTACGTGCTCGGCGATCTCCCGCCCGGCGTGCATGAGATCGCGGTCTCTTACATCGGCCTCGATCCCGTCCGCCGGCAGGTGACGATCGCCGCCGGACAGCGCGTCGTGCATGACTTCGACCTCACGACCGCCATCTACAAGCTGGCCGAGTTCAAGGTCACCGGCGAACGCGAAGGTGATGCCGCCGCGATCACCGCGTACCGCAATTCCGAAAACCTCAAGAACATCGCCGCCACCGACTCCTTCGGCAACCTCCCCAACATGAACGCCGGCGAAGTCGCGATCCGGCTGCCGGGCATCTACGGCGAACTCGACGCCGGCGGCAACCTCTCGGGCTTTGCCGTGCGCGGCATGGCCTCCGGGCTCAACCAGGTGACCATGGACGGCGGCCTCATGACCGGGCAGGGCGCGATGGGGCGCTCGATCTTCGTGAACAACATCACCGGCGCGATGTTCGAGCAGGTCGAGTTGATCAAGGGCCATACGCCCGACAAGGGCGCGGACTCGCTCGGCGGCACGATCAATTTCAAGAGCCGCTCGCCGCTCTCGATGCGCGAGAAGCGCCGCATCACCTACACGCTGTCCGGCCGGCTCGCGCCGTCGTTCACGCAGCAGATTCCCATCCGCGAACAGCGCCAGCTCCACGGCCTGGTGAATGTCGGCTACCAGGAGGTGTTCGACGCATTCGGCGGCAGCCGGAACCTCGGCGTGTCCGTCACGCTGTTCAACAGCGAGACCGCGATCGGTTCGTTCTTCACCCAGCGCGACTTTCAAAACACGACCGCCTCGCCGGCCTTCGTCTTCAGCTACCTCACGAGCGACCTCTACAACCATCGGCGGCAGAAAAACATCACGGTCAAGACCGACTACCGCCTCACCCCGGCGACCAAGCTCTCGTTCCTCGCGACCTACATCGATCACTCGGAAATCTATCGGCGGCAGTACAACGTCAACGCCACCACCAATCAGGTCGTCTTCAATCCCGCGCTCAACACCGCCGCCAACACCGGCGCCGGTATCGCGCCGGGGTACACGTCGCGGGTCACGACGGTGCGTCCCGTCCCCAATTCCGTGATCGATGTCGTCATGACGGGCCCGAACAACTTCTTCAACCGGCTCCGCCGCGCCGACGTCGGGCTCGAGCACCAGCGCGGCCCGTGGCAGGTCGAGTTCAACGCCCGGTACACCCAGACGCACATCAACATCGGCAACGGCGAGGGCGGCGTCCTCACGAACCGCATCAGCAATACCGGCTGGATCCTCGATCGGACCGAATCGGATCTGTTCCCACAGTTCCTGCCCAATGGCGGCCTGGATTTCACCAATCCCGCCAACTACCGCCCCACGGCCAACGGCCTCTCCAACCAGAACGACAAGCAGATCCACGAGGTCGCCGAGAGCCGGTTCGACGTGCGGTACAACCTCCCGATTGCCGCGCCGATCTTCGTCAAGTCCGGCGTGCACTGGCGCGAGCAGGAGGTCGGCGTCCGCAGCGCCTCCCGCCGCTGGAGCTACATCGGCACCGGCCCGCTGCCGCATGACCCGAATCTGGTGACGATGGACCGCGACCGGACCGGGCGAAACATTCCCCAGTGGGAGACATCGTGGTTCATCCGGGCCCGCGAGGTGATCGATCCCACGCTCTGGCGCGAGGACCTCTATTTTCGCGAGACCACGAAATACACGTCGTACCGCAAGGTGATCGAGACCGTCACCGCGCCGTACGCGATGGCGCAGGGCAAACTCGGACGCGAGGGCTGGGCCGGCCGGACCGGCTTCCTCGGCGGCGTGCGCTGGGAGAAGACGGAGAACGAGGCCGACGGCTGGGTTCGCGCCCGCGCGCTGAGCACCGCCGCGCAGCAGGCCGCCGATCCGATCGGCACCGCCACCCGCGATTACGCGAACAATCGCCGCCAGACCAGCGGGGAGTACACGAAGGCGTTTCCCAGCA
Organism: uncultured Opitutia bacterium; assembly: GCA_937952235.1. GTDB lineage: Bacteria > Verrucomicrobiota > Verrucomicrobiia > Opitutales > Opitutaceae > ER46. Next base: position 805 of record CALFZM010000039.1, on the reverse strand, counting down.
TCCACGCCTGGCATGACTGGACGCAGAACCTCAAGACGCGCCTGAGCTGGTCGACGAGCTTCGGCCGCCCGCCCTTCGGCAACCTGGCCCCGGGCGAGACGCCGAACGAGGCCAACGCCAACTTCGGCGGTCGCCCCACGCTCACGATCAACAATCCCTCCCTCCTGCCGCAGACCGCGAAGAACTGGGACGCGACCCTCGAGTATTACTTCGAGCCCGTGGGCAACCTGACCATCGGCTGGTTCCACAAGGAAATCCGCGACTACATCGTCAGCGGCATCGAATCCGGCGTCATCGACACCGGCACGGACAACGGCTTCAACGGCGAGTACCCGGGCTGGACGATCCTCACCACCGCGAATGCCGGCACCGCCGTCGTGCAGGGCTGGGAGTTCAGCTACCAGCAGCAGTTCACGTTTCTCCCCGGAATCCTGAAGGGACTCAGCGGCCTCGTGAACTACACGATCCTCGACACGCACGGCGACTTCGGTGGCGCGGGCCGCCGCGAAAAGGGCCAGGTGCCCGGTTTCGTGCCGCGCACCGCCAACGCGAGCCTGACCTGGCGCTACCGCGGCTTCAGTTCCCGGCTGCTCGTGAACTACGCCGACACCTTCCTCCAGACCTTCAACGCGGCCCCCGCGCGGAGCCTGTTCCGGATGAACCGCACGCTCATCAACCTCGGGTTCTCCTACCAGGTGCGCCCGTCGCTCACCGTCACGCTCGACATCGACAACCTCACCAACGTCCCGCAACGGCGCTACCGCGGCGTGCCGGACAACATGGAGTACTTCAACTACCCTGGCAC
>CALFZM010000038.1 GCA_937952235.1 uncultured Opitutia bacterium | reverse complement strand
GATATTTGGGTGTGGATCGACGAGATCCCGGACTCGGGCAACGACGTCTCGGAAGTGAAAAAGGTGACGGTCGTCTACACGTACAGCTTTATCGATGGACGGGCCACGCGAACCATCCGGGACCGGGAGGTGTTTCTCCGCACGCGATTCGACCAATGAGCGCCAGCAACCACCCTGTTCGTTCCCGCGCCGCCGGGTTCACGATGATCGAGATCCTCATCAGCCTCGCGATCTTTTCGGTCGTGATGATGATGTGCATGGGGGCGTTCCTGTTTGGCCTGCGTGCATCGTACAAGGACACACAGCGGCTCGCGACCAACGCGAACCTGCGCAGCTTCATGGCCCAGATCTCGAAGGAAACGCTCGATGCGAGCTACTTCTATCTGTTCCCGACGTATCAGAAACTCGATGGCAGCGTGGATCTCGCCGCGGACCCGGCGGCGATGACCCAGATCGAAAACGCCGCGGACGACGACTATGACAAGTGGGTGGGGATGGGCGATTGCCTCGTGCTGGTCACGATGACCTCCGTCCATCGCACCACCGACATCCGCCAGATTCGAATCTATTATCGGGTCACGACCACCCAGGCGTCGCGCAACGTCGAGGCGCCCTTGCGCTACTACGAAACCGCCGACTGGGGAGAAGGGACGGCGGGCGCATCGAACGGGCATACCAGCCTCGCGACGGAGCTGAACGGCATCAACCTGAACAGCAATCCGCAGCTTTCGGGCTCGCGCCAGATCTCGGCCCGGACCGTGGGGCGCCGCGTGCCGTCCCCGTACACGCCGTACGCCGCGGGCGACCGCTATCCCGCCTTTTCCTCGGAATCGCCGAACTCCACCCCGACCAACGGATTCGTCTCGATCAACATGGAGTTCGTGAACGGGAACTCCGCCAACTTCCTGCTCTCGAGCAGCAGTTTCAACTACACGATCTCACCCCGACGCTAACGCCATGGACCCATCATCGCTTCGGCTTCGTCCGCGCCGCGCCTCGGCGCTCATCACGGTCGTGATCCTGGCCAGCTTGATGGCGGTAACCACCGCCAGCCTGTTGAACTACACCCTGACCGAACGGCGCGGCAACGAGCGCAACCGGCTCACGCTCCGCGCAAAGAACATGTCGGAGAGCATCTCTGTCTACGCGGCAGAACAAATCACCACCAAGCTCTACCGGTTGCGCAGTGCCAGTCCGATCGCGTTCATGACGGGAGCGAATGCGATTTCATTGCCGCCGCTGAGCCTGCTGCAGGCGGCGGACGCATCGTACACCGCGGGCTCGGCCATGGAAGTCCGCGCGGGGCTCACCGGCTCCACCGGGCTGGTGTTCATCAACCCGGCGACCCAGCCGGACAATCCGAATGCGGGCCTGCAGGTGAACACTGCTAGCGTGCCGATCATCGCGAAGGCCACCGCGCGCCACAATGCACTCGGCACGATCACCTCGTACAGCCAGCACAACCTCGCCGTGGATTTCGTCCCGCTGTTCCAGTTCGCGGTCTTCTACAATATGGACATGGAGATCTGGCCAGGCGCCGACATGGTGATCGCCGGTCCCGTGCACTGCAACGGCGAGCTCAGCGCCCGGAGTGCGACCGGTTTCACGGCCAACGTGCAGTTCCTGGAGCGGGTCTCGGCATCGAAGGGTTTTTACGCGAACAGCATCCGCCAGGGCACCTGGATCAACAACACCGGCGGCACCGACGCGGGGCCGGGCGGCAACGGCCCCTTGCGCTTCCAGCATTCCTCGACCGGAACCGTCACCGACATCCAAAGTGGCGGAGGCGTCTGGCGGGACCACAAGTACGGCAACGCTTCCGAAACGACGACGACCCAGAATAATTTCAAGGTTTTCGCCACCACCAATTACGGTCTGAACCTGCGCACGAGCGTGCACGGCGTCACTCCCCTGGTTCTTCCCGGCGTTTCGAATTACTCGAAGATCGACCTTCCCTCCACGCCGGAAGACGACCGGAACAATGGCCGGCAAGTCATCGCCACCCCCGCGGTTGGCGACACCGCCGCGTTGAAGGAGACGAAGATCGGACGGAAGGCGGGACTGTATATCATCGTCAATCCCGACAACAACACGCGCACCGGCTATTTGCCCGACGGCTCCGCGGTATCGATGCGCGCTCGATCCTACCGCTGCTGGCTCAACACGGTTAACACCAACTTGTCGCATTCACTGCAGGAGGTCATCCTGCCCGGGCAGCCGAGTTACGGGAACCTGAACGCCAACATCAACAACCTCCCGAATCGCTACGTCGGCACGACATCGATCGGACACAATCAGGTCTTGCGCACGATCCAAGGCGGCAGCCCCGACGTTGCTTCCAGCGGCTACACGGTCGGCGCGGCACCGACCATGAGCAGCTTTTCCGACGCCTACTTCTACGACCTGCGCCGCGCCAAGAACAACGCGGGCGGACCCTCGCAGCTCTCGTCCGGCACCTTCCGCTCGAGCAACAATTACACCCCGCGTCCGATCGTGAAGATCGATTTCGACCTCACGCGGTTCAAGATGACCGTCGAGCGGACGATGTCCGGCACCTCGCTCAGCCATGCGGCCTCGGCGACAACTTCGAGCGTCTACAACCCCGCGGCACCCACGTCGACCAACTGGAGCAGTTCGATCTACAATGCCGCCTCCTCCGCCGCACCGGCCGCCTACGGCCTGGGGCTCGGCGGCTCGTTCAACACGTTCCCCACTTCCACCACGCTGACCGCCCAGGATCCGTACCGGATCTATTTTGCGCCGGCGAATCCCACGGATCCACTGATCACCTCCGATCCCGGATCATTCGCCGTCGGGGCGACCGACCTCGTGAGCACGACGGTGGCGAAACCCTGGTTCGACGGTGTGACGGTCTACGTTCAGTCGGTCGACGCCGAAGTGCGCGGCGACGCCAATGCCGACGGCAACCCCGACCGGATCGACTCCGCGGTCCGGCTTTGGAACGGCCGCGGCCGGGTGATTTCGCTCGACGGTGCAAGCTATCCGGGCCGCACCGGCTTCACGTTCGCCACCAACGACGCCGCGTATATCGTCGGGCATTTCAATGCCGACGGCACGATCAACAGCACGGCCAATGACAATACGAACCCCGGTGGCTACAGCGCCCGCTACGCCGACTCCGCTTCCGAACGGCTCTGCTCCGTGATGGCTGACGCCGTCACCATCCTGTCGATGCCCGCGTATACCAATGGCACGACCCCCTACACTCAGACCTCCGGCTGGAGCGACTCGCTGAGCGCCCACCGGACGACGTCCAGCAGTTGGTCTTCGAGCTGGGCGAGCTCGCAGCCGGGCGGCAGCAATCCGTACGACGGCATCAACACGTCGTTCAGCCCGGCCGCGCTGCCGAACATGGGCAACACCGCCGCCGGCGCCGGCTCGGCGCGAACGACCAAGTTCGGCGCCACCGCGACTGAAATCTCCTGCGCCATGCTGGTCGGCATCGTCCCCACGAACCACAACGCCACCGGGCTGACCGACGGCCCCCCCATCGCCGCCGCCAACGGGCAGGCCAGCGGGGGCGTGCACAACTTTCCCCGCCTGCTCGAGGTTTGGGGCAGCGCCGGGCTCTATATCCGCGGTTCGATGGTCGCGATGTTCGAAAGCCGCGTCGCGATGGAACCGTGGAACCTCCGCATCTACTCCGCGCCCGGCCGCTACTGGGGACTGCACCAGGACCTGCGCAACGCCAACCACGACCTGCCGCTGGAGCCGATCCTGCTCGGCGCCCGCCGACTTGGCTTCAAGGAGATCACGGTCGCGGAGTATGCGGCCCAGAAGTCAATCATCGAGGCGCTGCCGCAGTAGCCGGCACTTTCGGTAAGCGAACATTGCCGACATTCTCCCCCCAAAGGGTGCAGAGCTCGGCCCTGCCGGCAAATTTCCCGCTAAACCGGGCGGCTGAGTCGGAAACTCCGGACAACGGGTCGAAAAACAGTGGCACTATGCATGCGAAACTGACCCACCGGCTCGCTTCGCGCCCGCAAAAGGTACGCAGCGTCCTTTCGCCGGCAGGGACAGAGCTTCGCGTCAGCCAGTTCTCCCATGCGCATCCTCCCATCCACTAATTCCGACCGCCCGGCGGCGCCGACTCCGCGGGTTCGCCGCGGCCTCACGCTGCTGGAGGTGATGGTGGCCATGGTCCTGATGGCGGCGGTGATGGTCGGCTTCATCGGCGCCTTCGTCGAGTCCCGGCGCGTGACCGAGTCCAGCGTGCTCCACGCTGCCGCCACCAGTGCGGTCTACGGCATCATCGAGCAGATCAAGCAGCTCGATTTCACGAACGCCCTGCCCTCGCTGGTCTCCGATCCGGGAGACCCGGGGACCACGTCGCCGCCCCTCATCCGCGTCCGGCTGAACCAGAATACGCTGAAATGGCTGCGCGTCGTGCACACCACGGCCGGCAATACGCCGCTGGGACCGACCACGACGCCCTCGCCCTCCGCCACGGCCGCCAGCGTGGGCGGCGGTGCGATCGACAATTTCCTCGGCGCCCTGCCCCTCTCGACGATCACCAACGCCCGGTCCCAGAGCATCGATTTGAACTTCTGGATCTGGATCGACGAGATCCCGGACACGACCAAGGACGTGAGCGAGGTGAAGAAGGTGACCGTCATCTACACCTACACCTACCAGACCGGCAGCAACACCCGCACGGTGCGCAATCGCGAGGTGTTCCTGCGAACCCGTTTCGACCAATGAACGCCTCGTCCCTGCCTCGCCGCCGGCGTTCCGCCGGCTTCACCCTGGTCGAAGCGATGATGAGCGTCGCGATCGGCTCCCTCGTGATCGGCATGACGCTCAGCACGTTCCTCGTGGGCCTGCGCACGATGTACAAGGACAACCAGCGCCTGGCGACCAACGCGAGCCTGCGCAGCTTCATGGCCCAGATCACCCATGAGACGGTGGACGCGTCGTATTTCTACCTGTTTCCCTATTACACGTCGCTCGACGGCAACGTGAACCTCACGTCCGACCCGTCGCCCCTCACGCAGGACTTCGATTCGGCCAACGACGTCTTCGACCGTTGGGTCGCGCATGGTGACTGCCTCGTGCTGGTGACCAAGACGTCGCAGTACCGCGCTTCGGACATCCGGCAGATTCGCATCTACTATCGCGTCACGACGAACCAGGCGTCCCTCAACACCGAAGCCCCGCTGCGGTATTACGAGACGGCGGACTGGGGCGAGGGCACCGCGGGCACCTCGAACGGCCACCCGCTGAGCGGGCTCAAGACCGAGCTCGATGCCATCAACCTTTCGAGCAATCCGACGCTGAGTGGCAGCAAGCTGGTCAACGCGCGCAGCCAGGGCCGGCGCGTGCCGGCGCCGTACACGGGCTACTCGGCGGGCGACGCCTATCCGATCTTCTCCACGGAGTCCGCCACGCAGACCTCCACCAACGGCTTCATCGCGATCAACGTCGAGTTCATCAACGGCAACAGCCAGAACCAACTGCTCTCGAGCAGCAGCTTCAACTACACGATCTCACCCCGGAGGTAGCACCATGAAGTCCAAGCCACTGCACGGACCGCGGAAACGAGGGTCCATCATCATCACCGTCGCCTTCCTGGCGGCCATCATGGCCCTGCTCGCCGCCAGCATCCTCGGCTACTCGATGAGCGAACGCCGCGGCAACGAACGCAACCGGCTCAAGCTACGCGCGCAGAACGTGGCCGAAAACGTGTCGCTGTACGCCGCCGAGCAACTCACCACGAAGCTCTACCGCTTCGGCACCGCCCCCACCGGCTATTTCCCCTGGTCGGGCAACAGCACGAGCGTGATCCACCTGCCGCCGAGCAGCGTGCTGCTGTCGGAGTTCAATGCCAACGCGTCCGGCATCGAAGTGCGCTGCGCGATCGAAGCGACCACCTCGTACGCGCTCGTCAACGACACGACCAGTCCCAATCACGGCCTACAGGTCGCCACGGCGAAGGTGCCGATCATTTCCAAGGGCACGGCCACCATTCCCGCCCTCGGCACCATGACTTCGTACGTGGAGCAGGACATGGAGCTGGTGCTGACGCCACTCTTCCAGTTCGGCATGTTCTACAACATGGACCTGGAGCTCTATCCCAGCCAGGCCTTCACCGTGACGGGGCCGGTGCACACGAACAACAGCCTCCTCGCGCACCCGGACGCCGGCAGCACGCAGACGATTCTCTTCACCGACCGCGTAACGGCGGCCGACTTCATCATCGCGGACCAGACCTGGAAGGCCCTGACCCGCCAGGCCGCGGGCCCGAACCCGACCCTCACTCCGGCCAACGGCAACGTGTCCTTCACGCACACGGACGGCTCCACCGTCACCACCCTCAAGAACGCCAGCAACCTCTGGCGCGACTGCCGCTGGCTCACCACCAGCAATCCGCCGACGGCCACCCAGCTCGCCAACTTCAAGACGTGGGCGTCCACGACCTACAACGGCAACCTTCGGGCGGGTGTCCACGGAGTGACCAAGCTCACCCTCCCGGGCATCGGCGACTACAAGGAGACCGACGACCCCGCCACGGCCGAAGACGATCGGAACAATGGCCGGCAGCTCATCGAGTCCCCCGACCACAAGCGCTGGAACGGCACGTCCTTCGCCTGGACCACCGACAGCGCCGCGCTGAAGCAGATCAAGATCTCCTGGCGCGCGGGACTCTACATCATGGTCAATCCCGACGACACGATCCGGACGGGCAAGCTGCCCAACGGCACCGTGATCACCCTGATCCCGCGCTCGTACCGGTGCTGGCTCAACAAGATCAACCTCGATGGCTCGCACACCGTCACCGAGGTCGTCCTTCCGGGCCAGCCGAGCTACGGCCAGGGCGCCGGAGCCGACGGCACCTTCAACACGGCGGACGACATCATGTATCAGAATGACCTGCCGAACCGGTTCACGAACACGACCTCCGTGGGCGTCAACCAGATCCTGCGCATCCCGTCGGCCAATAATTCGTGGGACGCGGTCAGCGCGGATGCCACCGTCGTGAGCGCCTCCCTCCCGATCAAGACGGCCGGCTACGCCCTCGGCGGCTCGCTGCCCACCTTCCCAGCCGACGGCACCGCGACGCCCTACGTTGCCGACGCCTACTTCTACGATCTGCGCCGCGCCAACGGCAACGGCGCCATGAGCACCGCCAGCGCCGCGAGCGCCTTCGGTCGTGCGGGACTGACCTTCACGCCACGCCCCATCGCGAAGATCGATTTCGACATGGCGCGCCTGAAGATGATGGTCGCGCGCGTCGCCAGCGCCGCGACCACCAGCACCGGCTACAAGCTCGACCTGCCTCCGGCCGCCGGCACGGGCTGGAGCAACTGCATCTACAACCCCTCCGCCACCACCACGTCTCTCGGCCTCGGCGTGCGGAACACGGTGTCGCCGTACGGTTACGATGTCTTCCCCGACGCCGCCAACCAGACGCGGCGCGATCCCTTCAACCTCTACTACTCGCCCGGCACCCCGGCGGCGATGCCTGCCGATCCGCGCACCCTCGCGGTGGGAGCCACGGACCTGACTGCGGCGTGGTACGACGGCGTCGCCGTCTACATCCACTCCCTTGACGCCGAAGAGCGCGCCCAGACCTCCGGCGTCGCGGACCGCGTCGACTCCGGCGTCCGCCTCTGGAACGGGCGCGGCCCCGTCGCCAGCCTCAGCACCGCCACCAAGACGGGCTGCACGATCGCGACGAACGACGCCGTGTACATCGTCGGTCACTTCAATGCCGACGGCACCATCAACAGCACCGTCACCGACACCGGCAACGGCGGCTTCAGCGCGAAGTGGCCGGACTCGGCGAACGAGATGCTCTGCTCGGTTTACGGCGACGCCGTCACCATCGTCTCCCAGCCCATCTACACCCAGAGCGGTTCGGCGGGCAGCTACACGTACGCGCAGACCGGCGGTTGGAACGACGCCTTCAGCGCCCTGCCGGTGGCATCGAACTCCGCCAACTGGCGCACCTCCGCCGCGGGCAGCGACGACGGCGTCAATAACCCGACGGCGATCCGTCCGGCCATCATGCCGAACCTGAACACGCCGGGATCGAACGGCAGCACCCGGACTACAAAACTGCCGGCCGACGACACCGAGATATCCAGTGCCCTGGTGGTCGGCATCGTGCCCAGCCACCACAATCCGACCGGGCTGACCGACTTTCCCCCGACGAGCGGCACCTCCGGCGGCGGCGTCTACATTTCCACCGGGACGCCGGCCCGCAACGGCAACAACGTGAACAGCGGCGGCGCGAACAACTTCCCCCGCCTGCTGTGCAACTGGTCGGGCTCAGGGCTCTACATCCGCGGCTCGATGGTCGGTCTCTTCGAAAGCCGCGTCGCGATGGAGCCCTTCACGCACAGCCGCTGCTACCGCGCTCCCGGCCGGTACTGGGGTCTCCATTACAACCTGAGCCAGGCCAACCACGACGTGCCGCTCGAGCCCATCGTGCTCAACGCCGTGCGCCTGGGCTTCCGCCAGCTCACCGCCGCCCAGTACAGCGCCCGGAAAACCTACATCGAGGGCCTGGCCGCGATCCCCTGAGTCGGAACAACCCCGCCGGCCGTCAGTTCACCGATGAACGACGGCCGCACCGAAAGGTGGAGCGGCTTGTCCTCAAGCCGCTGCGAACCAGTCCGTCGCACGTCAGCCGCCTGGGGACAGGCGACTCCACCCTGGCGGCGCGCCGGCTCAATGCCGCTGCGCCGCGTGGTGCTGGCGCAGCAGGTCCTTGCCGTAGTCGTTGCCATTGGGCGTGCGCACGACGGCGTGGATGTGCTCCCGATTGGGCTGCTGCGGGTCCTTCGCCAGGTGGCGCAGGTTCGCCGGCCGCTGGTGGTCGAACTCGATCAGCACGACCGGGCTGTGAATCCGGTAATAGAATACGCTGTCGTCGGCGTCGCCGCCGATCCATGCGAACCACGTGCGATCGAGGTGCGCGCGCACCTCGTCCATCCGCACCCGCGCGTGCCCCTCGCGCAGGTTGCCCACGAAGGTCTCGACCAGCGCCAGGAGCTGCGCACGCTGCGGCGGCGTGAACTCGCGCACCGGGATGCCGGCGTAGTCGAGCACCAGGTTGTCCTGGAACGCCTGCGCGAGGATGTTGTTGGCCGTCTTGCGCACTTCGAGCACCGCCTTCTTCTGCTGCTCCGCACTCAGCGAGCGCCGCAGGGCGAGCCCGCGGTCCTGCTCCTCCTGGAGGATGGCCACGCCGCGGTACTTTCCGGCGTGGGCCACGACCGGTTCCGAGCCGACGAAGACCGGCGACATCACCACCTGGTCGCCGAGGACGAAATAATTGATGATGAGGTGATGTCCATCGAGCTGCCAGCCCCAGGGCTGCGTGGCGGACGGCTCGCCCATGACGGTGAGGTGATACAGCCACTCACCGTACTCGGTGAAGTTGTCTCCGTTCAGCTCCCCGAGCGTGTGGTTGAGCTTCATGATGTCCTGCGACAGCTTCAGCCCCTTCGCGCTGAGCGACGCGCCCATCAGCGCGAAAGCCGCCGCGCGCTGCGCCTCGGACATCTCGAGGAAGCTGACGCCCTGCCGCGGCCAGCGGTGGACGTTCATCCATTTGCGCCATTCGGGATCGTCGACCGGAAACGTAGTCTTCGCCCGCTGCGCCGGCGTCAGCGCCGCCAGGAACGCCGCGGCGGCCTGCACCACGGGTGCGGTGGAGACGCCGGTCGACTTGAGCCTGTAGAGGCCGGGCTCGACGGTGCCCGCGGCCGTGAGGCCGCGAAACGGCTCGGC
>CALFZM010000037.1 GCA_937952235.1 uncultured Opitutia bacterium | reverse complement strand
ATCGGTGACCGCACCGCGGGGATAATCGCCGTACCAGTCGCGGCACCACTCGAGGACGTTGCCCGCCATGTCGAAGAAACCCCACGCGTTGGGCTTCCTCTGCCCGACCGGGTGGGTCTTGCCGCCGCTGTTCCCCGAATTCCAGCTCATGCTGTCGGGCTCGCCTGGATACGCGCCGGTGGTTCCCGCGCGGTAGGCGTATTCCCACTGGGCCTCGGTCGGCAGCGTGAAGATGTAGCCTTCCGGCAGCCGGCCGGCGGCGCGTTCGCGTTCGGTCAGTTTCCGGCAGAAGGCCATCGCATCCAGCCACGAGACGCGCTCCGCGGGTGCGTCTGCGCCGGCGTCCTGGAACGTGGACGGGTTCGTGCCGGTGATCGTGCGATACTGCGCCTGGGTCACCTCGGTCCGGCCGAGCCAGAAGCCCTGGGTCAGTGTCACGCGTACCGGCGGGCCCTCGGCCTTGTGCCGGCCGGGTTCGTCGGCCGGACTGCCCATCGTGAAGGTTCCCGGTGCGACCCACCGCAGCTCGAGGCCGAGGTCCGCAATCGTGTGATGCGGCCGCCGCTCGGGGGCGGCGTCGGCCGCTGCGACCGCGAGGGGCAGCGCCCCGAGTACGGCGACCGATGAGAGCCGCGGCAGGCTGGCCAGGAGGAAGTGGAACGGGACGAAGCGTAACCTCACGTGCGGGGGGAAGCGGGACCGTCCATCTCAAATGGGATCGCGGGCAGGATGCCCAGCGAATTTCGCGCGGCGGCCGGTTTGGTTTTCGCGCCGCCGGCGGCGGGACGTTCGCCGTACGCGTGCAGGATCAGATTGCCCTGGGCGCCGGGTTTGACCTTGGCCGGGTCGGCGAAGAATTCGATCTCCGTGGATTCGCCCCGGCGCAGGACGCGGCGGACGCTGATGCCCTCGGGCGGCTCCAGCAGTTCGAAGTTCAGCGTGCCGACCTGCTTCAGGCCGGGAGTGGAAATCCGGATACGCGCGCTGCCGTCGGCTTCGAAGCGCGCCGGCGGACGCTCCGCGAGGCGCAGGGTCGACCCGCGGCCGGCGACGTTCACGCGCAGCTCACGGGCGGGCACGAGATGCCGGTAGGCGAAGGCCTGCATCCGGTCGTCCGCGGGCACGGCGCGATGGATCACCTGCTGCCCGAGGATCGTGGCGGCGCCGAGGACGGTGAGCGGCACCGTGCCCTCCCGGGCGGTGGCGGCGGCCGTGAGCGTGAGCCGCACCGAATCCTGCCCGGCCGGAATGCGGGCGCCGCTCAGGGCGAAGCCCGCGGGCGCATCCTTCAATCCGAGCACGACCTCGCCGCCGAAGCCATCGCGGCGCAGCACGTGGATCGTGACGGGAACCGTGGCGCCGGCGCGCACGTTGATCGCGGAAGGCACGACGCGGAGTTCGAAGTCGGGCTGCGGCGGACCGATCTGCAGCCGGTAGCCGTAGTCGGTGCCGCCGCGCCGCTGGGTGTCGGCGATGCGCAGGAAATACGTGCCGTCGGCCGGCAGGGTCAGCTGCAGCCGCGAGTCGGCGTGGTGGGTGAGCAGGCCCGAGCCCTTGTCGTCCCAGTCGTCGTTCGACGTGAGCCGGCGGCCGCTCGCGTCGGTCAGGGTCAGAGTCGAATCGAGCGGCGAACCGAGCCGGCGCGCCAGCACCTCGGCCACTAACTCCGTGCCACCGCGGCCCTCGAAACGGAAGACATCCTCATCGCCGGCGCGGCCGATGCGGCCGTCGACGATCACGGGCAGCGTGACGGTCTGCGGTGGATGGCCGGGCTCATCCGGTTCGGCTTCGAGTTGCGAAGGCCGGGGACTGAGCGCGAAGCGGACGGGATTCGAGAGCAGGCCGTGCTCGCGCACCGAGAGCGAAAAAATGCCGGGGCCGCGTCCGGGCTCGGTGACGTCGAGCCGGGGCATCGGCAGGTGCCAGCCCTGGAGCGCGAGCGTGACCGGCTGACCGACCGTGCCGCCGAGCGGGAAGATGCTCGTGACGAAGGGCAGTTCGCCCGCGGCGATGCGGTACACGAAATCCTCGCGGCCGCGGTAGATCGCGTCCTTCACCTCGAGCGTGTAGGTGCCGTCGGCGGGAATCTCGCAGCTCACGACCGGGTCGGGGTTGAAACGATAGTCGTCCGCGTACGCCAGCTCGCGGCCCTTCGCGTCGTACACCGCGAGCGTCGCCTGGAACCAGCCGGGCACGGCGTCGGCGAGGTACGGAATCAGCGCGCGGGCGGCGACGGCGAAGACCAGCCGCTGCCCCTTTTGCGCGGTGAATTTGAACCGGTCGACCTCGCCTGGGAGAATCTGGCCATTGACGGTCGCCGGCAGCGAGAGCTCGCGGGCGTCGGCATCGCGCGGGTCACCGGATCTCGGACGCTGGACTGCGCGAGCGGACGTGGCGGTGATGACCGGCGGGACGTGCTCGGGCAACGGGCCGATGCAGAACACGAGCGGGTTCGAGAGGCCGGCCGGGGTGAGCAGCCGCAGTTCATGGTCGCCGGCTGGCGCCTCGGGCAGGAGCGTGACTTCGAGGGTGACCGTCTCGGCGAGCGCCGGGGTGGCCTGGCGATTGCCGCGCGTCGCGAGCAGCCGACGAATCTCGGCGATCGTCTTTTCGTCCTCCGTCGTGAAGGGCCTGGCGCCCTCGGTTCCCGCCGCGGCGCGCCGGTCTTGCAGCACCTGCTGTTTCTCCCGCAGGTCGTTGATCTCCCTCTGGGTGAGCGGACGTTCGAAGCCGGTGACCTTCGCCACCGCGGCAGGCGTGGAAAAGGTCGCGCCGCTGGCACCCTGGAGGTTCTGTCCCCCGACCGCCACGGTGAACGTCGTGCCCTGCTGGCCGCCGGCCGGATAGACGAAGCCGACGGTGGGGCCCGGCCGCGCCGGCTGGGCCCGCAGCGGCGGCGGCGCTCCCGCTCCCAGCGCGACGAGGAGCAGAAACTCGGCGGCGCGGTGCCACCCGTGGCGGGCGCGAAAATGGGGAGGTGGCAGCATGGGGGCCTCCGTGGTTCAGACGATGGCGGCGAGCGCGGGGTGGACGGCGGCCCGGGTCTCGGCGGCAGGCATGACCCGCACGTCGCGACCCTCGGGGTGCGGCAGCTTGGCGTCGCCGGGGATGCCGAGCTGCGTGTAGATCTGGCCGATGAGCTCAGCCGGATGCAGGGGGCTCGACGCGACCTCCTCGCCGCGGGCGTCGGTGCTGCCCACGACGTGGCCGCCCTTGAACCCGCCGCCGGCGACCAGGGCGGAGAAGGCGCGGCCCCAATGGCCGCGGCCGCCGTTCCACGGCGCCTCCCACTGCACCCGCGGCGTGCGGCCGAACTCGCCCCCGGTCCAGACGACCGTCTGGTCGAGCAGCCCGCGCTCCGCGAGGTCCTGCAGCAGCGTAGCCAGCCCGCGGTCGAGCTCGGGCAGCTTGCGGCGCATGATCGGGAAGTGCTGCTTGTGCGTGTCCCAACCCTTGTAGTTGACCGTCACATACGGCACGCCGCGCTCGACGAGCCGGCGGGCCATCAGGCACGACTGGCCGAAGGTGTTGCGGCCGTACCGTTCGCGCAGCTCGTCCGTTTCCTGGCTGAGATCGAAGACCTTGCCGGCGTCGCCCAGGATCATCTCGTAGGCATCGCTCTCGCACTGGGCGAGGGCGGCGAGGCGCGGATCGCCGCTGCGGTGCGCGCGTTCGAACGTGTTCAGCCGGTGCAGGAACTCGCGGCGCGCGCGCTGGCGTTCGTCGCTGACGCCCTGCGCGACCACGCCCTCGACCAGGAAACGCGCGGCCGCGGGATCGCCGCCGGTGGCGAACGGCTTGTAACGCGGACCGAGAAAGCCGGTTTCGGAAAACCTGCCCTGCAGTTCGGTGAGCACGATGTAAGGCGGAAGCAGGCCCCGGTAGCCGGCTTCGTAGCCCTTGAAGAGCGACACGATCGCGCCGACGCCGGGAAACACGTCGCGCCCGCCGGCGGGGCGGCCGGTCTGCACGGTGTAGGCCGCGGTCTCGTGCGCGTTCACGCCGTGAGTGAGGCTGCGGATCAGCGCGTACTTGTCGGCCTGGCCCGCCAGCAGCGGCAGCAGTTCGCCGACGCGCAGGCCGGGCACCTTCGTCGTGAGCGGCTCCTTCAGCGGACCGTGGTAGTCGTGGCCCGCCTCCGGCTTGGGATCGAAGGTGTCGATGTGGCACGGCCCTCCCCAGAGCCAGATTTGGATCACCGACTTCGCGCGGGCCGTGGCCGCGACGGGCGGTGGAGGCGTCGCGGCGGACACGGACGAGGGCAGCGCCGCGCCGGCGAACAGCCCGGCGGCGCCGAGCAGGCCGAGGCGGATCGCTTCGCGGCGGGAAAGCCCGGCGCCGCCGCCCAGCCCGAGGAGGCGGAGCTCGTTTGCGAAACCCCAGAGCCGGGGATCGACGCTGTGATGCAGGTTCATGGGCGGATAGGCGTTCAATGCCGGTACAGGAACTCGGCGCTGTTGATCAGTGCCCAGGCGAGATCGAGCGTGGCCGTGCGGCCGTCGGCGGCGTGGGTCGCGTAGTCGGCGGCGAGCCGCTGCTCCTCCGCCGTGGCGGGACGGGACAGGATCGCGAGGTAGAGCGAGTCCACCCGCTCGCGCGGCGTGCCGCGGGCGCGGAGGAGGGCCTGGAGCTTCGGCCCCTGCTCCAGCTTGCGCTGGACGTGGGTGGAATTGAGCAGGTGCAGGCGCTGGGGCGCGGAGATGGCGTTGTTGCGTTCGCGCTCGAGGCCGGTGTCGCGCGCGGGCCGGCCGAAGGCTTCGAGGAAGGAGCTGGTGATGCTGCCGTCGGGCAGGGCGATGGCCCGTGCGTTCTCCGGGATGAAGGTGAACGGCTCCGGGATGGCGCTGGTATACTTCTCCGTCGTGCCGGTGACTTGGTTGAGCGCGTCGATCAGCACCTCGGCTTCGAGCCGGCGCAGCGGATAATGGGCGAAGAGCGCCGCGGCCTCGGGATGGGTGCTGCGCGCGATCGACGACCGCTGGTAGGTCTGCGACGTGAGGATGAAACGCATCAGCGCCTTCACGTCGTACCGCGCTGCGACCAGCTCGCGTTCGAGCCGGTCCAGCAGCTCGGGATGGGACGGCGGGTTGTCGGGGTGCAGGTCGTCGGGCTCGTGCACGATGCCGCGGCCGAGCAGCCAGGACCAGACGCGGTTCACGATGGCGCGCGTGAACCAGGGGTTGGAGGGCGTCACGAGCCAGTCCGCGAAATCCTCCCGCGGATCGCGGCTGGCGCTCAGGGGTGCGACCGTGCGGTCGGGAAACACCGCTGTCGCGTGGCCGCCGGCGGGAAATTTATCCGCGTCGAAGTACACGATCTCCTCCTTCCACTCGCCCGTCGCCTTGAAACCCAGGTAGCGGAAACACATTGCCAGCGCGCTGCGTTGTTGCGGCGTCCAGCGCTCCGCCCGCGCGCCCATCAGGGCGAGCGTGACGCTTGCGGCGATCGCCTCGGGTTCGCGGCTCCCGGTGGTGCGATAGAAGTTGACGGGTCCATCGCGGAAATTGCTGCCGCTGGCGGTGAGCAGTTCGCGGGCGAAGCGGTCGTAGGGCAGGTTGTCGCGGAGCGCGGTCCGCACCCAGCGGTGGTACGCCTGGGCGGCGTTGGGCCAGAGGTTGACGGGGAACTCGGCCTTGATGCGGAGCAGGTCGCCCCACTTCATCGCCCAGTAGTCGGCGAATTCCTCCCGGGCGAGCAGCCGGTCGATGAGCGCGTCACGCCGGGCCGGGCCGCGCTCGCGCAGGAACTGGCGTGCCTCCGCCGGGGTGGGCAGCGTGCCGATGACGTCGAGGAAGACCCGGCGGACGAACACCGCGTCGGAACAGAGCGGCGCCGGCTCGATCCCGCGGGCGGCGAGCCGGGACGATACGAGCGTGTCGATCGGATGACGCGAGGCCGGCGGCGCCTGCTCGAACGGTGCCTCGGGCGAAGGGGCGCCGGGGGAGGCGAGGCCGGCGGAGGCCAGGAGCAGGCCGAGGGTGGCGCGAGAAGGGCGGAGCATGGCGTCGCGACCCCGGGCCGCGCGCGCGGCCCGGACGTCGCCGGGTTCGAAGACGCCCGCGCGGGGGCGCCGCTACCGCGCGCGGGCGCTTTGCAACCGCGCTAATGCGCGCCATTCCGCGGCGTATTGAAGATCGTAGGACAATCGCTCGTCGACGTCGCTCGGTAACCGGCCGGGCGGGCGCGCGTCTGCGGGCGCCATGAAGCCCATGATCCTGAGGCGGGGGCAGAGCGGGCGGGAAGTGACTGGCGGCCGGCGCGTCCCCGGGTTGCAAGCGGAACAGGTGATCACCGAGCGCCCGCGGCCGGGCGACGGCGCGCAGGCGATCTTCCGCCGGCTGGCGCTCCGCCTGGCCGCGATGGAGGCCGCGACCGTCAGCCTGATGATCTATGCGACGAGCGCCGCGCGCCGGGAGATCGAGGTGGCGATGGCGGCGGAACTCGGGCCGACGGAATGGCCCGTGACCTGGATCGAGGACCTCGGCGGAGGCGGCGCGCCGCTCGCGGGCGTGCAGGCCTGGGTGCTCGCGGGGAGGCCGGTGGACCGGATTCGGATCGGCCGACGGGTCGTGGGCTCGGTGTACAATGACGGCGGGGCGCGCCACTGCGTGCTCGGCGGCCTGGGACCGACCGCGCCCAACCTGCCGCGGACGGTGCAGGCGCAGGAGACGCTGGTCACCCTGGAGACGGCCCTGGCGCAGGCGGGCTTCACCCTGGCCGACGTGGTCCGCACCTGGTTTTACAACGACGCGATCCTCGACTGGTACGACGCGTTCAACCAGGTGCGCTCGGCGCACTACGCCCGGGTGCCCTGGCGGACGGGTTCGCTGCCGGCCAGCACCGGCATCGGGGCGCGGAACCCCGATGGTGCGGCCCTTGTGGTAGCCGCGTGGGCGATGCAGCCGGATGGCGGCGCCGCGTACGCCCGGGAGGTCGGTTCGCCCCTCCAATGTCCCGCCCCGCGCTACGGCAGCGCGTTCAGCCGGGCGATGGAGGTGGCGTCGGGGGGCTCGCGCCGGCTCTTTGTCTCCGGCACCGCGAGCATTCACCCCGACGGCACCACCGCTTGGGTGGGGGACATCCGCAAGCAGGTGGCCCTGACGATGGAGGTCGTGGCTGCTCTCCTGCAGGCGCGCCGGATGGGTTACGCGGACATCACGCGCGCCACGGCCTACTTCAAGTCGGCGGCGGATCAACCGGTCTTCGCCGCCTGGTGCGCCGAGCGCGATCTCACGGACCTGCCGGTGATCTGCCTCCATGCCGACGTCTGCCGGGATGCGCTGCTCTTCGAGATCGAGCTCGATGCCGTGCGGCGGATTTGAGCCGGGCCGCTGCAGTTGAGGTGGAGCCGCCTGTCCCCAGGCGGCTGACGTGCGACAGAATGGACCGCAGCGGCGTGAGGCCATGCCGCTCACCCTTCCGTACGGTCGTTCTCATGGGAGAACGGAAGGGTGGGGCATCCTCCCGCGGCCTGCCGCGGTTCCGGCTCCGGCGCCTCCCTGAAAACCGGCTTCGGGTTCGAGCAAAATCTGCACAGTCTCGCGCAAGGGGGGCGCAGCGGGTCGGACCCGGGCGTGAGAGGATGACGGCCTCCCACCTGTCGCCATGATCCTGCCGACTGACAACCTTTCACCCGTGACCGGGCCCCTGGACCTGGACCTGATCCGCAAGTACTCGATCCCGGGTCCGCGCTACACGTCGTACCCGCCGGCGACGAAGTTTACCGCCGAGTGGGCCGGCCTGGGGCTGGAGGATGCGATTGCGGCGGACAACGCAGATCCGACGGCGCCGCTCTCGTTGTACTTTCACCTGCCGTTCTGCGAGACGCGCTGCTGGTTCTGCGGCTGCAACACCGTCATCACCCTCCGGCGCGAGTCGGCTGGGGAGTACCTCGACGATCTGGTGCGCGAAGTGAAGCTGACGGCGGCGCGGATGGACCGTCGCCGGCCGGTCTCGCAGATTCACTTCGGCGGCGGCACACCGACCTTCTTTCCGCCCGACGAGTTGCGGCGTCTGGGCGCCTTGATCCGGGAGACGTTTCCGGAGCGGGCGGAGGACTGCGAGTTCAGCGTCGAGATCGATCCGCGCCGGCTCACGGAGGATCACGTGGCGGCGCTGCGGGAGATCGGCGCCAACCGCGCCTCGCTCGGCGTCCAGGACACCGACCCGCGCGTGCAGCTCGCGATCCATCGTTTCCAGCCGCAGGCGGTGAATGCCCAGGCGTTCGACTGGCTCCGCGCGCATGGCTTCGGCTCGATCAACGTCGACCTGATCTTCGGGCTTCCGCTGCAGACCCGGATCAGTTTCGCGCGCACGATCGACGACGTGCTCGGGCTCGGGCCGGACCGGCTGTCGGTGTTCAGCTACGCGCACGTGCCGTGGATCAAGCCGGCGCAGAAGATCTTCGAGGACCGGGAGCAACTGCCCGGCGCGGAGGAGAAGCTCGCGATGTTCGCGGTGGCGCACGACCGGCTGACGTCCGCCGGCTTCGTGGACATCGGGCTCGACCACTTCGCGCGGCGGGACGACTCGCTCGCCCTGGCGCAGCGGGCGGGGACCTTGCACCGGAATTTTCAGGGTTACAGCACGCAGGCCGGCGCCTCGTTGTATGGCTTCGGCATTTCTTCGATTTCGAATACCCCCGACACTTACCGCCAGAACCTGAAGACGGTCGCGGAGTGGAGAGGCGCGCTCGACGAAGGCCGGCTCCCGGTCGAACGCGGGCTGCGCCTCGGCGTGGAGGATAGCCGCCGCCGCACGATCATCATGCGGCTGATGTGCGACCGGCGGCTCGATTTCCCGGCGCTCTCGCGCGAGATTGGCGTGGATTTCGCGCGAACCTACGCCGCGGAGCTGGCAGGCCTGGCCGACCTCGCCGCGGACGGGATCGTGCGGGCGACGGCGACCGGCGTCGAGGTCACGCCCGCGGGCATCCCGCTGCTGCGCGTGATCGCGATGCGCTTCGACGGCACGCTGGCGCCGGGTGCATTGCAGCATTCGCGGACGATTTGAAGGGACTGCGCGCCCGCGGAGAGTGTCCTCCGTCGCAGCCGCGGCGCCGACGGAGCGGCGGCTTCCGAAGCAATATCGCTGCCATCGGTCGGAGCCGACGCCGCGACTTCCGGCTCGCTCAGCGCGCCGTCTCCTTGGGCAGGGCGAGCTGGCCCTGGCGGGCGTAATCGATCGCTTCCGCGAGGATGCGTCCGGCTTCCTGGGGGGCGTGGAAACCCATCGAGTTTTCGGCGTAGACGAAATCGAGCCGCCACTGCGCCTTCCGCTGCAGGGCGCGCGCGGTTTGGAGGGCTGCGTCCGAGGCGCCCGCCTGGCGTGCGGCGGCCAGTCCGCTGATCAGCGCCACCAGCGCGTCCTGGCCGCGGTTCAGCAGCGCGCGGTTGCGGTCCTGCACCAGCTCCACGCGCGCCTTGAGCTCCGTCTCGGGAATGCGATGGCACGACTGGCACGCGGCGGCGATGTTGAGCAGCGGCGAGCGCACGTGGTGGTTGCTCACCTTGATCGCGCCTTCGCGTTGGTAGGGCATGTGGCAATCGGAGCATGAGACGCCGCTGCGCGCGTGGATGCCCTGGCTCCAGAGTTCGAACTCCGGATGCTGCGCCTTCAGCACGGCGGCGCCGGTGTCCTGGTGAGTCCAGTCGCCGTAGCCCGCCTGGTCATAGTAGGACTCGATCTGCTCGACGCGCAGCCCGTGGTCCCAGGGGTGGGTGACCCGCTTGCCCTCGCCCTTGAAGTAATACTCGTTGTGGCACTGGGCGCAGACCAGCGAGCGCATCTCCTGGCGCGTGGCCTCCGTGTTGGGATCGTACGCTCCCTGTCGGCCCTCGCGGCGCCAGCGCTCGATGCTCGGCAGGTGGGGCGTGGGAAACTCGGAGCGGGCCAGGGCGCGAATGCCATTGAGGAACGCGGGGCGGGAGACGCGCAGGTTCATCGTCCCGGCGTCGTGGCAGTCGATGCACGACACGGGATGCTGCACGAGTTTCTCCGCCTCGGTGAACGGCAGGCGGCAGATCTCCTCGAAGCCCTTCTGGATCTGCGCTTCGCGGTGCTCGGGCCCGGCCGGGGCGCCGGCCTTGAGGCCGGCCTCGATGTACGTCGGGATCACGGACGAGTGACATTGCAGGCACGCGCCGGGCTGCTTGAAACGGTGCACGCGCTCGGTCTCGCGCTGGTCGCTGAGCATGTAGGCGTGACCGCGCTCCTCGCGGTAATCGACCGCGAACGCGTATCCGTTGAAGATCGTGCGCCACACCGGATCGCGGTCGAGATGCTGGAACGCCTCGCTCCCGCCGTACTTCGTCTCCGTGACGTCGACGGTCCGGCGATAGCTGTCGTACTGCCGGGGGTAGTTCTTGCCCCAGAGCACCGGGTCGGTCGTGCGGTCGTCGACCTCGACCACGCGGAAGACGTGCTGCGTGGCCTCGGCTTTCCGCTCGATGATGTTCTGATAGAGCAGCAGCACGAGCACGGTGGCGACGGCGACGCCGGCGAGGACGGCGACGTAGACCCAGAGGGCGAGGCCGCGACGGAGCGGCAGGCGGGAGCGCGGGGTGGTGGTCATGACGCGTAAACGGGGTTACTTCACCGGACCGTGGCCGACGTCCCGATGGCAGCTCATGCAGTCGAGCATCTCCCGGCGGTTGCCGGCATGGGTGTTGATCTCCGCGACGATCTCCCGGTGGCAGGCGACGCAGTTGCGCTGCAGCACGGCCACGTTGTGCGGCCGGATCATGATCGGCTCGTGAAAATCCTGCAGGGTGAATCCCTTCGAGTGCCAGTAGCCGTTCTCCGCCTTCGAGAGATACTTGCCGAGGAAGTCCGGCGGGGTGTGGCAGTCGTTGCACGTCGCGACCGCGTGGTGCGGCGACTTGAGCCAGCCGTCGTACTGCTCGCGCATGATGTGGCAGTTCACGCACGCTTTCGGGTCGTTGGAGAAATACGACAGGCCCTCGGCATAGTAGAAGGTGTACGACCCGGCACCGGCGAAAATGCCGAGCGCCGAGGCGAGGCCGAGCAGCAGGAGGACGTAGGCGCGGGACGCGGGGGTTTTCACGCGACGCGGCAGCGAAAACGCCACGCGCGGCGGCGTCGAGCCCAACCGCCAATGTGGTGAAAATCCCGATACGCCGGAGCGGGCCCCTCCCTGCTCACGAAAGCAGGAGAAGCACCATGGCCTGGGCTGCAAAGACCCGCAGCAGCATGGTGAGCGGATACACGGTCACGTATGCGATCGCGACGTCCTCGCTGCCGGAAAGCGTGCCGGCGAAGGCGAGGGCGGGCGGGTCGGTCATGCTGCCCGCGAGCACGCCGCAGAGGCGCACGTAGTTGATCCGCCAGATCAACCGCGCCGCGAGCGCCACGGCGAGCAGCGGGACGAGGGTAACCGCGGCGCCCAGGGCCAGCCAGGCGAGCCCGGGACCCTCGGCCAGCAGCGGCCAGAAGGCGTGGCCGGACTTGAGGCCGACCGCGGCGAGAAAAAGGGCGATGCCGATCTCGCGCAGCATGTAGTTCGCGTTGGGCGGCATGTACCAGACGAGCGGCCCCCAGTGGCCGAGCCGGCCGAGCAGGAGGGCGACGATGAGCGGGCCGCCGGCGAGGCCGAGCTTCACCGGCGCGGGCAGGCCGGGCACGAACACGGGCAGCGTGCCGAGGAGGATGCCGAGCACGATGCCGACGAAGAGCGCGACGAGGTTGGGCTGGTTGAGCTCCTTCGGCGAATTGCCGAGCAGGGCCTCGGCCGGGGCGAGCTGGCCCTCGGGTCCGACGAGCGTCAGCGTATCCGCGAACTGGAGGCGCAGCGAGGAGGTCGGGGTGAACTGCTGGTCGCCGCGCGCGATGCGCGTGACATTGACCCCGAGGCGGCGGGCGAGGTCGAGTTCCTCGATCGAGCGGCCGAGGGCGGAACGGTTGGTCACGAGCACGCGCCGGACGTCGACGTTTCCCGGCGTGGTGCGGAAGTCCGTCGGGCTGGGTTCGCCGATCACGAGTCGCAGGGCGGCGAGCCCGCCGGCGGAACCGACCAGGAGGAGGTCGTCGCCGGGCTCGAGCCGGACGTCCGGACCGGCCACGCGCACCGTGCCGCCGCGGGCGAGGCGGGAGACCACGACCTCGTTCTCGCGCAGCGCGGGAATCCGGCCGATGGGAATGCCGGCGAGGTTGGGATTGGTGACGCGCAGCGCGAGCGTCTCGATCGGCCGCTGCGCGGCGGCGTGGTCGGCCCGCAGCGCGCGCTTCTCGGCTTCGAGGTCGACCCGGAAGAGCCGGCGCACCGCGAGCATGGCGAGGATGGTGCCGACGATGCCGAAGGGATACGTGATCGCGTAGGCCACGTCCGGCAGCCGGAGCGTGGCGTCGGCGACGTCCGGCAACTGCCGCAGCGCCTGGCCGGCGGCCGCGAGGCTGGGCGTATTGGTCGTCGCACCCGCAAACACGCCCACGGCGGCCGGCAGCGGCACGCCGGCGAGCCGGGCGAGCAGGAGGGTCAGCCCGGCGCCGAGCAGCACGACCGCCGCTGCCATCAGATTGAGCGCTAAGCCCTGGCGTCGGAGCGACGCGAAGAAGCCGGGGCCGACCTGCAGGCCGATGGTGAAGACGAAGAAGACCAGGCCGAGCTCGCGGGTGAACTCGAGCACGGTCGCGTTGACCTGGAGCCCCAGGTGGGCCGCGAGCAGGCCGGCGAAAAGGACGCCGGCCACGCCGAGGCTGACGCCGGCGACGCGCACGTGGCCGAGCGCGAGCCCGCCCGCGATCACCACGCCGAGGGCGGCGATCGAGTGGGCGACCGAGTCGTGTCGAAGCAGGTCGAGCAGCCAGTTCAAGCGGATGGAGCGTGCCAGCGCGGCGGGAGGCGTCCAGCATGAGCTGGGCCGGGCCGGTGACGAACGGTTGACAGCAGGCCGGCGGCCGGGCGGAAAGGACGGTCATGATCGCGTTTCGGCCGAAGTGGTGGGAAGCGGTCCGCGGCTACGACCGGCAGCGCTGCCAGCACGACCTCTTCGCCGGCGTGTCGGTGGGCATCGTGGCCCTCCCGCTGGCGATCGGGTTGGGCATCGCCTCGGGCGTATCGCCCGGCGCCGGGCTCTACACGGCGATCATCGGCGGGTTCCTGATTTCGGCGCTCGGGGGCTCGCGCGTGCAGATCGGCGGGCCGGCGGGCGCCTTCGTGGGGCTGGTGTATGCGATCGTGCAGGAACACGGATTGTCCGGGCTGATGGTCTGCACCGTGATGGCGGGGGCGATGCTGTTCCTGCTGGGGGCGGCGCGGCTGGGATCGCTGATCAAGTTCATCCCTCATCCCGTGACGACCGGCTTCACCTGCGGCATCGCGATCACGATCATGCTGTCGCAGGTGGGCGACTTCCTCGGGCTGGCGGTGAAGGCCCCGCCGGCCGAGTTCTTCGCGCGCGTCGCGGCGCTGGGCCGCGCGCTCCCCACCGTTGGCGGCGCCACCGTGACGGTGGGGCTGGCGGCGCTGCTCGTGATCCTCTTCTGGCCGGCGCGGTGGGCCCGCGTGGTGCCGGGCACGCTGGTCGCGGTGGTGGCGGGCACGGCGGCCGTGCAACTCTGGCACCTGCCGGTCGAGACCATCGGCTCGCGCTTCGGCGCGGACGCGATTCCACGCGGGCTGCCCGAGTTTCAACCGCCTGCGTTCGATCTCCACCGGATCGGGGAGCTGATCCGCCCGGCGCTGGCGATCACGCTGCTCGGCGCGATCGAGTCGCTGCTGTCGGCGGTGGTGGCCGATGCGATGATCGACGACCGGCACGATTCGAACCAGGAACTGATGGCGCAGGGCGTGGCGAACGTCGTCGTGCCGTTCTTCGGCGGCATCCCCGTGACCGGAGTGATCGCCCGCACGGCCACCAATGTCCGGCACGGCGCCGCGACTCCCGTGGCCGGCATGGTGCACGCCGGCGTGCTGCTGGCGGTCGTGCTGGCGGCGGCGCCGGCGGCGAAGTTCATCCCGCTCACCGTGCTGGCGGCGGTCCTGCTCGCAGTCGCCGCGAAGATGGGTGACTGGACGGAGTTTCGCCTGCTGCACCGCCACAGCCGGAGCGACGCCGCGGTTTTCCTGGTGACGTTCGTGCTCACGGTGGTCTTCGACCTCACCATCGCGGTGGAGGTCGGCATGGTCCTCGCGGCGGGATTGTTCATCAAACGCGTGACCGACACGACCCGCGTGACGGCGCTCGACGAGGCCGGGGCGGCCGGCCAGGGGCACGAGCCGCTGCCGGCGCTGCCTCCCGG
>CALFZM010000036.1 GCA_937952235.1 uncultured Opitutia bacterium | reverse complement strand
GTCGTTTGCTGAATTGCACGGTGCGGCGATTCCCTCACGCTCGCGGTTCATGGAGGTTGCCTTTTCTCCCGCCGAGATCGTCGGCATGGTCGAAGCCAGGTCCACGCGCGGCGGTACGGACGATACGATCCGTCGCATCGCGCCGCTGAACGGATCGGCCGCCGGCGATCTGAGTTTTCTCGGGAACCTGAAGTACAAGGGGGACGTTTCCGGCGCGCGCGCGTCGGTGGTGCTCCTGCCTGCGGACTTTGCCGGCGAACCGGCCCCGGGCCAGCTTTACGTCCTCGTCGACAACCCGTCGGCGGCGCTGGCGAAAGTTTGCGCGCGGATCGAGCGGCAACTCTGGCCGAAACCCGAACCCGGCGTGCATCCGAGCGCGAGCGTCGCTCCCGGTGCAGAAGTCGCGGCCTCGGCGACGGTGGGTCCGCTGTGTGTGATCGAGGCCGGCGCCTCCGTGGGCGAACGGGTCCATCTCCAGGCACAGGTCTTCGTCGGACGCAATGCCCGCATCGGCGACGACTCCTGGCTCATGCCCGGAGTCGTGATCGCGGCGGAATGCCAGGTGGGTCGCCGCGTCCAGATCCAGCCGGGAGCGGTGCTCGGTTCGGACGGCTTCGGCTACGAGTTTGGCGGCGGCCGGCACCAGAAGGTGCCCCAGGTGGGCACCGTGGAGATCGGCGATGACGTCGAGATCGGGGCGAACACGACGCTCGATCGCGCACGGTTCAGCCGCACGTCGGTGGGGGAGGGCACCAAGATCGACAACCTGGTGCAGATCGGCCACAACGTCGTCATTGGCCGCCACTGCCTGATCTGTGCCCACGTGGGCATCTCGGGCAGCGCCACGCTCGGCGACTACGTGGTGCTCGGTGGGCAGGCCGGCGTGGCCGGACACATCACGATCGGCCGAGGGGTGAAGGCGGGAGGGCGTGCGGGACTCAATACAGACGTGGCGCCCGGAGCCGTGGTCAACGGCAATCCGGCCCTCCCCATGATGCTGGAACGCCGGATCGCGGTGTTGCAGCCGCGGCTGCCGGACCTCTTCAAGCGGGTGAAGGCGATCGAGGAGCAGCTGGAGCAACGGACGCGCGCAGAAAAGTCTTCCTCCTGAGGCGCGGCACCCCAACATCGCGCCCACCCATGAGCGTCTCCCGGCTTAAGATCTTTACGGGCAACTCCAACCGTCTCCTCGCGGAGGAAATCTGCCGCTCCATCGGCGAACCGCTCGGCGAGGCGACCGTCACGAGCTTCCCCGACGGCGAGTCGTTCGTGAAGATCAACGAGAACATCCGCGGGCAGGATGTGTTCATCATCCAGTCCACCTGCCCCCCGACCAATCACAACCTAGTCGAACTGCTCATCATGATCGACGCGGCGCGCCGTGCTTCGGCCGCCCGCATCACCGCGGTGCTGCCGTTCTACGGCTACGCCCGCCAGGATCGCAAGGACCAGCCGCGCGTGCCGATCACCGCGAAGCTCGTCGCCAACCTCATCGTGGCCGCCGGCGCGAACCGCATCCTCACGATGGACCTGCACTCGCAGCAGATCCAGGGATTCTTCGACATCCCCGTCGACCACCTCTACGCCTCCCCGGTCTTCTTCGATTACCTGACGAAGAACCGCTCCGACCGCCTCGTGGTTTGCTCGCCCGACGTCGGGGGCATGAAGATGGCCGCGGCCTACGCGGATGTGCTCGGCGCCGGCCTGGGACTGGTGGCAAAGAAGCGCAAGAGCGCGACCAACGTCGAGGCGATCAATGTCGTCGGCGAGGTCGCGGGTTGCGACGTGCTGCTCGTCGACGACATCACCGAGACCGCCGGCACGCTCGCCGCCGCCGCCAAGTTGCTGCGCGACCACGGCGCCCGCAGCGTGCGCGCCGCCGTGAGCCACTGCATCCTCAACGAGGTCGCAGTCGACCGGCTCAAGAGCGGGCTCATCGATGAGCTGATCACGACCAACTCCACGCCGATCAACACGCACGGCATCCCGGTCACGGTCCTGAGCGTCGCCGCGCTGCTCGGCCAGGCCATCCAGCGCATCAACAGCAACGAGAGCGTCACCGGGCTCTTCCGCGTGAAGGGATTCTAAGGGCGATTCGATACCTGGCCGATCGGATACGCGTCGAGGTGAAGCGGCCTGTCCCCGGGGCCGCTGCCGATTGTCGGGGGATTGCGGAACAGGCCGGTTTCGCTACGTTGCGGCTTTTCGTGACATGAAGCACCGCCGACTCCTGCCCGCCTTCGCCGCCGTCCTCGTGCTCGCCGCCGCGGTCACCTCCCTCGAGGCCGCCGCCGCGCGCGACGCGAAGAAGTCCGCCGCCAAGGCGAAGAAGCCCGACATCAGGGTCGATCTCTCCCCGGTCACGGAGGGCGCACGGCCCGGCCTGGTGATGAGTTACGCCGACGTCATCGAGCCGGCCCAGAAGGCGGTCGTATCCGTCTACTCGACCAAGATCATCAAGGAGCGCTACACGTTGAATCCGTTCTTCCGGCCGTTCTTCGGCAATGTGCCGGACCAGGAGCGGGAGAGCCGGCAGGAAGGGCTCGGTTCTGGCGTCATCGTCACGCGGGATGGATACATCCTGACCAACAATCACGTGGTGGAGGGCGCCGACGAACTGAAGGTCACGCTGTCCGACGACCGCGACTTCATCGCCAAGGTGATCGGCGCGGATCCGAAGACCGACATCGCCGTGCTCAAGATCGAGGGCCAGGACCTGCCGACGCTGACCTTTGCGGACTCCGACAAGGTGCGGGTGGGCGACGTGGTCTTCGCCGTCGGCAACCCGCTGGGCGTCGGCCAGACGGTGACGATGGGAATCGTTTCCGCCAAGGGCCGCAGCCGGCTGCGGTTGCTGGAGAATGTCTCGGGTTACGAGGATTTCATCCAGACCGACGCCGCGATCAACATGGGCAACTCCGGCGGGGCGCTCATCGATGCGCGCGGCCGGCTGGTGGGCATCAACAGCGCGATCATCACGCCTTCGCGCGGCAACATCGGCATCGGCCTCGCCATTCCGGTGAATCTCGCCGGGTTCATCATGGGGAGCCTCGTCGAGTCGGGCGTGGTCGCGCGCGGCTTCCTGGGCGTGACCAGCGACACGGTGACCGCCGACGTCGCCGAGCAGCTGGGGTTGCCGCGGGAGACGCGCGGTGTCGTCGTCACCGACCTCGACCCCGACAGCCCGGCGGAGAAGGCGGGCCTCAAGCGCACCGATGTGATCGTGGCGCTAGACGGCCATCCCGTCACCTCGTGGGAGGAACTGCGGCTGCTGGTCGCGCAGGTGGTGCCGGACACCAAGGTGAAGCTGAAGGTGTTCCGGGATGGACGTGAACGGACGGTGGAGGTGACGCTCGGACGCGCCATCGAGAACCCCAACGAGCTGCTCGCGGGCATCGACGTGGAGCCGCTGACCCAGGAGGCCCGGCGGCGCTACCGGATCCTCGACCAACGCATCAACGGTCTGGTGATCACCGGCGTCGCCGACAGCTCGCCCTATCGCGAGCGGCTCGGGCCGGGCATGGTGATCATGGAGGTCAACCGCGCGCTCGTGACCGATCTCACGGCGGCACGGGAACGGCTCGCGCCGGGTCGCAACCTGCTCGGCGTGTTCGACGGGCGCTCGATTCGCTACGTCGTCGTCACGGTCACGCCGCAGGAGGGAAGCCGGTCGCGTTGAGCCGCGGGCGCTCGCCGCGGTTTCGATCGCGTCATCGCCGGGTCCGGCGGTCCCTGCGCCGTCGCAGCCGCCGCGCTGCCGGAGCGGCGCGCGCCGGGAGATCTGCCGCTCTCTTGAGACCGTTGCTTAGCTTCCCGGCTTTTCGACCGGCAGGGCGGCGAGTGCCGCCGGCAGGGCATCGGCGGGGTAGGTGGGAAAGCTGAGCTCGAGCAGCGAGACCGCCGGCACGTCGAAGCGGGCGGAGCCGGAGGAGCGGTCGACGAGCATGGCGATGCCGGCGACGCTGCCACCGCCCTGGCGCACGAGGTTGAGACATTCGACCACGCGGCCCCCGCGGGTGACGACATCCTCGACCACCAGCACGGTCTCACCCGGGCGGAACTTGAAGCCGCGGCGCAGCACGAGGACGTTGTTTTCCTTCTCCGCGAAGATGAAGCGGACACCCGCCTGGCGCGCGACCTCCTGGCCGATGACCAGGCCGCCCATGGCGGGCGCGAGCACGGTTTCGAACCTCAGGCCCTGCGCACGGACCTTGGCCACCAGCAGCTCGGCGAGGCGCGTGACCGCATCCATATGCTGGCACACCTGCGCGCACTGGAAGTAGTGGCCGCTGTGCAATCCCGACCGCAGCACGAAGTGACCCTCGAGCAGGGCGCGGGTGCGGGTGAAGATGCCGAGAATCTCCTTCTGGGTGTCGTCCATGGGCCGAACCTGTGGAAGGCGCGGCGAAAAAGAAAATCAATTTTGCCACCGAACGGACGGTGGCGTAGGGTCCGCGTCGGTGTCCCAGCCTCCTCCACTTCCGCTCGAAGACGAACTCGGCGACGTGCTCGAAAAAGCGCTGCGCCGGGCCGGACTCACCGCGGAGGCGCTGGCGGCAAGGACCGGGATCGCGCTCGGCCGGATCTGCGATGCGGTGGACTACCGCTCGGACCTGGGCTGCGACGAGCTGCGGCGGATCGCCGGCGTGCTGGGTTTGAACGAAGTCGGCCTGTGCGCCCTCGGCAGCGGTCAGTACCCAAAGCCCGAGATCGACGGCCTGCCGTTCTGCGTCTGGCCGCTGCGCATGCCGCACGGCATCGGCGTAGCCAACGCGTACCTGGTCGGCGAATGCGGCTCGTCGCACGCGCTGCTCTTCGACACGGGCGCCGGCATCGAGGCGCTCAATGCCGTCTGGCCGCCGGTGATTCGCGTGCTCGATGCGGTGTTTCTCACGCACGTCGAGCCGGAGCACGCGGGCGGGTTGTGCGACGTCGTCGCCCGCTTCGGCGCCCCCGCCGCCTACATCCCCCAGGGCGCCAGCGCTCCCTGCGGCCAGCCGCTGGGCGAGGGGGCCACGCGTCGGTTCGGCTCCCTGGAGGTGACCGCTTTCGCCACGCCGGGCCACGCCGCCGCGCACAACTGCTACCTGGTGCGGGCGCCCGCCGCTCCCCACGGCTCGGCGCTGCTCGTCTCTGGCGACCTCGTCTTCGCCGGCTCCGTTGGCGGCGCGTTTTTCTCGCCCGCCGAACTCGAGCGAAACCTGCAGCGCATGCTGCACGCCGTGCCGCCGTGCACCGTGATCGCTCCCGGTCACGGGCCGCTGACCACGGTCGGAAACGAACTTCGCTTCAATCCCTTCGCGCGCTGACGGGGAGCTCGACCGGAACGACTCCGCCAAAAGATGCCGTTGCGGTGGAGCCGCCTGTCCCCAGGCGGCTCGCGTGCGATGGACTGGTCCGCAGCAGCTTGAGGACAAGCCGCTCCACCTTTCAGTGAGGCCTTTTTCACGGCTGATTTGAAGGCCAACGGCATGAGTCCGACTCAGCCGGAACGATGCCGTTGCGGTGGAGCCGCCTGTCCCCAGGC
>CALFZM010000035.1 GCA_937952235.1 uncultured Opitutia bacterium | reverse complement strand
TAGCTGCGGATCTGGCTGCCCCACCCGATCTCGCCCTTCTCCCCGTAGAACTTGTCCATCTCGGCGCGCTGCTCGTCCTGCTTTTTCTCATACAGGCGCGACTTGAGGACGTTGAGCGCGGTGGCGCGGTTCTTGATCTGCGACCGCTCGTTCTGACACACGACGACGATCCCGGAGGGGATGTGCGTGAGGCGCACGGCGGAGTCGGTCGTGTTGACGCCCTGGCCGCCCTTGCCGGACGAGCGGTAGACATCGACCCGGATCTCGCTCTCCGGAATGTCGATTTCGATCTCCTCGTTGACTTCGGCGATCACATCGACCGCGCAGAACGAGGTATGCCGCCGCTTGTTGGCGTCGAAGGGGCTGATGCGCACCAGCCGGTGCACCCCGCGCTCGGCCTTGGCATAACCGTAGGCATTCTCGCCCTTGATCAGCATCGTCGCCTTGGTGATGCCGGCCTGGTCGCCCGGCTGGACGTCCTGCAGCTCGACGGTGAACCCCCGGCGTTCCGCCCAGCGGGAGTACATGCGGAAAAGCATGTCGGCCCAGTCGTTCGATTCCGTGCCGCCGGCGCCGGACTGGATGGAGAAGATCGCGTTGTTCTTGTCGAACTGGCCGGTGAGGAAGGACGCGATCTCGAGCTGGTCGAGTTCCGCGACCATGCCCTCGACCTGCGTGTCGAGCTCGCGCGCGTACATCTCCTTTTCCGCGCCGTCGGCCGCTTCGACGAGCTCGAGCATCACGCCCACGTCGTCGACCTTCTTTTGGAAAGCCACGACGGGAAGCACCGCCTTCTTCAGTCCGTTGAGTTTGCCGATGTGCTTCTGGGCGCGTTCGTTGTTATCCCAGAACGTCGGCGCGCCCATCTCGGCCTCCATGGCCTCGATCTCCCGCTGCTTTTGTTCGCAGTCAAAGAAACCTCCAGAGATGACCGGCGCGCTTCTTGATATTCTCGATATGGCTGAAGGTTTCGGGAGCGATCATGGGCAGAACCTCCCAACGTGGGGCCTCCGGCGTACATCGCAAGCGAAAGGCTGCGCCGGCGGCCGGGCTACGGTCGTACGCGCAGCTCGGGCTTCTCCATCTTGAGCCGCACTTCGCCGGAGGTGCCGTCGTCGGTTTTCGAGGGTTCACCCGAAACCGCGAGCGTGAGGGTCGATGCACCGGGCGGCAGCAGCAGGTCCAGGCGGACCACCTGCCTTCCCGCGGCCAGTCGTTCCTGGCGCACGGTGCGGCCGGCGAACTCCGCGCGAAACTCCCGCGGGTGGTGCGTCTGCGCGAGGAACACCAGTTCGGCCGGCAGCGGCTGCGCCGCGCCATTGCTCAGGAGCACGGTCGCCTGCTCGGAGCGGGTCCAGCGCCAGGTCGTGTCGGGCCACCACATCTGTCGCGACCAACCCTCGCCGTATTGCACGGTCACCGGCGCGACGCCGGCGACGGCGGACGTCTCGACCACGAACTCCGGAAGGGCCGGCGGAGAGCGGAACTCGCGCATGTTGTCGAAATACCGCACACCGAACGGCACGAAGCAGTTGCCGAGCAGAAACCAGATCAGCCACGAGCGGCCGGGCCGGGCCGCGAGCAGGACATTGAAGAGCAGCGTCAGCGGCAGCGCGTGCCGCGTGATGGTGAAATGACTCTCCCACGAGAGGAAGCTGATGCAGGAAAAGTAGACCGCCACCACCGCGCCCCAGCGCCACAGGGGATCCCGCCATTGACGGTTGACGGCCACGAACACGATCTGCGTCACGACCGAGACCATGGTAAGCACGGCGTGCAGTTCGTAGCTCTTGTAGAGTTCGAAGAAGAAGCGGTGCCACCGGATCGAGCCGTGTACGGCCGTCACGCTGAACTCGCCGAGCTTTTCCATCATGCCGCGGAAGGGCATCGCGAGATTCCCGCCGTCGAAATTCACCTCGCGCCCGTGGAAGCGCCACAGCACGTATGCCACCCAGATCGCGAGCGGCACGGTCGCGATCAAGCCGTAGACCACGTTGCGGCGAATCGACTCCTTCCAGGGCGGCGGCAGGGCGGCCAGGCCGACAAATCCGATCAGCGAGGTCGACCGCACGAGCGCGGCAAACGCGAGCACGACCGCGCCCGCCTTGCCGCCCACCATGATCGCGCCGAGGATCAGCGTGAAACTCGGCAGGTCGGTGAGCGACGCCTGCATCGACTCGATCACGCCGCAGGTCACCAGCGTGACCCCGTATCCGGCGAGCCCCGCCCACCCGTGCGGCGAGAACAGA
>CALFZM010000034.1 GCA_937952235.1 uncultured Opitutia bacterium | reverse complement strand
CCCCTGGGCGCAGGGCGACCTGCCGCCGCCGCCCCGTCGCACCTGGCGCGACTTGCTGGGCCCGGGCATCGTGATGGCCGGCGCCTCGCTCGGAGCGGGCGAATGGCTCATCGGCCCGGCCGTGACGGCACGCTACGGGGGCGCGTTGCTGTGGATCACGGTGATCACGCTGCTCGCCCAGTACATCTACAACGTCGAGGCGAGCCGCTACACGCTCGCGACCGGCGAGGGCATCATGACCGGCAAGCTGCGGCTGAAGCCCGGCTCGCGGTTCTGGACCGTGACGTATGCGGCGATCGATATCTGGACGATGCTGCCTTACCAGCTCTCCGGGGTGGCCGTCACCCTCGCCGCCGTGCTGCTTGGGCGGATACCGAATCCCGCCACGGAAACCGAGCTCATGCGCACGATCACCTACGTCGTGCTGCTGCTCTTTCCGATCCCGCTGATCTTCGGCGGCACCATCTACCACATGGTGAAGCGGCTCGTGGTGGTGAAGGTCTTCTTCGTGCTCGGCTTCACCCTCGCCATCGTCGTCTGCCTCGGCTCGTGGCGCACGTTTGCCGACGTGATGCTCGGCTTCCTGTCCGTGGGCTCGCTGCCGGCGGCGGACGGATCCGTGGTGAATGTCTTCGGTGCCCTCTGGCGGGGTGAAGCGCTGCCGGAACTCGACCTCGAGTCGCTGAAGCTGCTCACCACGCTCGCCGCCATCGCCGGCATCGGCGGCCTCACGCAGGCGACGATCTGCGCCTACATCCGGGAGCAGGGCTGGGGCATGGGCGGCAAGGTCGGCGCGATCCCGAGCGCGATCGGCGGGCTGAATCTCGAACTCGAGCACAGCGGGACGACGTTTCCGCCGACGCCGTCCGCGCTCGACCGCTGGCGCGGCTGGGTGCGGATGGTGCGGCTCGACCAATGGTACGTCTGGATCCCGGCGTCGTTGATCGGGCTTGCCCTGCCGGCGATGATCTCCGTCGAGATGATCCCGCGGGGGACGGTCGCGGACCGGTGGGTGCTCGCGGGCATGATGGCCGGCGGCGTCGGCGAGCGCGTCGGCGGCCAGCTCGGCACCGTGCTGTGGTACGGGATGCTGCTTTGCGGCTTCCTCGTCTTCTTCCCCGTGGTGATCACGACCGTCGACGGCTTCCTGCGCCGGTGGGTCGACATCACGTGGACCGCATACGGGCGTTTCCGGCAGGTCGATCCCCACCAGGTGAAATGGATCTACTACGGCTTCCTCGTGCTGTACCTGGTGATGTCGGCGATCTTCCTCTCCTTCGCCAATCCCCTCTGGCTGGTGATCGTGGCGGCCAACGTCTCCAACTTTGCCCTGGGCATCAGCTGCCTGCACACCCTGGCGGTGAACGTCCGCCTGCTGCCGCCCGAGCTGCGTCCCGGCTGGGGTTCGCGGATCGCGCTGGGGCTGTCGGGCGTCTATTTCCTCACGCTTGCCGGCATCACGGCGTACATCGCGATCGTGACGTGGGGATGACCGGGTGAAGCCAGGGAGTTCAGCTGTGCCACAGGTAGAGCAGCGTGTCCCCACGCTGCTGGCTTGGGTTGCGGCGACTGCGGCCGGGGACGGCCGCGCTCCCGGGCGTCACCTCGGAATCACCGGCAGCACGATCTGCGACGGGTGGTCGCGGTCGTGATGCAGCGTGTTCGTCGCGATGACGCTGCGGCGGTGGCGGTTGAGCGGCTCGCCGGTGTTCGGGTTAACGTCGAAACGCGGGAAGTTGCTGCTCGAGATGTCGACGCGGATCCGGTGGCCCTTTTTGAACACGTTCGACGTCGGGTAGAGTTTGATCGTGAAGGGATAGATTTTCCCGGGCTCCAGCAGCTTCTCCTTCGCCAGGGTCTCGCGGAAACGCGCGCGGATGATGCCGTCGCCGATGGCGAGTTCGAACCCGTTCGGGTAGTCCTCGCTGGGCGGATACACGTCGACCAGCTTGGCGGTGAAGTCGGTGTCGAGCGCCGAGGAGGACGCCCACAGCTTCACCTCGATCTCGCCGGTGACCTCGGTGTCCTGCGCCAGCGGCGCGCTCTGGAAGACCACGACGTCATTGCGCGCGGCCACCGGCACCGGGTCCTTCCAGTTCCAGAACTTCTCGCCGCCGCGCTGGTCCCACGCGCCCGCCTGCAGCAGGTCGTTGCCGGAGGAGATGTTCCCGCCGAGCGTCGGCACGGGGTTCTTCGGGTCGAACTGGTAGCTTGTGCTCTCGTTGCGGCCGCCGGGTTTCTCGGGCGTGAGCCGGCCGTCGCCGTGGAAATAATACGGCGTCGCCCGGGTGCGCGCGAGCGGCCACTCGCGCTCCTCGCGCCAGGAGCCGCCGTGGTTGAGCAGGCCTTTCTCGTTCCTGCGTCCGTCGCCGGTGCCCATGACGAAGATCCGGACCCTGGTCGCGAACGGCGCCGCCCTGCCGACCGAGTTGTCCCTCCCCTGCAGCCAGTGGTCGAACCACTCCAGCCGCCAGGCGAGCGCATCCTTGATGGCAGCGTCGGCGCCAAACGATACCTGGCCGTGACTCGACCCGCTCTGCCCGCCGTGAATCCACGGGCCCATGATCAGGTAGACCGGGCTCTTCAGGGTACGCGTGAGGGCGGCGTAGGTCGCGGTGGTGTTGCCCGCCCAGGAATCGTACCAGCCGCCGACGAGGTAGACCGGCATGTCCTTGTAGCGCGTCGGATCGGCAAGGATGTTGTTCTGCGCCCAGAAGGCGTCGTCGGCGCCGTGGTTCATCGCCTCGACGAGCCACTCTTCGTACTCGGGCGCGAGTCGCAGCGGCGTGGTGCCCTTGCGCAACGGCAGGTGCGGCAGGTAGGCCAGGCGCGAGGCGGCGAGCTCCTTCAGCACCGCGAGCGTGCCCGGGTCGCGCCCGGCGCGGCTGCCGTTGCCCGCGTTGAGCATGATCCAGTTCCAGAAACGCAGCTCGAACGCGCCGGCGTTGCGCACGCTCTGCCGGCCCATGTTGGCGGCGGCGTCGACCGGAATCACCGTGGTGAGCTGCGGCACCTTCTCCAAGGCCATCGCGTGCTGCGTGCCGCCGACGTACGAGGTGCCGAGCATGCCCATCTTGCCGCCAAACCACGGCTGCCGGCCGATCCAGTCCGCACAATCCCAGCCGTCGCGGCCATCGTCGGTCAGCCAGTGCCACACGCCCTCGGACGCATAGCGGCCGCGCGTGTCCTGGGCGACGAAGATGTAGCCGCGCGCCGCGTAGTAACGCCCGAGCGAGGCGCTGCCGTTCTTGTTGTAGGGCGTGCGCGTGAGGATGACGGGGAACCGGCCGGGCACGGCCGCGCCGTCGCGCGCGGGGAAATACAGGTCGGTCGCAAGTTTCACGCCGTCGCGCATCGCGACCGACACGTTGGTCTGGGCGACGAAGCCGAACTCCGCGTCGCGGGCCAGCAGGGCAGCGGGGAAGAAACAGACGGCGGCGAGGAGGACGAGGGCGGCGAGACGCGTTTTCATGGGCGAAAGGGAAGCCTGGGAGGTGGAGCGGCCTGTCCCCAGGCCGCTGGTTTGGTAAACTCGAGTCATGGCTGCACAACGGACATCCTGAAAGCAGCCTGGGGACAGGCTGCTCCACCTCACTCGCACACGGACCCGTCCGAGACAATGAGCTGCTCGCATGCCGCCCACGTGGGCAGCACCCGCAGACGCAACCGGTAGCGGCGGCTTTCGCCCGGCTCGAGTTTCGCGTGCACGAGCGGGTGGCGGTCGCGGGCGGAGCCGAGCAGCGAGCCGTGGAAGGGTTCGAGCGCGGTCGCGTACGAGCCGCGCGGGCCGTAGTGCTGCCAGTGCGCCATCCGCGGCAGCTGCTCCGGACGATAGCTGACCTCGAGGCCGAGCTGTATCCGTTCGTTCACCACTCCGATCCTGCAAAGGCCGTCGGCGTCGGGCTCGGTTTCCACGATCAGGCCGCGCTCGCCGCCGCCGGCGTGCTCCGGCAGCGCGACCGGCACGCGCTTCAGCGCGTTCATCGCCGCGGCCGGCAGCGGCTGCACGATGTCCTGGCCGGCGGGCGGCGGCACGACCCAGTAAACGGCGCGGCCCCGATAGATGAAGCGGGCTCCCTCATCGAGCAGCGGGTAGCCGAGGTTGCAGTGGTACAGCCAGTGGTGCGCCGCGGGCGTGTCGCCGGCATTCGTCACCTCGTCCTCGATCTCGAGCTCCGGGCGACCCAGCGTGCAGCGCAGCGTACGGCGCACCTCGAACACGGGTCCGAAGGTCCGCGTGTCGCGCACCACGACGCCGAGCTCCAGGTCGAGCCGCCCCCGGCGGGGGTCGGGATTGCGCAACACCTCGACGACCGCGGGCGTGTTGGAGTAACGGCCGTGCAGCGACGTCTTCGTGCCCTGCTCCAGCCGCGAGCCGCCGACATATTCCGGCCCGCAGGTGGTGACCAACCCGCCGGCCCAGCCCCGGAGCCACTCGTTGTCCACGTGATACGCGGCGTTGGGCAGGCGCAGTCCGTTGGGCGAAAGGTAGGCCAGGCCGAAGGCGTTGAAATGCGCGTCGACGATGTCCGCACCGCGGTCGAGCGCGACGGTGAACCGGAGCCCGCTGCCGGTATCCACGAAGGCCGCACGCACGCCGCCTCCACCCGGCGCATCGAGCGTGCCCGTGCGGATGCCGCCGAGCTGATGGATGTTCTCGAACTTGTCCGGATCGAACGTCGGGGCGGGCATAGGGAAGGAGTGACCGCAGGAGCTAGACTGCCCACGGAACACACAGGGCGCACGGAAGGGCCGCGGTTCTCCGTGGGTTCCGTGGGCCCCCGGGTCTCACCACGGTGGCAGCGCCATCGTGCCGCCGTCGAGGACAAGGGAGGTGCCGTTCACATAGCTGGCCTGGTCGCTGAGGAGGAACGCCGCGGCCTGGGCGATGTCGACCGGCTGCCCGAGCCGGCGGACGGGAATGCGGCGCGCGACGTCGGCGTAGAGTTCCGCGATCGGCTTGTCCCAGCCCTCGCAGGTCGCCGCCAGCATCGGCGTGTCGATGGTGCCGGGGCAAATGCCGGCCACGCGCACGACGCCGGCATGATCGACGGCGAGGCAGCGGACGAGGGCTTCGAGCGCGGCCTTGGAGGCGCAATAGAGCGCGTGCGCGGGGAAGCCGATGAACGCGGCCACCGAGGTCGTGATCACGATCACGCCCTTCCCCTGGCGCTCCATGACGGGCACCACGTGGCGCGCGGTCCAGAAGACCGACTTCACGTTCACGTTCATG
This sequence comes from uncultured Opitutia bacterium, assembly GCA_937952235.1. GTDB lineage: Bacteria > Verrucomicrobiota > Verrucomicrobiia > Opitutales > Opitutaceae > ER46. The sequence continues at coordinate 5,964 of CALFZM010000034.1, read as the reverse complement.
ACCTTGTTCCAGACGGCATCGTCGAATTCCGTCACCCGGCCCTTGGCCCAGACGCCCGCGTTGCAATGCACGCCGTCGATGCGGCCGTGGAGCGCGACGGCGCGCTCGACCATCGCGCGGACGCTTGCCTCGTCGGCGACGTCGGTGAACACGAACCGCACGTCCCGCCCCTGGCCGCGCAGCTCGGACTCCATCTCGCGACCGCGGGCCTCCTGGTTGGAGGCGATCACGACGCGCGCGCCGAGTTCCGCGAAATGCCGGCTGCAGGCTTCGCCGATGCCGGACGTGCCGCCGGTGACGAGGATGACTTTATCTTTCAAGGACATGGTAAGAGGGAATGAGAATCATCAGGCAGGGAGATCGCCCACGGAACACATGGAAGCCAAATCCTCTTCCGTGTATTCCGTGGGTTCCGTGGGCAAAGAAGGCCTCCATTCGGAACCACGTCTCACTTCCACGGGAGGTCGTCGTCGCTGCCAAAGGTCATGAACTCGACCACGGCGCCGTGCTGCAGGACGAAGGCCACGTGGAAGCCCGGCGACGGGCTGAAGGGCGGGATGAGCACGTTCTCGCCTTCGAGCGCGGCGGCCATGTCGTCGACGCGGTAGGCGATGTGCGGCAGGTCGCGCACCGGCCCGGAGACCGGGCTGTCTTTCTCGAAGCGCAGGAACTCCACCTTGTACGGATGGCGGCGTGGGTCGGTCACCCAGACCTTCGTGTCGGACACATAGGCCTCGCCGGGCTGGCTGTCGTCGGTGGGAAGGCCGATGTGATGAAACTGGAACTTAACCTTCGGGCTGCTCATGGGAGGAGGCGACGGCGCGGTCGGCCATGCGGAAGAAATCATTCTCCGGCGCATAACCCAGGACCGTGCGGGCGCGGGTGATGTTGATCTCGAACGAATGGTACGCCGGGCAGCGCAGGTCGACCGTGGGCACGCCCAGCCGGCGCGACAGGTGGTCGGCCGCCACGCGGTAGTCGAACGGCGCGGGACCGGAGATGTTGAACGTCTGCCCGAACGCCGAAGGGTTATCGAGGGCGCGGTCAAACGCGTGAACGACGTCGTCGAGGTGCACGATGTGCCGACGCAGCGGCACGCCCCGGCCATCGAGCAGGACCGGAATCCGCTCCTGCTTCGCCTCGACCAGCCGCATGACCTCGTCACTCACGGCGCCGAAACCGTGGCCGGGCTCGGCCGGGCGCACGTTTTCGAGCAGGGAGAAGTGCTTGAGCAGGTCGCCCCCGCTGAAAACCCAGGAGCAGCGCAGGACCGTGACCGGCACGCCGTACTGGAGCGCGTACTGCTCGGCCATCGCCTCCTCCATCACCTTCGAGAACGCATAGTATCCCGGATAAGCCGCGCGCGGATGATTTTCGTCGATCGGGATCGGTTGCGGATAAAACCAGATACCCAGCGCGGCATCGCCGCCGAACAGGATGAACTGCCTCACGCGCGCCTGCCGGCAGGCTTCGAGCAGGTTGAACGTGCCGCGCAGGCTGACGTCGAAGAACGTCGCGGGGTCCTCCTTCGTCGTGGCGAGCTGCACCACGATGTCGGCGCCCTGCACCACCTGCGCGACCGCCGCGGGATCGACGATGCTGCCGGAAACCGAGGTGACGCTGCGGCCGGTCACCGGCGTGCGGTGGACGAGCGCGCGGACGCCATAGCCGCGTCGTTCCAGCGCCGCGATCACGGCGCGGCCCAGTTTGCCGCTGGCGCCGAAGACTGCTGCGGTGCTCATGCGTGGAAGCGGAGGTGCGCGCGGTTCACTTGCCGCCGGCGGTGCGCCGGACCTCCGCGATCGAGACGGTCGCGCCACCGCGGGTTTTGCTGAGGTAGTCCGCCTCCATGAACGCCATGATCTCGAGGGTCTCCTCCGCCGACACGGGCGGCACGCCGGTCTGGCCGAACTTCACGATCGCCTGCACGAGCGGCACGTAGCCGTCGAACTTGCCCACCGGCGCCTCGCCCTTCTCCCCCACGGCCTTGCCGCCATAACCCTTCTGCTGGCGAAACACCCCGGTGCGGCCGCCGGCCCACTTGCCCTCGGTCACGATCGAGCCGGTTTCGCTGTTGCGGCGGGTGACGCTCTCGATGCCGGTGCCCATGACGGTGAAGAGCGATTCCACGCCGTGCACGCCGTACCAGAAAAGATCCATGTGCGTCGGCTCGAGCGACGCGGGGCTGCCGGTCTCGGCGCTGCGCACGCGCCCGATGCTGCCCTGGCGCACGGCCTGGGTCTCGGCGGCGAATCGCAGCGCGGACGAACTGAACACCGGAACCTTCCGCTCGCGCGCCAGGGCGTAGATCTGCGCCGCCTCCTTGTACGAGGCAGCCGCCGGCTTCTCAATATAGGTGGGCTTGCCAGCGAGGATCGCTTCCCTCGCCTGCGCCAGGTGCGGGCGGCCGTCCACGCTCTCGATCAGGATCACGTCGACGTGCTTTGCCATCTCGGTAATCGAGGGGTAGAGCTTCACGCCAAACTCCTCCTGCAGCTGCTTCGTGTAGCCGTCGACGCGCGACCACGAACTCGCGATGTCCGGGCTGCCGCCCTTGACCGCGGCCACGACGCGCGCGCCCGGGACGTGGTCCTTCGCTGAGGGCACGTTGAGCACCTTGGTGAAGGCGATGACGTGCCCGGTATCGAGCCCGACCATGCCGAGCCGGAGGTCGGCGGCGCGAAGCGCCACGGTCAGAAGCAGGCCAACGAGGAGAATGGAAGCGGGGATGAGTCGGCGCATAGAGAGAAGGTCACCACGGAATCACATATTTCGGAGGTTGGCCCACGGAACCACGGACGACACAGAATTCAGCCGGAGCGATGAAGCAGAGGTGGAGCCGCTTGTCCCCAAGCGGCTGACGTTCAGCCGATCCGTCCGCAGCGGCTTGAGGACAAGCCGCTCCACCTTGCAGTGCCCTCGTTTTCAGCGGTGACTTGAAGGCCAACGGCATCGTTCCGGCGAAGGTATTCTTCTGTGTCTTCCGTGTGTTCCGTGGGCAAGCGCCTGGAGGCTGACGTGTGAATTGCGATCAGAGGGTAACGACGCGACCGGTGGCGGCGGACTCCTCGGCGGCGAGGCAGGCGCGGACGGCTTCGCGGGATTCCTCGGGGGTGATCACGTCCGGCTTCCGTCCCTGGCTCACGCAGGTGACGAAGTACGACAGTTCCTCGCGCAGCGCACCGGCGCGCACGCCGTGGATCGACGGCCAGTAGGTCGTGTCGGGCGAGTGCCAGCCCGTCTTGTCGCAGATGGAGAAGTTCGGGTGCGTGTCGTGGATGTGGATCGAGCCCTCGGTGCCGTTGATCTCCATCCGCTCGTCGATCTGGAACGGCGTCGTGTCGGGCAGGCACCAGTTGTCCTCGAGCACGCCGATCGCGCCGCTGTCGAAGCGGTACATCGTCCAGCCGAGGTCGGGATTCTTCAGTCCGCGGATGCTGTGCGTCTGCGCGTAGGCGGTGACGACCTTCGCGCCGGTGTACCAGAGCATCAGGTCGGTGTCGTGCACGCCGTCGCCGATGATCGGGCCGATCTTGCCCAGCACCTGGGCGCCGACGAAGGCGGGGAGATTCCGTCGCGCGTAGATGGATACGATCTTGCCGATCTTGCCGGCGGCGATCTCCGCCTTGGCCGCGGCGTAGCGCGGATTGAAGCGGCAGATGTGGCCGACCATGAAGTGTCCCGCGGCGGCCTTGGCGGCGGCCACGATCGCGTCGCAGTCGACGATCGTCGAAGCCATCGGTTTCTCGAGGAACACGTGCTTGCCCGCCTGCAGCGCCGCGAGGGTCGGAGCGGCGTGCTGGTCCCACATCGTCACCACGCTGACCGCATCGAGGTTCGGGTCGGCGAGCATGCGGTGGTAGTCGGTGTGCAGCTGCGAGACACCGAACGTCTTGCCGACCTCGGCGAGTCGCGCCGGGTTGCGCGTGCACAGCGAATAAAGCTCCACGTTGGGCAGGCCGGAGAGGGCCTCGAGGTGCTTTTCGCCGAACCAGCCCAGGCCGATGACACCGTATTTGATCTTCTTCATGGTTTAGGCTCCGAGGGCGAAGATCGCGTCCATCGCCCGCGAGGTGTTGTGAATGAGGACTTCGGGACAGTGCTTGTAGAACGGCACCGGCGGGATCATCTCGCCGGCGACCCAGCCGTTGTATCCGGTTTTCCGCAACGCCTGCATCACGGCGGGCCAGCTGACGTCGCCGGAGAGCAGGTCGCAAAAACCGTCGATGGTGGCGACATTCCGGCGGAAGTCCTTGAAATGGACGCGGCGGATCCGCTTTCCAAGCGTCTCGATCCAGTCCTCCGGGTAGCCCACGAGCAGGGCATTGCCGACGTCGAAATAACTGCCGACGAACTCGTGGCGCAGCTCGTCGAGGAACCAGCGCATCTCGATCGGGCTGAGGAGAAACTTGTTCCAGACGTTCTCGACGCAGAGCGTGACGCCGGCCTTCTGGGCGGCGGGCAGCGCCCCGCGCAGCAATTCGCCCGCGCGCCGGTACGCGGTCTCGTACGGCACGACCTCGGCGCCGGGGATGAAATCGACGCCCACGGCCGCGGGCACGACGAGGACGGCGTCGATCCCGAGCTCAGCGGCGCATTCGATCTGCCGGCGGAGGATCGCCTCGGCCTTCTGCCGCACCGCCGGGTCGGCGCTGGCGGCGTTGGCGCCCCAGTACAGCCCGGTGGCGAGACCGCTGAGCTGGAGTCCGGCGTGCTCCACGGCGCGGCGCACCGCGCGCAGCTCCTCGGCCGAGGTCGTCATGCCGACCGGACCCGCGTCAGTCAGGTCGATCTCGAACCCGGCAAAGCCGGCCTCGCGCGCCAGGGCGAGCTTGCGCTCGAGGGGCCAGTCGAAGGGAAACGACCAGATGCTGATGGATTTTTTCATGGCTTCAACCGGGGTGGTTCAGGGTTGGTGGCGCCGCTGGTCCGCACGCGGGTGACGTCCGAACGATCCGTCCGCAGCGCCTCGACGAGAAGCCGCTCCGCCTTTCCGTGCCGTCGCTTTCATCGTTCCGGTTCAAAGCTTCACGGTCCGGCCGGTGCTGGCCGACTTGATTTCCGCGAGCACGGTCCGCACGGAATCCGCCGCCTGCTCCGGCGTCGAGATCTCGGGAGGCCGGCCGTTCTCCAGGCAGTCGACGAAGTACTTCAATTCGTTGAAGTACCCCCCGAGGGCAGAGATGTTGCCACCTCCCGCCTTCGAAGTTCCGACCTTGGGATTGCGGTACGGCAGCGGGCGCCGCGGCTTCCTGCCTTCGACGATCGTGAGCGTGGGGCTGGCGCCGCTGTCGAACTCGACCACGCTCCGCTCGAAGACCGCCTCGAACGTCATCCGGAATCCCCACTGGCTCGGATAATTCCAGCCGCCCTCGGCGGAAACGGCCACGCCGTCGAAATGGTAATGGGTGAACAGATGGCTCCAACCCGACGGATCGCGGGTGCCGATGGAGGTGACCGCCTTCGGCCGGCCCAGCAGGTGGTGCACGAAATCCGTATCGTGGATGTGCAGGTCGAAGGCGGCGCCGCCGGAAAGCTCGGCCTGGTTGACCCAGTCGCCGACGCTGTAGCCGGGCCGGCCGGAGCGGCGGACGAGCGACAGGCTGAGCAGCTTGCCGCCCCGGCCCGAGCGCACGTACTGCTCGAGGGCCTGGTACTCGGGCCAGAACCGGATGCAGTGGCCGATCTGCATCGTGATGCCCGCCCGTTTCGCCTCGCGGGCGAGTGCGTCGGCCTCGCGCGCGGAGGCGGCAAAGGGTTTCTCGCAGAAGACGTGCTTCCCCGCCCGGATCGCCGCGCGGACGTACCTTGGGTGATGCAGCGTCGGCACGCAGATATCGACGGCGTCGAGCCCGACCGACGCCAGCGCCTCGTCGATGTCCCGCAGCACCGGCACCTCGAAGCCGAGTTCCTTCGCCTTCGCCTGCGCGCGGGGCACGTCGTCATCGACGATCGCGGCCACGC
>CALFZM010000033.1 GCA_937952235.1 uncultured Opitutia bacterium | reverse complement strand
CTTGAACCCGTACATGAGCGGCTGATACGGGTCGACGACCCGCACGTCGGCGCGCGCCGGCACCTCGAGGCCGAGGCCCCAGTAGACGCCGTTGACGACGAGGCGGCGCAGGCCCTCGTGCTCGAGATCGGTGGCGGCGCCGAGGGTGGTGGTGAAGATCCTGTTCTGCTTGCCCGTCTCGTTCGTATGGACGCGCGTCCACGCCACGGGCATCGCGGGCGAATTGACGGGCTGGTCCTGCTTGTCGGTGACGCGCTTCTTTACCGTGTCGGCGGGGGCGTCGGTCGGGTTCATGCCCTTGAGCACGAGTCCGCGCAGCAGGATCTTCGCATCGGCGGGCGGATACGCCTCGTAGACGTCGCTGTTGCCGAACACGTCGGTCACGCCGCGGAGCAGGGGATCGCGGGCCACGGCCGGCTCGATCACGCCGCGCGTGGCTTCCACCTTGTGCCGGCCCCAGTGGGTGACCCAGGTCTCGCCGAGCACATGTTTGCCGAAGCCGCCGACCCAGGGGCCTTTGCTGTTCCAGGTGTACTTCGCCCACTTGCTGTCGGCCGGGAAATTGAAGGGATGCGTCGACGTGCGCAGGGCGACGATCGGGACGCCGCGGTGGTAGGCGTTGACGAAGCGCTGCATCGCGTCGTCCGTCCAGTTGCGGAACCGCAGCGCCATAATGATCAGGTCGGCGCGGTCGAGCGCCTCGCTGCCGGGGAGAGAGCGCTGGTTGTCGGGGTTGATCGTCCCGTCCGGATCGAGGGCGAAGAGGACGGTGGTTTTGAACCCATGTCGCTGGCTGAGGATCTTGGCCAGCATCGGCAGCGACTCCTCGCTGCGGTATTCCTCGTCGCCGGAGAGGAGGACGACATGCTTTCCCTTTGCGCCGACACCCGCGGGCGGGTCGAACACGAGCGTCGACTGGCCCGCGGCGACCGCAGTCAGGGTGGCGAACAGGGCAAGGCGGAAGGCGGAGCGGAGCATGGGGGTAGGCGCAAACGAACGGAACTGACTAAACGCAAAGACGCGAAGTAGGGCGAAGCTTCGCAAAGCGCGCGGGCAGGGCGGTCGAATCCCGAACCATGGCTTTGCGAATCTTCGCCTCTCTTCGCGTCTTTGCGCTAAGGGGGATTGGGCTCAGGCCTGTTTCACCTTCTGCCAGGTCCGCGTCTTCGCGGACTTGAGCACGGCGTCGACGACATGGTCGGTGGCGACGCCGTCGCGGAAGTTCGGCACGCAGCCCTTCCCGCTCTCGAGGCCCTGGATGAACTCAACCATCGCGTGCACGAAGCTGTGCTCGTACCCGAGCTGGAGCCCGGGCACCCACCATTTGCCGCAATAGGGGTGGTCGCCATCGGAGACGTGGATGCTCTTCCAACCGCGCTCCTGGCCCTCGTCGCTGTGGTCGAAGATCTGGAGCCGGTGCAGGTCGTGCAGGTCCCACTTGAGGCTCATGTGCTCGCCGTTGATCTCGAACGTGTACAGCGCCTTGTGGCCGCGGGCGTAGCGGGTCGACTCGAAGAGGCCGAGCGAGCCGTTGTTGAAGTGGCAGTGGAAGATGCAGGCGTCGTCGATGCCCACCTTCTCGACCTTGCCGGTGAGATTGTGCTTCCGCTGCTTCACGAACGTCTCGGTCATCGCATTGACGTCCTTGATGCCGCCGTTGAGCCACAGCGCGGTATCGATGCAGTGCGCGAGCAGGTCGCCCGTCACGCCGGAGCCCGCGACCTTGACGTCGAGCCGCCACAGGCCGGTGCCGCCCTGGGGCAGCTCGGGGTTGATCGTCCAGTCCTGGAGGAAGTTGGCGCGGTAGTGGAACACGCGGCCGAGCCGGCCGGCATCGATCAGGTTCTTGGCCAGCACCACCGCGGGGCAGCGGCGGTAGTTGTACCAGACCATGTTCGGGACCTTGGCCTTTTCCACGGCCTTGAGCATCTGCTCGGCCTGCTTGCCGTTCAGCGCGAGCGGCTTTTCGCAGAGGATCATCTTGCCCGCCTTGGCGGCGGCGATGACCTGCTCGAAGTGGAGATTGTTGGGCGTCGCGATGTCGATGACGTCGATGTCGTCGCGCGCGATGAGCTTCTTCCAGTCGGTCTCGGTGGACCGGTAGCCCCACTTTTCGGCGAACTCCTTCACCTTGGCTTCGTCGCGCCCGCAGACCGCCTGCGGCACGAGCTCGTAGCTCGAGGGAAAGAAGTGGTTGACCTGATGGAACGCGTTGGAGTGCGCGCGGCCCATGAAGCTGTAGCCGATGAGACCGATGCGGAGTTGTTTCTTGGCCATGGGGGAAAAAGAGGGAGTAGCAGGTAGTGTAGTGGGAGTAGCGAGGAACGGGTTGAAAGGAAGTAGCGAGGAGCGGGTAGCGAGCAGTGAGTAGCTGGCTGGCGCGCGAGACGGGTGAGCGAACGCGTGAATCGCGGAAATGAGCAGCAAGCAGGCGCCAAACTGACGAAGCGTGATGCTCGCTACTCGCTACTCACTACCCGCTACTTCATGCGCTCCAGCCATGTAGCGCCCGCACCTCGATCATCGCCGCGAGGATGTCGTTCCAGGTTTGCTGCTGCGACATGACCGCGTTGGGAAACATGCAGCCGTCCCAGCAGATGTGCTTGAACTTCTTCGTGACCTTCCCCTTGGCGTCGCGCAGCCAGTAGCCGGAGTCGCGCGCGATGTTGAGCTTGCCCTTGGGATCGGTCGCGAGGCAGTGGCGGCCGGTCTTCTCGTGGTCGCCGGAGCCGAAGACCGAGCCGTCGTTCTGCGCGACGTGGAAGTCGATCGTCCAGGGGCGCAGCGCGTTGGTCAGCTTGACCATGGCCTGGTGGAACGCGGCCGGCTCGTAGTGATAGTTCTTCGGCACGATGCGGTGCGCCTCGGCGTTGTAGCCGAGCGTGTACAAGTGCGTGTGCGACATGTCGGCCTGGAAGCCGACGACCTTGGGCATGTCGACCTGCTCGAGCAGGTTCACCATGTGCTTCCACGAGTGCATGCCGCCCCAGCAGATCTCGCCCTCGGCGGCGAGGCGTTCGCCTTCGCCTTTCGCGATCTTGCCGGCCTCGCGGAAGGTCTGGGCGATCAGCTTCGTCGTGCCCTTCGGGTCCTTGTCCCAGGCGGTGACGCCGGTGGCGCTGTCGATCCGCACGATGCCGTAAGGCCGGACGCCGAGCTCGCGCAGCTTCTTCGCGATGCGAATCGCCTTGCGCACGTGGGTGACGAAGTTGGCACGGGCTTTCTCATCGCCGCCAGCCGAGGCGTCGAACCACACCGGCGCCACGACCGAGCCGACCACGAAGCCGCGCTTCTGGATCTTCTCGGCGAGCTGCTTGATCTGGTCGTCGGTGCTGTCGATGTCCGTGTGCGGGTTGTAGAGGAACAGGTCGACGCCATCGAACTTCACGCCGTTCACTTCCGCCTTCGCGGTCATGTCCAGCATGGTGTCGAGCGAGATGAACGGTTCCGCGCCGGGGCTGCCCTTGCCGACCAGGCCGGGCCACATGGCGTTGTGCAGTTTGGGATAGTTGTTTTGAGGCATGGGAGATTCTGGGTTATCGGCGATAGGCCGGAGGGTGGAATGAAAGTAGCGAGTAGCGAGTAGCGGGTAGCGAGTAGCTGGCCGGCGGGAGAATCGAGGGGAGGTGAACGTAGCGCGCCGGCGGAAGCCGCGAGTGTGGCCAGGGGGGGCAACCGCGTGATACGCGCTCCTCGCCACTCCCTGGCCGCTACTTCTTTTTGTAGTCTCCGACGCTCGGGGCGTCGGGATGCACTTCGGGGCCGAAGTACCGGAGGACGACCAGCGGCTCGACGTCGCTGGTGTTCTCAAAGGTGACGCCGGCCTTGGCCGCGTCCTCGGTGCAGAAAACCTCGTCCTCGGTCAGCTCGTGGAACCGGATGAGCTTCGGGCAATCGAGCGCGAGCTGGTTCATCCGGCCCTTGCCCTGCACGGTGATGAGGCCGTACGCGCCGCCGTCCTTGATCGTGCACTTTGCGCCGGGCTCGACCGTGAGTTCCTTGGCCGTGAACAGCTGCTCGCCGGCGACCTTGCCGTACACGATCCAGCGGTCGGTATACCCTTCCCCGCAGGACCCCTTGACCGGGATCGGCTCGAGGTAGTGGTTGTCCTTGAAATTCGGGTCGGTGTTCTCGTCCCAATCGAGCTGGTCGACGATGAAGTCGAGGTCCTTGTGCTTCGCCTTGGGCATGTCTTTCACGAGCAGCGACCACGGCACCTCGCGGCCTTCGACGAGCGACTGGTACATGCCGAAGACGTCCGAGCCCCATTGCGGCTCGTAGGTGCAGAGCGAACCGGGCGCGTGCAGCACGCAGGGCGGGATCAGCCAGCCGGTGCCGGGCTTCAGCCGGTACGCCCGCGAAAGGTCGAGGATGCCGTTGTCGCCCCGGTTCCAGTTCTCGAGACACTTCCTGACCTGCGCCTTCGTCGTGCCGGGCTCGAGGCCCATGAAGGTATAGGGGAAGTTGTTGCCGACGTTGTTGTGCTGCGGCGGGAAGTAGTACGACTCCGGCTTCCCTTCCTGGCCGACCAGCTTCGCCTGCTTGGCGGACTGGTGCATGTGATGCGGGATCGGGCCCATGTTATCGAAGAACTTCGAATACACCGGCCACTTCTTGTATTTCTTCCAGATCGACCCGCCGATCAGCGTGGAGCCGCACTCGGCCACGGCCTGCTGCAGCGTGAATCGTTTGCCGCCCACCACCACGTAACTGAGGCCCTCGTCGGGCGTGCGGTTCTCGTTGGCGCAGGGCGTGGTCGAGGCGAACCAGCGTTCGTCGATGCCGCCGCGGTTGAGGCCGAACGCGTACAGGTCATCCGGGTGAAGCTTCAGCCGCTTGCCCGGCTGCAGGAACGAGCGCGGCACCCAGCAGGGTGCCAGGCGCAGGAGTCCGCCGGTTTGGGCGAGTGTGTCTTCGACCAGACCTTTGACACTCGATTTGATCGTCTTGAGTTGCGTGACCGAGGTGAACGACATGGGGAAATTTCGCGAGCCCGGCGGCATGGGCTCCGGCGGGCACAAGGGGCAGGGTTGAAACGGGGAAACGGACGACCATCCTAACGCACCCGCCCCGCCGACGCCTAGAAGGGGCGCGGCGAGTTTTGGTGAAATAACGGCGGCCGGGGTGGCCCACGGATCACACCGAAGACACGGAATCGGGTGGCCGCCCCGATCCGTGTTAGCCGCGCATTCCGCCGGCCCCCCGGTTTACTGCCTCAGCCAACTGTGCAGGGGGCCTTCGAGATAAAGGTGGAGCGGCTTGTCCTCAAGCCGCTGCCGACGGGTCCGTCGCACGTCAGCCGCCTGGGGACAGGCGGCTCCACCCAGCCGAACCGTTGGTTCAGAACTTCATTCGTACGCCCGCCATCGCGCCACGGCCGGGGAGGGGCGCGAGGTCCTTGACGAAGGACGCGTGCGGCCGCGCCTCGTCATTGGTCAAGTTGGTGCCGCGGATGAAGACCTCCCACGCGGTATGCCCGAACGTGAGCGTGCGGGTCAGGTGCGCGCTCAGGAGGACGTAGTCGTCGGTCGGCGACTCGTTGGCGGCGACGCGGTTCTGGCGCAGGGTCAGCTTGCCCTCCACCCCCGCGTTCCAACCCGCGTGCGCCCAGAACAGGCCCGCGCTCAACCGGCCGGGCGGAATCCGCGGCAGGTTGCGGCCCCCTTCCGTCGCCCGGGTGAAGTCGGCCGCGAGCCGCAGGTCGAGCTGCCAGTCGCGCTGCTCGTGAAGGTGCCAGAGCGTCTCGATCTCCGCGCCCCAGAACCGCGCGCGTCGCTGGACGAAGCGATAGACGGCCAGGCCTTCGCCTTCGTGCTCCTCGAGATGCTCGTCATCCGGCGCGAGGAACTCCCACGCGTCGCCGTGCTCCACCGCCACCAGCCCGGTCGGCTGTTCGAAGATGAAATTGCTGAAGCGGTTCGTGAAAACCGTGACGGCTCCGGTGACCATGCCTGTGCGGCGGCGCAGGCTGATCTCCGCCGCCACGGAGTGCTCGGCCCCGAGGTCTTCGTCGCCGATCTCGTACGCGCCGGTGCCGGCGTGCGGGCCGTCCGCAAAGCGCTCCTGGGCGTTGGGGGGCCGGCCGGTGCGCGTGAGGGAGGCGGCCAGCACGTAGTCGCGGTCGAGTTTCCACACGACGCCGAGGGCGCCGCTGACTTCCGTGTCACGCCAGGTCCGGCCGCCGGCCGGCGTCACCCGCGTGCGCTCGACCCGGGCGCCGAACTGCCACGCCAGGGGCCCCTGGTCGATCTCCTGGAAAGCAAAGGCGGACTCGCTGCGCGTCAGCGCAGGCGGCAGGAACGCCTCGTCGCCGACGGCGGCGAAATCGCTGCGGGTCAGTTGCACGCCGACCGCACCCGACCAGGGCCGGGCGTCGCCGTGGAGCAGCTCGAACCGGCCGTCGTGACCGCGGTTGGTGAAACGCGTGCCCGCCGTCCCGTCCGGCTCGAACTCCGTGTGCCGGTAGTCGGCGCGGCCAAACTTCACCCGCGCGCCGCGCAGGAACCCGGTGTCGTGGTGCCACTCGGCCTGCACGTCCGTCCGCCGCTGGCGCAGCTTGATCCGGACACCCTCGGCTTCCCCGCTGCCGGCCTCCTCCTCGCCTTCTTGGTGGTGGTGTTCGTGGCCCGGCACGCCGTAATCGGTGTCGAAGCCGCTGTAGCTCGCGCCGACGTGGAACGCTTTCGTGACGAACGAGAGGCCCACGGCGCCGCTCTCGGTCTCGAGGGCGCTGTTGGGCAGCCGCCGCCGGGCAAAGTCCGGCGCCGGTTCGCCCTCCTCGAGCGCGTGTTCCGTCTCTTCCGCGCGCAGTGCCGCGCTCTCCGCGAAGCCGGGGATGCGGACGTTCTCCGTCGAGCGGCGGAAACCGTCGAGGTGCAGGATGAGCGCGCTGCCGTCGTCCGGCCGGACCGCGAGGTCGAGCACGCCGCCGCGGCCGAATTCCCGGGCCGCCGTGCCGCCGCGAAATTCGAAGCCGCCGCGCACCGGCTCGGTGGGCAGGTCGGTCTCGATGCGATGCGTGATCGCGTTGACCACGCCGCCCACGGCGTTGCTGCCGTAGAGCAGGGCGGCCGGCCCGCGCACGATCTCGAGTCGCTCGACCAGGAACGGCTCCACGCTCACGGCGTGGTCCGGGCTCGTCACGGAGGCGTCGAGCGTGCCCACGCTGTTTTCCAGCAGGCGGACTCGGTCGCCGCCGAGCCCGCGGATGATCGGGCGGCTCGCCCCGGGTCCGAACGCCGTGGCGTTGATCCCGGTCTCGGCCGCGAGGGTGTCGCCCAGGGTCGCCTGCTGCTTCAGCAGCAGCGAGCGGCCGTCGAGCACGGTGGTGGATTGGGCCAGTTCGACCTGATTGCGCGGAAACGGCGTCACCGTCGTGACAAACCGGTCCAGCGTGACGGTGCCGCTGGTGTGCGACCCGGCACCCGGGTCGTGCGAATGGCCCGAGGCGGGCGCCGCCGCCGGGCGCGGGGCGGCCGGGGCGGTTTGGGCGCGGCCCGCGGCGAGAAGCAGGCCGGCGCAAAGGAAGGAGGTGGGCAGACGAAGGTAAAGGGACATGGTACGGGAGGGACGGAGTGGCGGACAAACGCGTCCACGCCGGAGGCGGGCGACGCGCAACCAGCCACGCGCGAAAAGCGCGCGCGGCGATGACTCAACTGACCCGTACGGCCGGTGGCCCCCGCTCCGGCTGGCGGAGATATCGGGGCGACACCAGGTAAACCTCGGCCGCCGTGACCGGCGAAACGCCCAGGGGCACGGACGTCGGCGGCAGCACGGCCACCGGCGCCACCGGGAGCGACACGCCGCTCGCAAACAACACGACGGCGCACGAATGATCCTCCGACGATGGCGCGTGGCCGTGCGCGTCACCGCGGCAATGATCGTGGCCGTCGTCGTGCAACGACGCGTGCGCCGCCGGGCTCGCCGCGAGGATCGTCAACGCGAGCACCAGGACCGCACAGGCCGCCGCGAGCACCCGACGCGGCAGGTCGGGCAGGAGCGGGGTGGTGCGGATGGCGGACATGGGCAGGGCGAACGTTGCCATTATGCCGAACGCGTCAAGGCCGACCGCCCGCATCGGCCGGCTCCTTGGGCGCGGGCACGATCACCCGCCGCGCCGCCGCTGCAGCAGCGTGACGACGAGCAGAAGCGCGAACGATACGACCAGCAGCGTCGCCGCGAACGCGTGCGCCTGGGGGTACGCGAGCGCCTGCACCTCGTCGTAGAGCGCGATGCTCGCGACCTTGGTCACGCCGGGAATCGAGCCGCCGATCATCAGGACCACGCCGAACTCCCCCAGCGTGTGCGCGAACCCGAGCGTCAGCCCTGCGGCGATCCCGCGCCAGGCCAGCGGCGCGTGCAGGCGCAGGAAAACCCGCAGCGGCGGGGCCCCGAGCGCGCACCCGGCGTCGAGCAGCTCGCGCGGCACCGCCCGCAGGGCCGCCTGGAAAGGCTGCACGGCAAACGGCAGCGAGTAGAAGACGGAGGCGATGACGAGCCCGGGAAAGGAGAACGCGAGCGGCGCCCCGGTCACGTCGCGCCACCAGCTTCCCGGCGGGTGCTGCGGCGAGAAGACCACGAGGAGATAGAAGCCGATGACGGTCGGCGGCAGCACGATCGGCAGCGCCACCAGCGTCTCGATCGCCGGCGCGAGCCGCCACCGCGTCGTGTTGAGCCAGTGCGCCAGCGGCAGCCCGCAGCAACCGAGGATCAGCGTGGTGATCGCCGCCAGCCGCACCGTCAGCCACAGCGACTGCCACAGGGGCGCGGGCAGACCGAGGAAACTGGAGGCGGCGTCGGGCAAGGGAAGGAAGACCACTGATGAGTGCTTGGAGTCGCTGATTCAATCCGCGGGATTGAGGTGGAGAGCGGACTGTCCCCAGGCCGCTGGTGGCAGGGCGCCTCGTCTCCTTCGGCGAGGTCGGCTGTTCAAAGTGGAATGAGCGTCCTGTTCCGTACCTCGGTTGCGGACGAGGGCGTCCGCGCTCCCAGGACGAACCTGCCTCACGGCACTCCGTAGCCGAAGTCACGCAGCACGCGTTTACCCGCCTCGCTGCCGAGGAACTCCAGATAGCGCCGCGCCGCCGCGTTCCGCTTTCCGCGGGTCGTAAGCACGACACCGTGGTCGAGCGTCACGCCCGGATGCTGCCCGGCCGGAATCTCGCGCCAGTGTCCCTGGGTCGGCAGCCGCGAGGAACGCACGATCGACAGGGCGAGGAAGCCGACGTCGGCGCTGCCGGTTTCGACGAACTGCGCGGCCTGCGAGATGTTCTCGCCGATCACCAGCTTCGGCTGCACCTCGCTCCACGCGCCGACCGCCTCGAGCACCGCCTGGGCCGCGCGGCCGTAGGGTGCGACCTTCGGCTGGGCGAGCGCGATCTTGCGGACGCCTTCCTGCCGCACCAGGGCGGCCAGGTCGGCGAGATCGAGGTCGTCGCGGCGGGTCCAGACCACCAGGCGACCGGTCGCGAAGGTCCGCAGCGAGGAGGCCTCGGCGGCCCCCGCGGCCACGAGCTGGCGCGGGTACTCGAGGTCGGCCGAGAGAAACACGTCGTACGGCGCACCGTGCCGGACCTGGGCGTACAGGCTGCCCGACGCGCCGACCGCGGCGGTCACCGTCACCGCGGGCGCCTCGGCCCGGTAGGCGGCGTTGAGGGCCGCGACGGCGTGGACGAGGTTGGCGGCCGCCGCGACCGCCACCGCCTCGCGGGCCCGCAGGCCGGCGGCGGCGCCCAGCGCCAGGCAGAGAAGGACGAGGCGGCACGTCATCCGGCGAGGCAACCGGGGCGTTATCCTGTGTCAAATAGAACGCCCGGGCCGTATCGCGCGTCCGCCCGCGGCCTCAGTCGGACTCATGCAGTTGAGGTGGAGCCGCCTGTCCCCAGGCGGCTGACGTTCGGCGGACCGGTTCACAGCGGCTTGAGGACAAGCCACTCCACCTTTCAGTGCGGCCCTTTTCATGGGTGATTTGAAGTCCAACTGCATGAGTCCGCCTCAGCGGAGCAGCGCGCAGAGCGCGTTCCAGTCCGCCCGCACGGCGCGCCGCGTGGCCGCCTCCATGCGGGTGTAGCGCCGGAGCACTTCCTCGCCGAGCGGCGTGAGGGCCGCGCCGCCGCCGGTGCCGCCCCCGCGCACGCGCGCGACCAGCGGGGTGCGGAAGAGGGCGTTCATGGCCGCGACGAGCTGCCAGGCGCGGTTGTAGGACATGCCCAGCTCGGCGGCTGCGGTCCGGATCGAGCCGGTCGCGGCGATGTGCCGGAGCAGCTCCGCCTTGCCCGGCCCGAAGGCATCGGGCCCGGCATGCGGAAAGCGAAGCCGGGGCTGAAGCTCCGGCGGCTGCGCGCGGGCTTTCACTTCCGCGCCGGTTTCGCGACCTTCACGTCATACAGGCGCCACTCGCCGTTCTCTCGTGCCATCAGGGCGGTGATTTCGTCGCCCGCCTTGAGTGCCTTCAGCGTGGCGTCGTCGACCTTGAAGAGCATCGTCATCGCGCGCATGACCCCGGGGATCTCCTCGTGCTTCACGCGCAGGGCGGAGAGGTTGGCATCGACGGCGACCACCACGCCCTTGAGCGGATGGCGTTTGCCGGCTTCCGGAGCCTTCTGGGCCGCGGCCGTGGCCAGCGGGGCGAGCGCCACCGCCGGCGCGGCGGCGAGGAGGAGCAGGAGTGCGAATCGGGAGGTCATGACGGGATGGGTTAAATGGGGTCTCGGATCGCCGCAAGACGGTGGAACGGGCTGTCCCCAGCCCGTTGCCGTACGTTCGTTTCATGGTCAGCGGCCTGGGGACGGGCCCTCCACCTTCACGGCGTCCGCGGGCTCAGGGATGCGCCGCGACGACGGCGACCGGCGAGGTGCAGAGCTCCGGATCGACGGGCGGTCCGCGCCGCGCGGGGGCGAGCGACACCCGCGCGCCGTCGGCGACGAGCCGGGCCGGATCGAAGCTGATCGTGCGCACCTGCGAAGGCGTGCCGGCGAGCGTCCACGACATCACCAAGCGACCGTCGGGCCGGAGAGCGGCGCGCGGAAAGCCGCTGGCGCGGGCCTGGGTCGAGGCCGCGACGAGCTGCGGCGTGGTAAGGGTGCCATCGGCGAGGAACCGGCGCGCATAGATGCCGGCCTCGTTCTCGGCGGTGCCGGTTTCCATCCACAGGATCACGGCGCTGCCGTCGGCCGACACGTCCATGCAGTCCGGGCCG
>CALFZM010000032.1 GCA_937952235.1 uncultured Opitutia bacterium | reverse complement strand
GCGCATGGGCGCCGGTGCCCTCGACGGTGGCCAGGACGTCGCCGTAGTCCGGCACGTAGGCGACCGCCGTGACGCTGCCGTACGCGCCCCAGTCGAACGCGCCGAGCGTCACCGTGGCCTTCCGCCAGTCGCCGGGCGGCGTCTCGGCCGCCTGCCCCTCCGCGCCTCGCGGCCGCGCGTCGCCGCCGGGCACGAAGCGCAGGTCGAAGTCCTTTGGATCGCGCGGCGCCTCGAGCGGGAAATTGAGGCACACGCCCGGCTCGGCGGAGCTGTCGGGCAGGAGGAAACGGATGTAGGCGGCGCCGCGCGCCAGCGCGCCCCCATCCTTGCGCCGCAGGGTGGCGGTGAGCGTCGCGGTGTTGCCCGCGGCCCCGCGCGCCGCTCCGGGGAGCGGGCCCTCGGGCAGCCATTGCGCGTGGTTCTCCATCGCGAGGACGAGCTCGAGCGGCGGTTTCGGGCCGGGACGGCCGATCTGCCAGCGCACGTGCACGGAGTTCGGCGAGCCGCCTTCCTGCTGCTTCAGCAGCCGGCCCTCGGGCACGATGTTCGTGCCGAGCTTGCCGCTGCCGATCGGAGGATCGAACACCGCCTGGCCGCGGATGACGTCGTCGCCGGCCGGCAGCGGCAGGTCCCCGCTCTCGTACGCGACGCCGGCGGCGTTGGGCGTGACTTGCGGCGGCATGCCCGGGCCCGTGAGCGTGACGGTGGTCTTTGTCTGCAGGTCGAAAGCGATCGAGTAGACCTTTCTCGCCGCGTCGATGTGCACCGTGACCGCGCAATCGTGCGGCAGCCCGCCGCCTTCCTCGCGGCGGACCACGGCCTGGCCGCCCCCGCGATAGGTCATCGCATCGCCCACGCTGAGCACCCCGCCTCCCTCGGTCTCCAGCTTGAACGAGTCGACGCCCGCGTAGGCCTGGTAACGGTCCAGCAGGGCGTCGAAGGCGCCGGAGCGGGATGACTCGAACCGGATGGACGATCCGTTGGCGAGGGTCCTCGTGGCGGAATCGCCATAGGTGAAGATGACCTGCACCGCGACGCGGTCGCGCGACCGGAGCGGCGCGGCGGG
Source organism: uncultured Opitutia bacterium (assembly GCA_937952235.1). Taxonomy (GTDB): domain Bacteria; phylum Verrucomicrobiota; class Verrucomicrobiia; order Opitutales; family Opitutaceae; genus ER46. The sequence goes on along the minus strand of CALFZM010000032.1, from coordinate 2,434 downwards.
CACCGCCGCGGCGAAGAGCGGCGCGCCGGCGACGCACGTGAGCAAGGCAAGGAAAGCGACGGAGCGTACCATGGGCAAACGGCCAGCGTACCCGCCGGCGGCCGACGGCGGCAGGGGCCGAACGGCGAAGCCGGGTCCGCCTTTCGCCCGTTTCGGATTGAAACCGCCGGTGCGAACCCGGAGAGAAGCGGCCATGCGCGTCCTCTGCGTCCACGCCCACTTCGACGATTTCGAGTTTGTCGCCGCCGGCACGTTCGAGCTGCTGCGCCGGCGCGCGCTGCCCGGTTTCCGTGCGCGGGTCATCGTCTGCACCGATGGACGCGCGGGGCATCAGTTTCGCACCCGCGACGAGACCGCCCGCCTGCGGCTGGCCGAGCAGGAGGCGAGCGCGGCAATCGGCGGCTACGAATTCGAACTGCTGCGGCGGGCCGATGGCCGCGCCTTTGACGAGGGACACGGCACGCTCACGACCGAGCTGCTCGCCGCGCTGTGGCACGCCATCCGGGCGTTCGAGCCGGACTACCTGTTCTGCCCGCCGCTGCCGTCCGACCCGCTGGCCGGCGTGCACCCGGATCACGTCACCGTGGCCGAAGCGGTGCGGCGCGTGGCGTACATGATCAATGTGCCGCACGCCTTCCTCGACTACTATCCGGTGGCGGACGAGACGCAGTCCCGCTGGGTGAAGACGCCGGTGATCCTGAACACCTACGACGGCTACATGGCGGGCGCCAACGCGGGTGACCTCTCGGTCGACGTGGAGGCGGCCTTCGACACGATCGCGCGCGAGTCCTGGTGCCACCAGTGCCAGATCAACGAATGGCTGCCCTGGGTGGCGCGGCACCGGATGGAGCCGACGGCGGATCTCGCCGCGTGGAAGGTGAAACTGCGCGAACGTTTCGACCGCCAGGCACGCGAACTCGGCCTCGCCCCGGATCGCGCGTGGGAGGCGTTCGTGCCGACCGCCTGGGGCATCGTGCCGACGCTCGCACAACTCGAGCGCGACCTGCCGCTCGGAACCCTCGACCCCGCGCGACGCGCGCGGCTGGCGGAGCGGCTGGCGAAGTGGGCGTAAGAGCCAGGTGGAGCAGCCTGTCCCCAGGCTGCTGGATTGAATCGCGTGGCAGCAAGGCAAGCAGCGTGGGGGCACGCTGCTCCACCTGGTGCAGATTCGATCACTCTGTGGCCCAAACCTAAGCGCAAAGACGCAAAGGAACGCGAAGCTTCGCCAGGTTTCCTTCGCGCGTCTTAGCTTTCCTTCGCGTCTTTCCGTTTAGGATCCCACTCCGAGCGGCTACGATCTTACTGAAGGCGCGCGCTAGACTTCGTTTTTGTCCGAATCGGCTTCGGCCGTCGCACCCTCGCCGAGCAGCGCGGTGGCATCGGCGGCAGGCAGGGCCTCGACCTTCTTCAGGCGCCGCTCGATCTGGCGGCTGCGGTGGGCGGCCTCCTCGATCGTGTTGCCGGTCTCGTCGAGCTTCTTCTTCACCTTCTCCAGCGTGTCGCCGAACTTGCCGAACTCCGTCTTCACCGCCCCCAGGACCTTCCACACCTCGCTGGAGCGCTGCTGGATCGCGAGCGTGCGGAAGCCCATCTGCAGGCTGTTGAGCAGCGCGGCGAGCGTCATCGGGCCGACGATCAGCACCCGGTGGTCGCGCTGCAGGCCGTCGGCGAGCCCGGGCCGGCGCGCGATCTCGGCGTACAGTCCCTCGGTGGGCAGGTACAGGAGGCCGAAATCGGTCGTGTGCGGCGGCGCGAGGTACTTGTCGCGGATGTCGCGCGCCTGCGCGCGCACGCGCAGCTCGAGTTCCTTCCCGGCCTGCTCGACCGCGAGCGCGTCGGAGCGTTCGGCGGCCTCGACGAGCCGCTCGTAGTCCTCCTTGGGGAACTTGGCGTCGATCGGCAGCCAGACCTGGCGGCCATCGGCGTCGTCGCGTCCGGGCAGCCGGATCGCGAACTCGACGTTCTCGCGGCCGTTGGGCTTGGTCGCGACGTTCCGCGCGTACTGCTCGGGAGCGAGGATCTGCTCGAGCAGGTTGCCGAGCTGGTATTCGCCCCAGGTGCCGCGGGTCTTCACGTTGGTGAGCACCCGCTTCAGGTCGCCGACCCCGGACGCCAGCGTCTGCATCTCGCCGAGCCCCTTGTGCACCTGCTCGAGCCGCTCGCTGACGAGCTTGAACGACTCGCCGAGCCGCTTCTCGAGCGTGCCCTGCAGCTTCTCGTCGACCGTGCGCCGCATTTCCTCGAGCTTGGCGGCATTGTCTGACTGGAGCTGCGCGAGCTTGGCCTCGAGCGTCGCGCGCAGCTCGTCGCCCTTCTTCTGCTGCGCGTCGGTCAGCGTCGTGAGATTCGTCGCGAACCGGTCGAGCTGCTGCTTCTGGAGGCCGGCCATGTCGGCGATCTGCTTCTGCAGCGAGTCGCGCAACTGCGTGAACGA
>CALFZM010000031.1 GCA_937952235.1 uncultured Opitutia bacterium | reverse complement strand
TCTGCCTGTCTCGTGGGCTCGGAGATGTGTATAAGAGACAGGCCTTCGGCCGGCCCGGGAGGTTCACGATCAGCGTCCGGCCCCGGATGCCCGCCGTCTGCCGCGAGAGAATCGCCGTGGGCACGTACTGCAGGGACTTCGCCCGCATCAGCTCGCCGAAACCCGGCAGGATCCGCGTGCAGACCGCCGCGGTCGCCTCCGGTGTCACGTCGCGCGGCGCCGGCCCCGTCCCGCCCGTGGTCACCACCAGGCAGCATCCGGCTTCATCGGCCATCCGCCGCAGTTCGGACTCGATCACGGGCTGCTCGTCGGGAATCACGCGGTAGTCGACGTCGAAGGTCGTCGCGATCCACTCCTGCAACAGCGCCACGCAGGCCTTGCCCGGCGTGTCTTCATAGACGCCGGCGCTCGCGCGGTCGGAGATGTTCAGGACGCCGATTCTCGGATGCATTTTCCACTCAACCACGGAATGTCCCGATGGCACGGCGAAAAGCCGTCCCGCGCGCGGGGCCGCCGCTGCTACCCGGCGAAGCGGGCGCGTAGGTCCTCCGGCGTCATTCCCTGCGCGCGCAAGGTGCGCAATGCGAGCGCATCGTGCCGCTTCGCCAGCCGCACGCCGTGCTCGTCGCGCCACAAGGGCGCGTGAAAGAACGCCGGCGGCAGCCGCCCCAGCGCGCGGAAGAGCAGGATCTGCCGGAACGTGCTGCGCACCAGGTCGGCCCCGCGGACGACCTCGGTGATCCCGAGCTCGATGTCGTCCACCACCGTCGCCAGCTGGTAGCTGGGCGTGCCGTCCTTCCGCCACACGAGGAAGTCGCCGAAATCGACGCCCGCCACCGCCCGCTGGGGCCCGAGCGCCCGGTCGTCGAACCCGATCGTGAGATCGTCCGGCACCCGGAAGCGCCAGTTCAGCGTGATGCTGTCGCCCAGCGGCGGCAACGGTGCGTTCGGGGGCGGGCGAAACGCGCGGGGATAGACCGGCTCGTCGTCGACGCCCCCCTCGTGCGGCGCGCCGGCCGCCTCCAGCACGTCGCGCCGGCTGCGTTCGCAGGGGAAGATCAGGCCGCGGGCATGCAGTTTCTCCAGCGCGACCCGGTGCCGGTGGATGCGCTCGCTTTGGGTGATCATGGGTTCCTGCCATGCCAGCCCCAGCCAGCGCAGGTCCTCCTGCATCGCGTCCACGAACTCCGGCCGGCAGCGCGCGGCGTCGAGGTCGTCGTTGCGCAGGAAGAGCACGCCGCGTGCGGCGCGCGCCCGCTCCGCGGCGGTCCAAAACGTGCGGGCATGTCCGAGATGCAGGAATCCCGTGGGCGAGGGCGCCAGCCGGCCCCGATAGGCGGGTCCGGCCGGCGCGGCGGAACTGGGAAAAACGGGCGGCACGTCGCGGCCGAGAATGGGGGTTGATCTCTCCCCGCTCAACTCTCAGCTCTCCCCGTCCATGCCCAAACTGCTCTGCGTGTATTGCGCTTCCAGCGACCGGCTCGATCCCAAGTACTACGCCGCCGCCACCGACCTCGGTCACGAGCTGGTCCGGCGCGGTTGGGGCCTCGTCTACGGCGGCGGCAAGACCGGCATGATGGGCGCCGTCGCACGCGCCGTGAAGCAGTCGGGCGGCCGCGTCGTCGGCGTGATCCCCGAGTTCATGAAGGCCCGCGAGCTCGCCTACGACGAGGCGGACGAACTCGTCACGGTCATCACGATGCGCGAACGCAAGCTGCTCATGGAAACGCGCGCCGATGCCTTCGTCGCCCTGCCGGGCGGTTGGGGCACGCTCGAGGAGATCCTGGAAATCCTCACGCTGCGACAGCTCCACGTGGTCAACAAACCCTGCGTCCTGCTCAACCTCGACGGGTTCTACGACCCGCTGCTCGCGCTTTTCCAGCGCATGCTCGCGGATCGTTTCTTCAAGCCGTCCAATCTCGAGCTGTTCCGCTCGGCTCCCGATGTTCCAGGACTGTTCGCCGCGATCGAGGCATCCGCGGCCGTGCAGCCCGAGGACAAATGGTTCGAGACGCGCTGACGGCATGCATCGCGCACCGGTCCTCGCCCTGCTGCGGGCCCACCTGGCGCGCGCGACGGATCGTCATGAGGTGGAGATGACGACTTTGACGCTGGCGTTCGTCGCAGCCCAGCCGGACTGCCTGCTTCGCACCTGCGCGCCCGGACATCTCACGGGCTCCGCGTGGATCGTGAGCCCCGACCGGCGGCGCGTCCTGTTCACGCATCACCGCAAGCTCGACAAATGGCTGCAGCTCGGCGGACACGCCGACGGCGAGGGTGACCTGCTCGCGGTCGCGCGGCGCGAGGCCGGAGAGGAAAGCGGCCTCGCCGTCCTGCGCGTGGTGACGCCGGAAATCTTCGACGTCGACCGGCACTGGATCCCGCCGCGCCGCGACGAACCCGGGCACCACCATTACGACCTGCGCTTTCTCCTCGAAGCCGATCCCGGCGCACCGCTCGCAGTCACGTCCGAATCGAAGGACCTCGCGTGGGTGGAAATCGAACGGATCGCCACGTTGAACCCCGAGGAATCCATGGCGCGGATGGTGCGGAAACTGACCGGCGCGGCATGAACCCGCCGCTTCACCTCGGAGGGCGGCGCTCCGTCGCAGCCGTGGCTGAGACGAAATCATCCCCGGCCCGCCGGCCCTGTGAGCTTCATGCCCGGCCGCGTCACTTCCACAGCCCCACGATCTCGTCCTTCCGGACCCAGCCGGTCTGGCCGTTTTCGAAGGCAAGCTGGCGCCAGCCGAGAAATTCGCGCTGCGCGAACGCGAGCGAACCCGCGGCGAGCGCGGTCGTCTTCTGCGCGGTGTCGGCCTCCGTGGGGACCGAGCGCAGTTGCGTCGGCCGCGCCACCACCACCGCCTCCGGGCGCGCGGCTCCCCCGTAGGTGCGGACGCCCGCGAGCGCCGTACCGCCGACCAGGAGGGCGACGAGAGCGCCCGCCACGGCGAATCCCGTGCGCCCGCGCGTCGCGCGGAGCGCGTAGGCGTCCCGCAGCAGCCAGCCCAGGATGAGCGCAAGGCCCCAGGCCGCGCCGATGAGGACAAGCTGCCAGGTCGGCGCGGACGCCAGGCGCACCAACTGATGCCAGGGACCCGGCTTGAGGAACGCGTTCAGCGGCGCGGGGATCGTGCCGGCCTTTTCGGCCGCCAGCGCGAAGTGCCAGCGCACCGACGGGTCGGCCGGAGCCTGCACGAACGCGGCCACCGCGTGTGCCGCCGCCTCCGTGGCGCGGTCCTGCTGGGCCAGCGCGAGCGAGAGGTTGTGGCGGGCGATCCAGTCCGTCGGGGTTTGTCCCACCGTGGCGCGCCAGCCTTTCTCGGCGGCGGCGAAATCGGATTTGCGGTACGAGGCCAGGGCATCGGGAGTCGCGGCATCGAGCACCGTGGCCGCGACGCCTGCGGCCAGCGCGAACCCGGCGGCGAACGGCATCAGGTTCTGGGGCAGGAAAGCGCGGCTCGGCCGGAAGCCCGGGAGCCGGACGGCCGCGAGCGCCGCCTGCGCGCGCGCCACCCAGTCGGCCGGCAGCATGCCGCCGGCACTGTAGAGGGCGTGTTCGGCCTCGGCCCAGAGTCTCGACCACGTGGCATCCGCCGAGTCTGCGCGCTCCGACGCGGCGCCGCTGGTCCGCGGGCCCGTTGCTGGCCCCGCATTCTCGCCGCCGGCGAAGGCGTGCGCGGCGGGCGCCGCGTGTGCGACCTGCCAGAGCGCCGCCGCCTCGCGCTGCCAGGAACGAAGCAGGGCCGCTCGGGCCCCCGGCGCGGCGCTGGAAAGCTGCGCGAGCACCGCCGCCAGCCGGTCCCGGGCTTCCCGCCGCGGTCGCACCGGATCCGTCGCGCGCGCGAGGCGCAGGGCGAGCAGTCCCCAGAAAAGCATCAGTCCGGCCGCCGGGGCGGCCGCGAGCCCGACCATCCAGCCGTCCCCCAGCGGCGCGCGCGCGCGGGCGGAGCCGGGCAGCGGATCCCGCGGGATGCCGGCCGGCAGCGCTGGCGGCACGGGCGCCTTGCGCGGGGGCGCGTCGGCGGGCCCGGTCTCCTCGGTGGCCAGCGGCGGGGGCAGGCTGAATTGCGGCGCGCTCGGCGCCGTGATCGCCAGCGGCGTGCGCGGCGCGGCGATGGTCTTGTACGCGCCGGCCTTCGGGTCGAAGTAGACGAAGCTGACCGCGCCGAGCGTGTAGTTGCCCGCCTTGGACGGGACGAGCACCACGTCCTCGCTCAGCGTCACGTCGAACAGCTTCCCCTCCGCCGGGGTGCGCTTCGCCTTCGGCTGCACGACCTGGAAATCCTGCGACACCTCGCGCGCCGGCAGCCCGGCGATGTCGGGCCAGTTGCCGGTGCCGCTCAGTTCGAGCGTCCAGGTGACCGGCTCGCCCACCGCGGCCTTCTCCGGCACCACCTTCGAGACGAGCTTGAACTGGCCGACCGCCCCGCTGAAGCCGGCGGGCGGCGGCGGCAGGGCCCGGACTTCGAGCGTCGGCTGGTCGGACGTCACCGATACCTGCTCCATCCGTGGCTGGGAGATGATGCCGAAGCCGATCGTGCCGGTCTGGATGCTGAGCAGGTGGCTCGCGGCCTCGAGCTTGAGCGTGTTGGGCGTTTTCGCGACCGCCCGGGTGCGGAACAGCACATTGACGCGCCGGTCGCCGCCCACGACGGCCTCGGTCACCTCGGGTTTCGACCAGTCCTCGGCCACCAGCGGCGCGGAATTCCAGTCGAAGGTCGGCGAGATCTGCGGGTTGGTGCGGCGGGCGGCCGAGAGTTCGTAGCTGAGCGGAAAGACCTCGCCCGCCCAGACGGAGTTGCGCTCGAGCAGCAGCCGCGCGCTCGCGACCGATTCCAGCGGCGGCGCCGGCGAGGCGACGTTGAAGGCCGCGACGCGCTGGGGCCCGCGGTTGGTTTTCACCGTGAAGGTCGGGATCTGCACCGCGGTGCCCTGCCGCGCGCGCACCGAGTAGGTCAGCATGATCGTCCGGGTGGTGTTGAACCCGCCCGGGCCGAAGGTGGATTGGGTGCTTTCGCCGCGATTCTGGAACGCCAGGGTCACGCCGGGAATCGCGGGCAGCTCGGGCTGCCCGTCCGGTTCGCAGTTCTCGAACACCAGCACGACCGCGTTGGCCAGGCCGTCGGCGGCCTCCCAGCGCACGGACTGGGCCCGGGCGGCGCCGGCCGCGAACAGGGCGAGGAGGGGGAGGAGGAGTCGAACGAGACGCATGGGCGTTACCAGTCCTTGCCGGTTTTGCGGGCCGGCTTCTTTTCGCCGTCCATCAACTGAAAGAGTTGCGCGGGGGAGTCCTGGCTCCGCAGCTGTTCGAGCTTCTGCATCGGCAGGGCGAGCGCGGGATCGGCCGGAGCCTGGGGCTCCTCCTTCTTCTCCGGAGCTCCGCCAACCTTCTGCGTGTTCTCCGGCGGCGGCGGCGGCGGGGGTTCCTCCTTCTTGTTCATGTCGCCGAACGCCGACTCGCCCTGGGGCTTCGGCTCCGGCGGTTTCGCGTCCTTCTGTTCCTGCTGCTGCGAGGGATCGTTCTGGTCGGACGACGACGGCTGCTTGGACGAGTCCTGCTTCTTCTGGTCGGACTTCTTGTCCTGCTCCTTTTTCTGCTGCTCGTCCTGCTGCTGCTGGTCCTGCTGCTGCTGCTGGTCGTGCTGGGCCTTCTGGTCCTGCTTCTGTTCGTCCTGCTTCTGCAGCAGCGCCTCGAGCTCCTCGCGCAACTTGGCCCAATCCGCCGCCTTGGCGTCGAGCTTCCGCCCCAGTTCCGTTGCTGCGAGCGCGTCGCGCACCGGTCCCTCCGCCACGGGCTGCTGCTCGGATTGGAGGCGCGAGCCCCAGTTGACCGTCTCGCGGCCCAGCTCGGCCCAGTCGCGGGCGGTGGGCTTTTCCGCGGCGGCGAGGCGCGTGACGATCTTGACGAGCGGGGACGGCTCGGGGACGGGCGCCGCCGGCGGCGTCGACACCTCCGCCGCGGGGGCGGGGGACGGCAGCAGGAAGAAGGTGAAAAGCAGCGCGGCGAGCGCGGCGATCGAGGCGGGAGTGGACGCCTGCTCCGCGGGTACGGGCCGGGCGGCGCGGAGCGTCACCGCGCGCGGGCGAGGTCGGACGGGAAATTCGTAGCACAGGCTCATCAGCAGGCACCACACGGCGAACGCCAGGGGGAACTGGAAGCGTTCCACGAGACGCACGGTGTGTTTCTCGACGAACTCGCCGGCGCGCCCGGCTTCGATGGTTTCATTGACGAGAGCGGCGAGGTCGACCCAGCCGCTCGCGTCGCGGTACACCCCGCCGGTGCCCTCGGCGAGTTGCTGCAGCGTGCCGCTTTCCAGTTTCGAGAGCACGACCGCGCCGCGCTCGTCCTTCACGAACTGGCCGCTGCCATCGGGAATCATCCCGCCCGCCGCGGTCCCGACGCCCAGGCCGAGCACGCGGATGTTTTTTTTCTTCAGCTCATCGACGCGCGACTTCCAGGTGTCGTCCGTCGCCTCGCCGTCGCTGAGGACGATGAGGAAGCGATCGGCCGCCGTGGTGGTGCCAAAGGCCTGCAGGGCGTTCTCCAGGAGGGCGCCGTAGTTCGAGCCTCCCTCGGGCAGGAAGTCCGGCCCCAGTGCCGGCAGGAACTCGCGCAGGATCTCGTAGTCGCTGCTCAGCGGGCTCTGGAGGAACGCGGTCCCGGCGAACACCGCGAGGCCGACACGCTCGCCCGCGAGCCGCTCGAGCAGCGACTGGATCAGGAGCTTGGAGCGCTCGAGCCGCGAGGGCTTGACGTCAGGCGTCAGCATCGAGCGCGACAGGTCGACCGCGATCAGGATCTCGCGGGACTGGTCGAACACCGGCTCCTCGAGCCGGCCCCATTGCGGCCGGGCCGCGGCGAACACGGCGAGTGCCAGGCCCGCCGCCAGCCAGTAGCGTGGCCGGGCCGTCGCGGCGAGGGGTGCTCCCGGTTCGGCCAGCCGGAGCGCATGCGGGCCGGCTTCGGCCCGCAGGATCTTGGGCCGGGTGCGCGCGGCAGCCCGCCGGCGGTGGGTGCATTCCCAAGCCAGCAGCGTCCCGGGCAGGGCGAGCAGGAGGAGGACGAGCGGCCAGGCGAAGGTCATGCGGGAGAACTCAGGCGAACACGTGCGTGAATGGTAGCGCAGGGCGCGGAATTACTCAAAGCCGGAGCCGACGTCGGTGGGGGCGGCGGGGCGGATTTTCCGTTGGCGGTGCGCATGGGCGGGAGGATCGCAGCCAGGCTTCTAGGCGATCGCTTCGCGTTTCAGCAGCGGCCGCGCGGAAACTGCCGCGAGCGCCAGCAAGGCCAGCCCGGGCGCGGCCAGCCAGATGAAGAGTTCCGTCGTCACCAGGTAGCTCTTGGCCTGAAACTCGATCTTCTGGGTGCGGTCGATCGTCCGGAACGCGGACTCGATGGTGTCGGTGTCCGCGGCGCGGAAGAACTTCCCGCCCGTCATCTCCGCGATCTGGCGCAATGCGGGCTCGTCGAGATCCGACATCATCCGGCGATAGCCCATCTTGCGGTTGTTGTCGTCGTAGACGGGCACGGGCACGTAGCCGTCCTTGCCCGAACCGATCGTGTAGATCGGGACGCCCCGCGCCTTGGCGAGCTCGGCCGCCTGCTGCGGCTGGAGGGCGCCGCGGTTGTTGGCGCCGTCGGTCATGACGACGACGAACGCCCCCATGCGTTTGCCGCCGGTTTCGCGTTTCGCCTGTTCCAGGCGCGTGAGCGCGACGCCGATCCCGTCGCCGATGGCCGTGCCGTCCTCGATCATGCCGATGCGCACGCGGCTGAGCTGGCGCGACAGCCAGTTGTGGTCGAAGGTCAGCGGGGCCATCGTGTAGGCGCGGCCGGAGAACAGCACGATCCCGATCCGGTCGGAAGGCCGGCGGTCGATGAATGCCTGGATGACGGGCTTGATCGCCTGCAGCCGGTTGATCCGTTCGCCGTCCTTCTCGAAATCCTCCGCCCGCATCGAGGTGGAGAGGTCGATCGCGAGCATGATGTCGTAGCCCTCCGAGCGGACCTCGCGCTTGTCCTCGACCCGCTGCGGCCGGGCCAGCCCGCCGATGAGCAAAACGAGCCCGAGGAAAGCCAGCGCCACCGGCCAGCGCGCCGGCGCCGACAGCGAAGGCCGGTGCCATGCCGCCGCGAAGGGCACCAGGAGCACCGGCACGCGGCGGCGTCCGCGCAACCAGAACACCACCGGGAGCACGAGCAGCGCCAGCAGCCAGAGCGGGTCTTTGAGGACGAAGTGGGTCACGGCTGGCGAAAGGGACGGGGCGCGGGGGCGAGGGGACAACGTCGGTGGGGCCGGCTCATGGGGCAACTCCGTGGCTTCGTCCGTGATTCTGGTTGCTTGCGATCTCGCCCGCGCCGGCCTGCGCTCAGCGCGCCATGCGCGCGTGAAAGAAGCGCACGAGGGCTTCGAGCCGGTTCTGGTCGGTGCCGACGATGAGCCGGCTCAGCGGGTCGGGGAAAAGGGCCTGCCAGCCGCGCTGGCGCTCGTCCACCCAGCCGGCATGCGCCGCGCGTTCGGCGGCGCTGCCCTCGAGGGTCACCAGCCGCTCCGCGACCGGATCGTAGGCGACGAAATGCTCGCCTTCCGGCAACGCGCGCTCCCAGGGGTCGTCGACCCGGAAGCCCATGGTCTGGTAGCGCCGCTGCAGCACCGGCCAGCCTTCCGGCAGGCCGCCTTCGCGACCGCCGCGGTCGACGGGCGGGAAATCGCCGAGCCAGATCATCACGCTGTGCTTGGGCGCGGCGCGCGCGAGGAAGCGCCACGGGATCTCGGGCGGTCCATCCGTCGGCGCCGGCGCCGGCCGGGCCAGGAGTGTCGCGGCGGCGTGCATGATCTGGCCGCGGCCGCGCACCGGCTCGCGGAAGAGATTTCCGCCCGGCGCCGCGTGCACGAACCCGACGCGGTCCCGGTTGACCGCGCCGAGCAGCATCACCAGGCCGGCGAGCTCGAGCAGCGCCTCGCGTTTCGACTGGGCGCCGGAGCCGAAATGCAGCGAAGGCGAATCCTCGAAGACCAGCAGCAGCGTCACCTCGCGTTCCTCGACGAATTTCTTCCGATACGGTTCGCCCAGCCGCGCGGTGACGTTCCAGTCGATGTCCCGCACGTCGTCGCCGAACTCGTACTTCACCACCTGGTCGAACTCCATGCCGCGCCCGCGGAAGGCCGAGCGGTACTCGCCGCTCAGGATGTTCTCCACCGCGTGCCGGACGCGCCACTCGAGCTGGCGCAGCAGCGCCAGGGGCGAAGGGGCGGGAGTCGTGGAGTCGGGCGGCGGCAAGGTGCGACGTGAGGCAGGGCGTTGCGGGGTGGTCAGGGTTGAGCCGGCACCGGCGTCCGCTCGAGCACCTGCGCGACGATGCGGTCGGTCGTGATCTCCTCGGCCTCCGCCTCGTAGGTGAGCCCGATGCGGTGGCGCAGCACGTCGGGGGCAAGTTCCTGCACGAGCGACGGCGTCAGGTAGTCCTGCCCGCGCAGCCACGCGAGCGCCCGGCCCGCCTGGTAGAGCGCGAGCGACGCGCGCGGCGAGGCGCCGAAGTTCAGGTAGCGTTTCGCGCCGCCGCCGCGCTCCGCGAGCGCCCGCGTGCCGCGCACCACGGCGAGGATGTAGCCCTGCACCGCCGGCGACAGGTGGACCGCGTCGACCTGCGCCCGGAGCGCCAGCAGCTCCTCCCCGCTCGACGCCGCCGCGAGCGACGGCTGCCGGGTCACCTGGCCCCAGCGTTGCATCATGGCGGACTCCTCCTCCGCGGTGGGATAATCCACGATCAGCTTGAACAGGAACCGGTCCGTCTGCGCCTCCGGCAGCGGATAGGTGCCCTCCTGCTCGACGGGGTTCTGCGTCGCCATGACGAAAAACGGCTTCGGCAGCGGGTGGGTCTGTCCCCCGATCGTGACCTGGCGTTCCTGCATGCCCTCGAGCAGCGCGCTCTGCACCTTGGCGGGGGCGCGGTTGATCTCGTCGGCGAGCACGAGGTTGGCGAAGATCGGCCCGCGATGAGCGGTGAACTCGCCGTTCTTCGGCTGGAAGATCATGGTGCCGACGACGTCGCTCGGCAGCAGGTCCGGCGTGAACTGTATCCGCTCGAACTGGACACCGAGCGCCGTGCCCAGCGATTTCACGAGCAGGGTCTTGGCCAGGCCCGGCATGCCCTCGAGCAGCACATGGCCGTTGGCCAGCAGGGCCACCAGCAGCCGCTCCACCACGGCATCCTGGCCGATGACGGCCTTGCCGATTTCTTCGCGGAGCTTCTTGGACCAAGCGGGACCTGTCGTCATGTGATGCGGAATGAAAGGAGAAAAGGCCGCCCGTCGAACGCCACCGGCCGGCGAGGGCGGTAGGACTCGGCGGGAACAAATAAGTTTCGTTACACAAAAGCCGCGGGCGGGGCTTTACCAACCCAAATCTCCGCGGGGAGAAAAGCGCCGGGGCGGCCGCGTGCGCCATTGCGCGCGACTGCGCGCCGGTTCAACGTGCCCGCTCCATGAGAGTCCTCGCGATCGAAGACCAGCCGGTGTCGGCGGCACAACTGGTGGCCACGCTGCGGTCCCTCGGCCATGAGGTGGAGCTGGCCGCGGAAGGCGGCGGCGCCTGGCTGCGGCTCAACGACGGCGGGTACCGGGTGGTGGTGAGCGACTGGCGGATGCCGGGCATGGACGGGCTGGAGTTCTGCCGGCGGCTGCGCGAGCGCGGGGGCGACTACGTCTATTTCATCCTGATCAGCGCGACCCGGATCACGAAGGAGAACCGCGAGCTGGCGCTGCGCGCGGGGGTAGACGATTTCCTCTCCAAGCCGATCGATCCCGACGAGCTCGGCATGCGGCTCCACGTGGCCGAGCGGATCATCCGGTTCGCCGCCCAGGTGAAGCAGCTCGAGTCCTTCCTTCCCATTTGCGCCTATTGCAAGAAGGTGCGCAGCGACGACGAATACTGGCAGGAGATCGAGACGTACCTCGCGCAGCGGCAGAACACGCAGTTGTCGCACGGGGTGTGTCCGCATTGCTACGACACCCGCGTCATCCCCCAGCTCGAGATGCTGGAACGCGACCTCGCACGGCAGAAGCCGCGGGCGGGTCCGTCATGAATGCCGCGATCACCGCGCGGCTCGCCGCCCTCGGCACCACGCCGGCCGAGGTCGAGGAGCGGTTCGTGCGCGGCACCGGCCCGGGTGGGCAGAAGATCAACAAGACGAGTTCGACCGTCTGGCTGCGCCACCAGCCCACCGGCATCGAGGTGCGCTGCCAGCACGGGCGATCCCAGGTCGCGAACCGCGAACGGGCGTGGCTGGAGCTCTGCGCGAGGCTCGAGGACCGCCGTCGGGCCGCGAGCCAGGCCGCCGTCGACGAACGCGAGGCCGATCGCCGCCGCACCCGGCAGAAGTCCCGCGGACAGAAGCGACGGATGATCGAGGCGAAGAAGCACCGCGCGAAACACAAGTCGTCCCGCGGGCGTGTGAAGGACTGGTAGCCTTCTCCGCGAGCCGTCGCGCGCTTGTCTTCGGGCACGAAGCGAGACGCGGCCCGGAACTCCGCCGAAACGATTCCGCAAAGGTGGAGCCGCCTGTCCCCAGGCGGCTGACATACGGTGGACCGGTCCGCAGCGGCTTGAGGACAAGCCGTTCCACCTTCCGTGCGGGCCTTTTCAAGGATGAGTTGCAGGCCGGCGGCATGAGCGCCGGTCTACGCCCTTCCGGAGCTCACTCCCCCGGCCGGTAAGTCCGGCGCGCATGGCGCGCGATGTCCTCCGGATAAAACAGCACGTCCTTGAACTCGCCGCGGGCGTAGCGCTCCGCCTGGTCGTTGAAGTGCGGCGAGGCCGGATCGCCGCTCACGCCGCCCGCCAGGATGCTCTTTGCCTTTACCCGCGGTCCGAACTCGACCACCGCGACGAAGCTGTTGCCGCGGGTGCCGTAGATGCGCTTCGTGCCGGTCTGCTGCGTGGCGCCGTACGCGGCGAGCGAGCCCCACGTCGCCGAGGCGAAGCCCACGGGCAGGCTCGGTTTCGCGTCGTCGAATTCCCCCTTCACGCCGCCGCTCAGCCGCTGGAAGCGATTGATCTCGCCCCACGGCGTGCGCCAGGTGCCGAAGTCGGCCTCGAGCTTGGCCACAGCGCGGTCGAGCGCCGCCAGTTTCTCGGTCGGCGTCGTCTCGTGCTCGATGAAGTCGTAGAGCGTCACCCCGCGGCGGCGCGCCGCGTCCGCCGCGCGGCCCTGCAGGTCGTGGCCCCAGGCGCTGGCGAGCGAGGTCGCGACCGACGCCACGCTGGTGCGGTAGTCCCAGGCGCGGAGCGTCTCCACCGGGCCGGCGAGCCGCGCCCGCCGCGTGTCCCCGGGGGGCAGGGCGTCATAGGCCCGCAGGAGCGGCGGCAGCAACTGGGCGAAGGCCGCGAGGTACGGGTCGTAGGCCGCGGCGATGAGCGAATCGAGCGTGAAGTCCGCCGCGCCCGCGAGCACGCGGACCGCGTTGAGCCCGCGGGGATTCTCGGTGTCGAACCGTGGCGCGGCCCAGGCGTAGCGCGGGTAATCCTCGCTGCGCGGGCTGGCCGGCCCGGCGGCGGCGAAGGGCCAGTTGTTGGTGTTCTGGATCCAGCCGCTCGGCGGATCGAGCAGCGTGATGGTCTCCGCCACGGGCAGGAGGCCCTGCCACTCGGTCGCGGGATCGCTGCCGTCGACCGGACGGCTCCAGTCGAAGCGCGGATCGCGCCGCGGGATGAAGTTCCCGTGGAAGTAGGCGATCCGGCCGTCGGCGTCGGCATACACGGTGTTGTTCGACGAGTTCGTGCGCAGGTCCATGACGCGGCGAAACTCCGCGTACGTGCGCGCCTTGGTGCGCAGCCAGGACTGGCTGAGCGCCTGCACCGGCTCCTGCATCAGCCGGATCGCGATCCAGCGGCCGTCCTCCTCGCGGATCACCGGCCCGTGATGGCTGTGATAGGTGGTGAAGGTGCGGCGCGCGAGGGCGTCGCCGCGGCGATAGGAGAGCTCGACCGGCGCGAGGCGAAAGGGCCGCTCCGCGCCCGCGTAGCGGTAGGCCAGCCGCCCGTCCGCCCGCACGACCGCCTCCGCATATTCGTCGATCGCATCGCCTCCGCCGGAGGTGTGCATCCAGCCGCACCGGTCGTTGAAACCCTGATACACGAAGAACTGGCCCCACGTCACGGCGCCATAGGCGTTCAGTCCCTCGTCGCTCGCCACGTGCACTTCGGGCCGGAAGTAGAACGTGGTGTGCGGATTGATCAGCAGCAGGGCGTGGCCGTTCGCCGTCCGGGCGGGGGCGATCGCGAATCCGTTGGAGCCGCCCGGCTCGGCCGGGAAGGGCGTCGTCGCCGGGGAGTGCCGTACCAGGCCGCTCCCGCGCCCGTAGAATTCCTCCAGCGGCTTGAGTGCGATCGACTCGATGTCTCCGCCGATGCTGCCCTCGGTGAACGAGAGGGCCATCCAGGGCTCGAAGCGCGTGAGCAGCCGCGGCTTCACCTGCGGATGCGTGTGCAGGAAGTAGTTCAGGCCGTCCGCCCAGGCGTCCATCAGCGCACGCAGCCACGCCGGGCTTGACGCGTACCAGGCGCGCAGGTCCGCCTCCGAGACGAAGAGCCGCATGCGCAGATCGCGGAAGAGCTCGGCCTCCCCCTCGACTTCGGCGAGCCGGCCGAGGGCGTTGAGGTAATTCAGTTCGATGCGGGGAAAGTCGTCCTCGGCCTGCGCATAGAGGAAACCGAACACGGCGTCGGCGTCGGTCTTCCCGTGAATGTGCGGGATGCCCCAGGTGTCCCGGGTGATGGTGACGTGGCGCGCGTGCTGCTGCCAGCGCGCGAGATCGTCCGCGGCATGCGCGGAGAGAGCGGTGAGGGCCATGCACAGGAGGCCGGGGAGTTTCACGGGGCAGGAGGATTGGTGGCCTGGAGGCCGGCGTTCGTGCCGGAAGCCGCGCGAGTCGGCTGCATGAAGGATGAAATTGCCCTAGACGCGCACCACCTCACCCACGCGCAGCGTGCCGGACTTGGTCTCGTGAATCAGGTTCTGTCCGAAGATCAACTCCGAGCGATTCCGGGGATCGCGTCGATAGGTCGCGAGCGTGCGCAGGGGTTCCGTGCTGCGCTGGGCCGTGACCTGGTCGATGGTCGGCACGTTGCAGCGGATGCAGGGCCCTGCCGCCCGGAAGCGAATGTTGCCGATCTGGAACTGCGTCCACGTATCCTCCTCATGGGGCGCGCAGTCGCCCACGACCAGGTTCGGCCGGAAGCGATCCATCCCAAGAGGATCCTCGCCCCGCGCGGCGAGGCGGTCATTCAACCCGGCCAGCGAAGCCGCGCTGAGGAGCAGGAATGGGCAGGCGTCCGCGAACGTCACGAGGTCGCCCGCGACCGCGGCGGACTTCCGCACCGGCCGGTGAAACTGCCCGCCGATGCGCACCAGCCGGCAGCGGGTCTCGAGCCGGTCCTCCAACCACGCGGCCGCCTCGTCGCCCGTGTCCTCGGCCAGCAGTCCCTCGCTCTTCCAGACACTCACGGTCCGGAGCGGCGCCTGCGGGTCGGAGGCGATCGGCACGCTGACTCCACTGCGGACGCCCGCCTGCGTGAGGTGGAGCGACCCGGACGCCAGCGCGGTGCGGATCAATGCCATCCGCGCGACCGTCCGCTGGCTGAGAAAGCGGCCCGCCTCGTCGACCACCATGAACCGCCGGTCGCCGACCAGACCCAGCGCATCGATGGTCGCATTATTCACGCGGATGCCGCCAAGCGACTTCACCGGGTAGAGGTATAATGCGACGAGGTGAGGCATGGCGGCGATTCGACGCCGCCACGGGCCGCGATGCGAGTCTTGTCTGGCGCACACGGAGGGGGGAGCCGCCATGGCGTCGCGACCCCGTCGAAAGTCGCGGGCCAGCGCCACGCGGCCCGCCCGGCGCGGTCAGGCCTGGAGCCGGTACGTGACGAGGTAGCGTTGCTGGCCGGGCGTGGTCGAGAAATCCCCGGGAGCCACGCCGTCGAGACCGAAGCATACGCGCAGCCGGTCGCCGCGACGCTGGAAGATGCCCGGAAGGGTGCGGCCGCGGTTCGGGCCTGCCTCCACCTGCAACTGGATCGTTCCCGGCTCCGTTCCACCGCCGACCACAAAGGTGCCGCGGTCGCCGGTCTCGCTGCCGTACCGGGTTTCGTAACGCCCGGCGGCGAACTCGATGCGTGACTTGGCCACGACGAGGTCGGGCGCGAGTTCGCCCGCGAGCTCCGCCCGCACCATCAACCAGGTTCCGTCGATTGCCGTCTGCATCACCGCCGAGTAAACGCGGCCCGGAAAAAAGCGCAAAGGCGCAAAGGACGATGTCCGTCGTCATGCGTCGGAAACCGATCCAATCGCGCAGGGAAGCAGAGGCGCAGGGAAGACCGGTCTTCTCCGCGCCTCCGCGCCTCTGCGCGAGACCCGTCAGCCCTGCGTGAAGGACGGCAGCTTCACGATCTTCCCTCCCGCCAGGGCCGACTCGTGCGCGCACAGCCCGACGCAGGTCCAGTTGGCGGACTTCACCGCGTTCGGGTACGGGTCGCGGTCTTCAACCAGCGCGCGCAGGAACTCGTGTGCCAGGTGCGGGTGCGATCCGCCGTGGCCCGCGCCCTGCGTGAAGCTCAGGTGCGTCTTCTTGCCCAGGTCATAGACGCCCTTGGTCGTGAATTTCCGGATATCCGCCGGCAGCCGCCTGGCGTAGTCCGGCACCTGGATCTTCTTCGGGATCTTCGGCTCGGCCAGCTTCGCGGTGTGCAGCACGTGCGGCTCGTGCTCGATCAAGGTCCACTCGAATGACTTCTTCGAGCCGTACACATCGATGCTCTCGCGGTACTGCCGGGCGACGTCGAAAAGCGACCGGATGATGCGCGCGGTGAGATCGGAATCCTTGAACTTGATGTGCGCCGTCTCGACCGCGAACGGTGAGCCGTAGTGCTTGATCAGCTCCTTCCGGATCGTTCCGGAACCGAAGCAGGACACGTACTCCGCGACGGCATCGGTGAGCGCGAGCATCGGGCCGACGCAGTGGGTCGCGTACCACATCGGCGGCAGTCCCGGCCAGTAGTTCGGCCAGCCGTCCATGTCCTGCTGGTGGCTGGCCTGCATGAACTGGATCCTGCCCAGCTCGCCCCGGTCGTAGAGTTCCTTGATGTAGAGGTATTCGCGGGCGTACACGACCGTCTCCATCATCATGTACCTCAGGCCGGTCTTCCTCGTCAGGTCGACGATCCGTTTGCAGTCGGCAATCGACGTCGCCATCGGCACTGTGCACGCGACGTGCTTGCCGGCCTGGAGCGCCTTGATCGACTGCTCCGCGTGATCCGGGATCGGCGTGTTGATGTGCACCGCGTCGATCTCGGGATCGCGCAGCAGTTCGTCGTAATCGGTATAGCCCTTCGGGATGCCGAACGCGTCCTGGATCGACTTCAGCTTCTTCGGATCGCGCTGGCACACCGCGACGAGGTTGGCGTCGGGATGCGCCTGGTAGATGGGGATGAACTCGGCGCCGAAGCCGAGTCCGATGATGGCGATGTTTGCTTTTTTGGGCATGGGAGGGTGAGGCGGGTGAGGAAAGCTCCGCGCGCGGCGCTTACCTCAGGGTCTGCAGGTACGCTTCGAGGTCGGAGATCTCCTGCGGACTGAAGATCGTCGCCATCGGCGGCATCGGGGAAACGGTGTACTGCTCGTAACCCTTCGCGATCACCTTGCTGGGCTCGAGCAGGCTCTCGCGAATGTACGCGGCCGGAAAGCGGGTGGCGATGCCGTCGAGCGCGGGGCCGACGGTGCTGCCCTGGCCCTTCACCTGATGGCAGAGCACGCATGCCGCGGCGTGTTTGAAGAAGAGCTGCTCGCCGCGCCGCGGATCGGCGGCCACGAGCGGCGCCGCGTCGTCGGCCGGGAGCAGTTCCGCGAGGCCGACCTCGTCGAAGCCCGCCTCGCCGCGCCCGTTGAACCACAGGTTGAGCGTCGCCGTGGTGCGCTCGCCGGAATTGAACTCCGCCTCGACCGCCGTCCAGCCGCTGTCGCGCCGGCGGACGGTCTCGGTCTCGACGCGATTGTTGTTCGCGTTGCGGGCGATGCGCAGCCACTCGCCGGCGGGGCTCACGCTCAGGTTGACGCGTCCGCTGAAGCCCTGCGTTTTGATCCAGCCGCTCAGCCGGTACATCGTGTTGGGCTTGACCGGCACCTCGGCGGTGAGGCTCGTCTCCGCATCGGCGGCAGCGGCGACGCGGAGTGCGCGGTTTCCCGCGTGCGGGGCGAAACCGTCCGCGACCCGCCAGAGGGCGCCGGCGTTGCCCGGTCGCGTGCCCTGGTCGCGGCGGGTCCACCCCTGGGGCAAGCCGTCCGTGCCGGCCGTCTCGAAACCGGGATTCGGCAGCAGGTTCGGGCCGGGCCGGAACGGCGACGTGCCGTGGACCTTGGCCAGCAGACGTGCGGCCTCCCGCAGCCAGTCGTCCTCCTGCGTGGCCGGGTGCCGGCCGAGCGTGTTCACCACGGCCTTGATTTGTGCCGTCGAGGGAAACTCGGCGAGCTTCGCGAGCGCGGCGAGGCGCGTGAGCGTGTCGGGGTCGCTCACGACGGGCGACGCGAAGAAGAGCATGACGGCGCGTTCGTCCCGGCCGAGCGCCCGCACGGCATTGCGGCGCACGGCGGCATCGGCGTGCAGCAATCCAGCCCGGTGGGTGGCTTCATCCAGCGCTCCCAGGCCGTGCAGCGTCCAGAGCGCATGCAGCGCCGGGATGGGCGCGGCGCCCGTGACGGCGGCCTGGAGCGAGGCCGCGGCCTCGGTGCGCCTGCCCTCGACGAGGAGGCGCTGCGCCGTGAGCCGCCAGAACCGGTTGCCGTCGCCAAGGGCGGCGACCAGTTGCGCGGTCGACGCGCCCCGCAGCGACGTGATGGCGGCGGGTTTCGCCTTTTCCCAGACGACCCGGTAAATCCGGCCGCGCGCGTGGTCGCGCAGCGGGTTCTCGTGCGCGCCGCCGACACCGGTCCTGGCCGCGTAGCCGCCGCGCTCGAGGCTCGGCGTCGGGTTGTGCTGGATGATGTAGTTCTGCCAGTCGGCAAACCACACGGCCCCGTCGGGGCCGACCTCGGCGAAGACCGGCGACATCCACTCGTCGCTGCTCGCGACGAGATTGAAGTCGTCGTCAGCCGCGTAGCCCGCGCCGTCGCGCCGCACGTGGAAGAGCGCGATGTTCTTCATCGTCGGCTCGCAGATCATGGCGCGGCCCTGCAGCCGGGCGGGCAGGTTGTCCGAGTAGATGAACGCGCTGCCGGCCGCCGCGGTGTAGCCGCCGAAGACGTCCACCTGCCGGAAATGCGGCGTGATCGTGTGGGTCTTGTCCTCCGTGTTGATGCGTTTCGCGGTCATCGCCCGCGTGCCCGGAGGCACGATGGTCGCGGGGATGCCGCCGAAGAAGATCGGCGCGTTGTTCGCGGTGCCGCCGAACGGGTCGCCGAACGCGTTTTCGCTCTGGCCCCAGGTGTTGTTCGTGAACTGGTGGCGGAACTCGAGGGCGGAACCGTCCGGCCTGAAGCGATACGTGCCCTGCGCGAAACGCAGCTCCCTCCCGGCGATCGTGCCGTTGAAGCCGGAGTAGCCGACGGCGCCGTGCAGCCAGTTATCCACGCCGTAGTGCAGGTTGTTCGCCTGCGCGTGAGTGTCGTTGATGCCCCAGCCGGTCATGATCTCCCGCCGCTCGTCGGCCCGGTCGTCGCCGTCGGTGTCCCGGAGAAAAAGGAAACGCGGCGCCTGCGCGACGACAATGCCGCCGGAGGTGAAGACGAAGCCGGTGGGAATGTTCAGCTTGTCGGCGAAGACGGTGAACTTGTCGGCGCGGCCGTCGCCGTCGGTGTCCTCGCAGATCTTGATGCTGTCGTTGCCCAGGCCGTCGCGCTTCACGTCGTGCGGATAGTCGCGCGTCTCGGCCACCCAGAGCCGGCCCCGCTCGTCCCACGCCAGGAAGATCGGCTTGGCGATGTCGGGCTCGGCCGCGAAGAGCTCGAGCCGGAGATCGGGGGCGACCTGCGTGCGCTCGAGGCTGCCCTTGACGCTGAACGGGTGCTGGAACGTGACGGGCTCGGGCCGCTTCTCGTAGTTGGCGATCGTCGGGCGGGCTTCGCGCCGCTCGGGTTCGCGCCGGGCGAGAAACATCTCGTAGGCGGTCACGCGTTCCACGCCGGCGGCGGCGAGCAGTTTCGGCTTTGCGCCGGCGGCGTAGGCCTCGGCGGCGGGATCGCCGAGCGCGGCGGCGGCGAGCACCTTCGCCTTCGGCACGCCCGCAAGCACGGGGAACGCGTGGGCCGGCGCGTCGAGCACGACGACATCGAACTTCGCCACGAACTCCGGCGATGCCGCGGCCGGATCGGAGACGTAGTCGAACCAGATCGCCTCGCGCCCGAGGTCGCGCATGAGCACGTGCGCATTCATCCGGGGTGTGCGCTCCGGCGTGCCGAGGTAGAGCACGCGGATCGGACTGGCGGCGGAGGCGGCCGCGAGAAGGGCGAAGAGCGGGGCGAGCAGGGGTAGGCGCATGGAGGCCGGGTGGAGAAGAAATCCGGCTATGGCAACGCCGGCGGCACCTGACGGTTCGTTCCGAGGTAGGCGATCAGGTCCCGCACCTCCGCCGAGGTGAGGGTCTGGAGCAGGCCCTCCGGCATCATCGAGAGCGGCGAGGTCTCGCGGGACTGGATCTCGGACTTGGCGACGACGATCTCCTGCCCGACGAGCCGGAGCGTGAGTTGCTGCGCGTCCTCGGCCACGACGTTGCCCGAGAGGGTGCGGCCGTCCCGCGTCGTGACGATGACGAGCCGGTAGCCGTCCTGCATGACTTCGCTGGGATTGATGATCTCGGTGAGGATGTAGTCGAGGTTGGCGCGGTTGGAGCCCGTGAGATCGGGGCCGATCGCGCCGCCCTGCCCGTAGAGCGTGTGGCAGGCGGAGCAGGTGCGCTCGAAGACCGCCCGGCCATGGCGCAGGTCGGCGCGGGCGAGTTCCGCCTCGGTCAGGATGCGCTTGAAGTGCGCGATGTCAGCCTGCTTGTCCCCGTCGGGCTGCGCCACCGGACCCCAGAAGTCCGCGAACGCCGGCCCGAGCACGCGCTGGAGTTGTCGGGCCGCGAAGGCGGACACCTCGCGCTTGGGGATCGCTCCCCGTCGCAGGGCCTGCAGCAGCGGCTGCGCCGTGCTGCGGCGGCCGGACAGCGCGAGGATGACCTCGGCCTTGTCGCCGGCCGGCAGCGCCTCGTAACGCGTGAGCAGGTGAGGCGCCACCCGGGCATCGTCGAACGCGGCGAGCGCGCGGATGGCGTCGCGGCGGAGGGCGGGTTCGTCGACGAGCGCGAGGATCGTCGGCAGCGCTTCGGCGTACGCGTCGCGGGCGAAGGCCTGGAGGATGCCGCGCCGCTGTTCCGCAGTGGCGCCGCGATCCTGGAGCGTGGCGAGCTGCGCGGCGAAGGCTTGGGCGTCGCCGAACAGTTGTCCGACTTGCACGAGCAGCGCGCGCACCGGCGCGTCGTTCGCGGCGCCGAGCGCGGCGGCGGTCGCGGGCCAGTTCGACGGGGCGCGGACTTCGCGGCGGCCCAGCGTCACGAGTCCCTGCCGCAGGCCCTCGAGCAGGGCAACGCGGGTTTCCGCGCTGGACGTGGCGGCGAGGACGGTGGCGATCGCCTCGAGTTGCCGGTCGGCCGCCGCCCGCCGGGCTATCCACTGCGTCACCTGGGGCATCGCGCTGCGCGTCGCGAGGGCGAGCGCGCGGGCCGGATCGGTCGGCACGAGCGGTTCGAGGCCGAACCAGATCATCTTCGGCAGATTGTGGTCGGTCCGGTCGCCGGCTTGGGCGAGCAGCGCCGTCGCAATGGGCCAGCGTTCGGCCGGCTTGATCCGCTGGAGGGCGGCCGCGAGGAAGAGGCGCACGACCGGCGAAGGATCGGACGCGGCCATCGCGGCGAACTTCCGCAAGGCGGCGGGGCCGGCGGCCTGGTCCTCGTTGAGCAACTGCACCGCCCAGCCGCGGACGTACGGCTCGGCGTGGTCGAGCAGCGCGGGCGCGCGGTCGGCGGCGAGGTGACCGGTGACGTGCAGCGCCCAGAGCGCGCGCAATTTCTGCGCCGCGGTGTCGGAGCGATCGAACCTCTGCCACAGCAGGGCGGGAACGTCCGGCGAGAGGCGTCCGGCGGCGGCGCGCTGCTGGAGCAGCAGCCGGGCGCGCCGGCCGTACCAGTCGTTGCGATGTTGGAGCAGCGCGACGAGTTCGCGGTCGGTGCGCGTCGCGAGGTCGAATGACGGCGCGCCGGGCAGATTCTTCGGCGCGAGCCGGAAGATGCGGCCCGTCTCCTTGAGGGTGAGCGAATTTCCGCAGATGTCGCCGTCGTGCCAGTCGAGCACGTAGACCGCGCCATCGGGACCGGTCTCGATGCTGAACCCGACCCACGCGGCATCGTTGGCCAGCAGCGGATCGTCGCCGTGTTCGCCGACGAAGCCGGATCCCTTCGGCTTGAGCGTGTCCGTGAGCACGGCGTGTTCATGGATGTTCGCCATGAAAATCCGGTTGCGGTACTCGCGCGGAAATTCGTCCGCGAGGTAGATGCGGGCGCCGCCGTGGGCCGAGCGGTGGCGGTGGTCGGCGATGGTCTTGATGTCGTCGTAGACGTGCGGGTTGACGTGCTTCCCGCCCTGGCGGTGGTAGATGCCGCCGGGGATGACGTGCCAGAGGTGCGGGATCACGCAGGCGGTGGCGAACATCTGGCCGTGGTCGTCGAAATCGAGTCCCCAGGGATTGCTGAAGCCGTGGGCGACGATCTCGAAGCGATCCTTCGTGGGGTGGTAGCGCCAGACGCCGCCGTCGATGTACTGGCCGTCCACGACCGGCACCTGTTCGGGAAACGCGTCGCCGCGCCGGAAGAGCTTCCCGCCGTCGGCCGGTTTGCCGACGATCGAGCGGGTGGCGAATCCCTGGCAGCCGTAGAGCCAGCCGTCGGGGCCCCACGCGAAACTATTGAGCGTCTCGTGGCGGTCCTGGATGCCCCAGCCGGAGAGCCGGATCTCGATGTCGGCATCGGCGACGTCGTCGCGATTCCGGTCGGGCACGAAGAGCAGGTTGGGCGGGGCGCCGAGCCAGAGGCCGTCGAACCCGACCGCGAGCGCGGCGGGAAACGGGATGCCCTCGAGGAAGACCTTGCGGCGGTCGAAGCGCCCGTCGCCGTCGGTGTCCTCGAGGATGACGATGCGGCTGTTGCCGTCGTTCGCGAAGCCGGTGCGGCGCGTCTCGTAATCGCGGTTCTCGGCCACCCACAGCCGGCCCCGGTCGTCCCAGCAGAAGGCCATCGGCTGCGTGACCATCGGCTCGGCCGCGGCGAGTTTCACTTCGAAGCCCGGGGCGACGGTCATCTTCGCGACCGCCTGTTCGCCGGTGAGGAATTCGGCGCTCTTGCCCTCGTTGCGGGCCAGGCCCCACAGCACCGCGTCGGAAGTCTCGCCGGTGTAAGCCTTCCACGCGTCCGTGAGGGCAACGTCGTTGAGCGTGCCGGTGTAGATCAGCAGGCGGTGACGCACTTTCTCCGCCTGACCCTGACGGATGGTCCAGTCGCCGGCGATGGCTCGGCTCGGTCCGATGCCGAACTGGCGGTCGACGCGCCAGGGCAGGGGATAGCCGGAATTGCCGGGATGGTCGAAGACGGCGATGTGCGCCTGGTCGGTGCGACCTTCGATCTGGAGACCGACATCGACCCAGAGGGCGCGCTGGCCGTCCGCGCGCTCATTGCGCTGGCGGTTGCTGTTCACCACTGCGCCCGGCATGCCGGCGCGCCAGGGCATGCGGACGAAGAGCCCGCCGTAATCGTACTTCGCCACGGTGAGATCGACCAGGCCTTCGCCCTTCCACTCCAGGTCGAGCAGGTAGCGGTTGTCTTCGTCGCGCAGCGTCCAGACCTGGGTCTCCTTCATCACGGGCCGCCCGTCCGCGTCGAGCAGGTGGTAAACCGTCGACCACCGGACCTCGGCGCCCTGGGCGATGATCGGCTCGCACGCGACGAGCCGCCAGTGATCGGCGCCGGGATTGTGGAAGTAGTCGCGGCCGTTGACCCGGGTCAGTCCCCAGTAGAGTCCGGTCTGGTGCCGGTGATGGCCCGGGCTGAACTCGGTAAGGACGCCCCGGCCGTCGGGGGCGGCGATGGGATGAAGGTAGGGCCGGAAGTCCGGCCGGGCGGTCTGGGTGAGGATCGGCGTGGCGGAGCCCTCGCGGTAGGCGGACAGGGTGTGCGTGGCCGCATCCTGGCGCAGGGTGAGCGGGGCCGCGGCCAGCGGCAGCGCGGCGACGGCGGCGAAAAACAGGATGCAGGGGCGAAGCGCGGACGGGGTCATGACGGGAAAGGGGCGAGGATAGGAGTGGCGGGTCCGGGGTGGCGATCCTGGGTGAGCGCGACGCGGGAAGGGAGCAGGACGTTCATGGCACCGGCGGACCAGGAGCAGGCGAAAGGGGTGAGGGGCGTGAGGGCGGATGGTCGGTGATCGTCGTGCGGGCGCGAAATCCGAACACGCCAGGCGCAGTGGCCCTCCCGCAGTCGGCGGTGTCGACGAAGGGGTTGATCGTTCCGTTCCACAACCGCGGGGCGTATCCGCCAAACGTCCGGTTGTTGGCGACGTTCGCGAGGCCGTCTTTCACCATGGGCGCGGAGCGGGAGTAGTTGAGTTCTTTGGCCGGCCGCCGCTCGGCGGTCAGACCGGGGACGGCGCCGATCACGCCGCCTGCAACCGGGTTCGTGACGTCGTCGCGCGTGGCCTCGTCGAACGCGTCATCGGGATTGAAACCAAGATGTTTCCCGGAATGGATTGGTCGGGGCGTCGCCGGGCACGGCAAGCGGAGTGGTAAATGCGTCGGGCGGACCTATGGCCTCCGTTTTCCCCGTTTCGTGTTTCCATCCGGAGGGTTCGCGGCTGGAAGCGGAGTGTTCCCGTCGTAATCGGCGCCGGCCAGGCTGCGCAAGGCGGACGCTTTCCAGGCGGCGAGTTCCGCCGTCATTTTTGCGACGCGCTCAGGTTGGTTCGCGGCCAGATTGGTGATCTCCCGCGGATCCTTGGAAAGGTCGAAGAGCATGACGGGAGCGGTCGGCTGGGTGCCCGCTTTCTTGCCCCGATTCCGATCGGCGTCGAGATGCAGCTTGTAGGGCCAGTCGATCAGGGCGGCGTGGAGACTCTCCTGATCGAGCCGGGCCACGAAAGGTATCGCCTTGCCGCGCGACGTCACCTGGCGGTCGAACAACGGCAGGAGGTTGATCCCGTCGAGGGGTAGAATCTGCTTTTCCGCTCTCGCCCCGGTGGCGGCGAGGATCGTCGGGTAAATGTCCGACGTGGAGCACGGGACATCGCTGACGAAGGGCTTCGGGATGCGCGCGGGCCACTCGACCAGCCCGGGTACCCGCAGGCCGCCCTCCCACAGCGTGCCCTTGGTGCCGCGCAGATTGCCGGTGGAATTCGGACCGGCGTTGCCGCCGTTGTCGCTGCAGTACCAGAGGATCGTGTTTTCCGCGACGCGCAGCTCCTGCAGGGCCGCCCGCAGCTTTCCGACGTTGCGATCGATGCCGGTGAGCTCGCCGTAGTAGTTCTGATCTTTCTCGGCAGCCTTCGTGTAAGGCGCCTTGTCGGCCGGCAGGGCCTCGTGTGGCGTGTGCGGGTTGCCGAACCACACGACGGTCAGAAAGGGTTTGTTCGCGGCAGCCTGCTTGCGGATGAATTTCAAAGCCTCGGCGGTGACGATGTCCGAACCGTCGCCGTGAAACTTCTCGGGCACACCGTTGCGGCCGAGGACCGGATCGAGATCGAAAAAGTTGTCGGCGGAAAGCCACTCGTCGAAACCCAACTTGCCCGGCGACAGCGGATCGTCGGCCAGGATCGCCCGGCCCGGCGCAGTCTTGGTGTCGCGGTCGCCGTTCCTGCCGTTCAGGTGCCATTTGCCGAAATGACCCGTGGCGTATCCGGCGGATTGGAGCACCTTGCCCAGCGTGACCTCCTGCGGTCGGATCGGTGAGCCGGGGCCGAAGGTGCCCATGCGATGGGGGTGGCGACCGGTCATCACGCTCGCCCGAGTCGGCGAGCAGTTGAAGTGCGCCGTGTAAAAGCGATCGAGCCGCAGCCCGGCGGCGGCCAGGGCATCGAGGTGGGGGGTCTTGAGTTCGGGGTGCCCATTGTAGCCCGTGTCGCCCCAGCCCTGATCGTCGGCCATGACCAGGACGACGTTGGGACGCGGAGAGGCGGCGGCGAAAGCTTCAGCCAGGGCAAGAGCGAGCAACGGGACGAGCAAGGGTCGGAAGTTCATGGGAGTTCCTTGAAGCGGCTCATGCAATGCGAGGACCGGCGTCGCGCGTCCTCGAGCCGGGTGGCGAGGGCGGCGGTGAGACGGGGAAGTTCGGCGGGGTGAGGTGGGCCGAAGTTGTCGCGCGTGGCGGAGTCGCGGGCAAGATCGTTGAGTTCTCGCGTGCATGGGAGCTGACGGCCGGTTGCTGCAGTCGCAGGCGTCGTCGCCGTGAGGGACAACCAACCGAGCATCGGGTACTGCCTCAGGTGCTCTCCGCAGCGTGAGGCGAAAACCAGACCCGATCACTCGGGTCGTTTGCCTTCCGTGCTGGCGGGACCCCACTCGAGCGGAGCAAGGAAGATGCCTCGCGGATTGTTGCCGCGCCAGCCGTACGCGGCAACGTACTCACGCTCGCCGTCGCTCACGATTTCCGGCGCCAGGTAGCGCATCGGATCACCGGGGATCAGGTTCGCCACCGCCGGTCCGGTCCACGCCAGCGGATCGCGCGACGCATAGACCCACATTTGCTCGAATCGGAAGTACCAGCCGTCGCGCTCCAGCACGAAGGGGCTCTCGGCATAGGCGAAGAGATACCCGGCCGGTGGTTCGGTGAGAGTGCCGACGTCGGTCTCCTCGGCGCTCCACGGCCCCGTCAAGGCGGGGGCCGTCCGCACCTTGACCGTGTGGTCACGGGTGCGCGGATTGAGGCCCGGCACGACCGCGGTGTAGTAGGCGATCCAGCGCTGGTGCCGTGCTCGATCGTCGAAAATCATCACGTCCCGTCCCATCTTGAACTGCGAATAGCCATCGGCCCCACGCTCGTGCGCAAAGGTGATGCCGTCCGCGCTGGTCATGAGGTGGGCGCCCGCGCTGTTGTAGAACAGGAAATATCGTCCCCGCTCGATCAGGCAGTGCGGCGCCTGCATTAGGCCTTCGGCATTGCCCACCTCCGCCCTCGACTCGAGGAAGATGCCGTCGGCCCGCCAGCCCGGAGCGGCGAGCCGATCGCTCGACCAACGGTACAGGAGCCGGCCCTTGCCGGGATGCGACGTGTGCCGGATGCACGCGATCAACTGCCAGCGACCGTCCTTCGCGCGAAAGATCGTGAAATCCACCGGCTCCGCCTTCTCCGTGTTCCATCGCTCCAGCGGCGGCCGGTCGGTCAGCCGGATCCAGGGACCCGCCAGTCGCGGTACCCGCGACGGCATCGTCGCGTCGGCCGCGCCCGCGCCGGTCACGCTGCCGGCCAGGAGCAAGCCCAGGGTGATTGCCCAACGGCGGCGCCGAAACCATCGCCGCATTGCTTCAAGGTGCGCTGGCATGGCTGAAGCGGAGCAGGATTTCCTGCCGAGATCGAGCTGTGCGCATGGCGGGCGGCGCATTCCCTTCCCGCAGGTCGCAACGAGATCCGTCACCAAGGGCCCGCCCGATTCGGATTCTCGGCCGGCTGCAGTCCGTGACCACCGATTCCTCCGATCGCACCGGCGACGGGATCATGGAGATTCAGTGTGTTCCGTGAGCCACGTTGCCTGCTTCGCGGTCTTCTCGCCCTGGCGTGAGCGGGTCTGAGGCGAAGCCTCGTCAGCGTTTCTTCCTGCCCGCCTTGGCGCCGGGCGCAGCGGGACGGTCGCCGACGTCGGGCAGCGGGAGATAGTCGAAGTCGACGATCATCTTCTCGGCGAGAGCGAGCCGGAGGTCGTGTTCGACCTGGCGCAGCGCGGGATCGCCGCTGCGGTTGTTCAGCTCGGACGGATCGGACTCCAGGTCGTACAACTCGTACACCGGACGCGGCGACGTGAAGTACGTCGCGCGCAGCCCGGGCGCGAGCTTGCCCGCGGCGTTGGCGGCGGTCATCTCGCGCCAGGCGGCGCCGCCGGCGGAGTCGACCGGCGAATACGGGATCCAGGGCGTGCAGTTGTAGATCAGCTTGTAGCGGTCGCTGCGCACCGCGCGCCCGAGATCGTAGCCGCTGCTGCGCATGTCGACCGTGACGGGTGCCGTGCCGTGAGGACCGCGTTCGACGAAGATGTGCCGGCGGGGCGGGAAGGCCTCTCCCTTCAGCAGGGGGAGAAAACTCCGGCCGCTCATCTTCGGTCCCGGCGGGAGGCCGGCGGCGGCGAGGATCGTGGGCGCGATGTCCTCGTTGCTGAGCAGCGTGCGGGTGTCGCCGCCGGGCCTGATCACCCCGGGCCAGCGGATCAAGAGCGGCACGTTTGAGCCTGGGTCGTAGAGCGAGCCCTTGCCGTGCGGCAGCGCGGCGCCGTTGTCGCCGGCGAAGATCACGAGCGTGCTCTCGGCGAATCCCTTCTCCGCAAGCAGTGCGAGCACCGCGCCCATGCTGCGGTCGAGCCGGTTCACCTCGGCGCAGTAGTCGGCGAGCTGCTCGCGCATGCCGGGCAGGTCGGGCCAGTGCGCGGGCAGGGTGAGCGACCGCGGATCGGGCCGGTCGGACGCCGGGGCGTTCCAGACGTGATGCGGGTCGCTGAAATTCAGCCACAGGCAGAACGGCTTGTCCGCGGGCTTCCGTTCGAGGAACTCGCGCATCTGCTCGATCGCCTGCACGTCGGAGCCCGTGCGCACGTAGTCGACGCGCTGCTCGAAGGTGCGCAGCCCATGACGGTCGACTAGCTCGCCGATGGCGGTGCCGGCATTGCGGGCCGAGCCATCGAGGTGGTACGAACGCCCCGCGATGCCGGTGAAGTAGCCTGCCTTCTCCCGGAGCAGCTCGGGAAACGTGATCTCGTCGCGCGGCAGCGGGGAGGAGAAGCGCGTCATCCGCGCCGCGACCGCCGAGCGCCCGGTGAGGTAGGCCGCGCGCGACGGCACGCACTGCGGGGCGGCGGTGAAGAAGCGGTGGAACTTCATGCCCTCGGCGGCGAGCCGGTCGAGGACAGGGGTGCGGACATTGCCGTCGCCGTAGCAGCTCAGGAACGGATAGCTGTGGTCGTCGGACAGGACGAAGAGAACGTTGGGCCGCACCGGCGCCGCGGCGTGGAGAAGGCTGCACGCGAAGGCGCACGCACCGAGGGCGAGGATGAGCGCGGGCGAGCGCAAGGTGGGCAGGAACGTGGAGGTATTCATGATCCGGTTACTGTTGGGGGAGCGAATGGGGAACCGGCCGATCCAGGGCCACGCCTGACGCCGGCGATGCTGAGCCAGGTATTCCTCCGTGTCTTCCGAGTGTTCCGTGGGCAAGCCCGACCCTGACTGCGCGGCGGCTATTTCCTGGCGGCGAGGAAATGCACCAGCGCGGCGAAATCCTCGAGCGAGAGCGCGTTGGCCAGGCCCTCGGGCATCATCGACTGCGGCAGGTGCTTTTCCTCCTTCACGTCGGCGGTGGCGACCGTCGTGACGGCGCCGGCCATGTCGCGGAGCACGATCTTTTCCGGCGTCGTTTCGGTCGCGAAGCCGACGCGGACCGAACCGTCCTTCAGCGTCAGGCTCACCGTCTGGAAGCCCTGCGAGAGCGTGTCGCTCGGCCGCAGGATCGCCGTCGCGATCTGCGTCGGATTCATGATCGAACCGATCTGGCCCATGAAAGGCCCGAGCGCGACTCCGCCGGGTTCGAGCGCGTGGCAGGCGACGCAGCCCTGCTGGGTGTAGAGCGCGGCGCCGCGGGCGGGATTGGGCGGAAGCTTCTCCACTGCGACGAGGATGTCCTCGAGCGGCGTGGTCGCGACCGCGCCCGACTTCGCCGCGATCTGGGCGAGGTCGATCGCGGGACGGCGCTCGGCGGCCGGCTGGACTTTGCGCGTGCCGAGCCGCGGCAGGCCGAGGCGGTGGGAATCGTTGAGCCGGGCGAGGAAGTCCTGCCGTTCCGGTGTCGCTCGCGCCGTCTCCGCTTCGAGGGCGGCGGCGATCCGGGGCGAGGCACTCCACGTCACCGGCTTGTAGTAGGGTCCGCGCGTGTCCGGCCGCGTGCCCCACCACCAGGAGCCGTCGTACGGCGCCTCCTGCTGGTAGAGCCGGGCGAGTGTCGTCAGCAGCTTGTCGCGCCGCGCGGGCGCCGGCCCCGCGTCCAGGTGTGCGAGGAGACCATCGACCGCCTTCTCCTCGTGCATCTGCGAGAGCGCCCAGAGCGCGAGGTCTTCGCGGGGCGTGCCGACGGCAGCGAGGCAGGCGTCGACCGCGCGCAGGCGGACGAGGGCGTGGGCGGCGACGTGGGGCACGACGATGGGCGCGTTGGGCGTGGCGTGGCGGGGCGTGAACGTCTGCGTGCCCGTCTCGTCGGCGCGCCCGGTCGAGGCGAAGAACTCGAGCGAGGCTTCGGCGTCGCCGGAGCCGACGCGCATCGCGCGGGCGCTGAAGGAGACGGCGCCGGCCGGCACGCGAAAGGTGACCCGCGGCGGCCCATCGAGCACGACGACCGGTCTCGCCGGAGCCTTCTGCGCCTTTTTTCCGCCCTTCCCGCCGCGTCCGCCGGTGGCGGGCAGGATGTCGGCGGAAGCGATCGCCGCCCGCCCCGAGACGGGAGCGATCCCGGCGAGGTCCAGGCGCTGGCCGTTGGCGAGCGTGAAGCTCGCTTCGCTCAGCGCGACCTGGACGGCGGCGCCGGCCTGGTCGGTGGAGGTGAGATGAAGGCGCAGGTCGTCGCCGGGACGCACCGGCAGCGTCACGCGGCTCTCGCGGTTGCCCTTGAGCGTGTCCTTCTGCGTGAAGGCGCCGGCATCGCGGTCGTCAGGCTTGGTGAACGGGATCCCGAGCAGCGCGGCCGCGGCCTCCGGGCGGCCGATCCGGCCGAGGGCGACGGCGGCCGCGGCCTGCTCGCGGGGCGTGCCGGACTGGTACGCCGACACGAACGGCGCGAGCGGCAGCGCCGTCTGTTTCAATCGCGGCAGGCGGTCGGCCGCGGCGCGCAGGGCGAACTCCCGCAAGGCCGGGTCCGCCGCGAGCGCGAGCACCTCGCGCGGATCGGGCTCGAGCTGCGCCACGGTGAACAGCGCGGCGACGCGGGCGGCGCGGTCGAGCGCGGCATCGCGCGCGAGGGCGAGCAGCCCGGCCTTGGCTTCCGCGGCCTCGCGGCGGGCAAGCAGTTCGCGTTGTGCGTAGAAACGGGTCGTGGCGCTGGCCGAGCGGTGCAGCGCGACGAGTTCGGCGAGAGTTTGTCGGGCCAGGTCCGGAAACGCGCGATGCGTCCAGCCCTTCGGCGTGATGCGCGCGACGTAGCCCTTGCCGGGATCGCCGCGGAAGCCGGCGCCGTCCCACGCGCCGACGAACATCTGGCCGGCGGGGTCCACGTCGAGGTCGGTGACCTGCGAGATCTGCGCGAACTCCTCGACCTTCTGGGTGAACGTCGCGCCATCGGGCGTGAGCCGGTGGAGGAAAATCGCCTTGCGGCCCCAGTCGGCCATGAGCGGCTGGTGGTTGTAGCGTTCCGGCCAGGTGGGTTCAGAGAGGAAAAGCGCGCCGACGCCGGAGCCGCCGCCGACGTCTTCGAGCGCGGGCAGGATCTCGGACGCGAAATTCTTGAAAAGTCTCGGATAACCGAATTCGCCCGACTGGATGTGGTGGAGGAACCGCACGTTCCAGCCGCCGCCGTCGTTGGTGTTGCCGCGGGTGAAGCCGTTGAGGAAAGGATCGAGCGCGACGTCGTAGATGTTGCGCGTGCCGGTGGTGTAGAGCTCGAGTTCGGTGCCGTCGGGCCGGACGCGCGCGATGCCGCCGCCGAGCAGCGTGACGCGGGTGCCGTCGGTGCCGGTGGCGTCGTCGAACCCAAAATCGCCGACCGCGATGTAGATCCAGCCGTCGATGCCCATGCGGATGCCGTTCGTGGAGTGGTCGGTGCCGCGGTCGTTGATCGCCTTGGCGACGCAGATGCCGCGGACAAGCACGGCGGGCGGACCGTCGGCGATGCCGTCGCGGTTGGCGTCCTCGAGCACCGCGAGATTCATCCCGGTCGCCTTGCCGTCCGCGCCGTGGTGCGTGTGCAGCACGTACAGCCGGGTGCCGATGGCGAGCAGGCCGCGCGCGTTGTCGATCTCGGCAAAAACCGTGTGCCGGTCGGCGACGCCGTCGCGGTCGGTGTCGACGAGCTTGACGATGCGCCCCCTGCCCGGGCCCTTGCCGAGCGAGCCGTTGAGGTCGACGCCGACGTAAACCTCGCCCTGGGCGGAGACGCAGAGGCAGGCGACGCAGGGGGTGAGGTCGGGGCCGGAGAAACGGGTGAGGACGAGATCGTCCGGCACCCGGTCGGCCGCGAACGCAGCGGCCAGCGGCGACAGCAGTCCGAGTACGCGGCGAAGGGGTCGGCAGGGCGGGGGAAACACGGCGGGAAGAGGCGGGGTGAAAGGGGCGCGGTTCAAGGGTGAGCGACCGCCATGTTTGCCGGCGAGGCAAGCTTCGACTGGGGAGGGCGCGGGTCCCGCCGAGGCGACGGGTGGTGATCCCAGGCATTCCAGCGGTCAGGCGGGCGACGAGCGAGGGCGGACGGCATTTGTCACAGTCGGACTTTACCGCCGGGACCTTCAGTGTATGTTCGCGCCACCATGAAATGGGGTCCCTTCGGCGGAGTCTGGCTCGGCGCCCTCGGCGTGGCAGTGCTGGCGAGCGGGTGTGCCTCGTCGCAGATGAGCCGCATCGATCGCAATCGTGCGATCTACGAATCCTGGCCGCTCGAGACGCGGCAGGCGGTGCTGGATGGCAAAGTGGAGCCGGGGATGGATTACGACATGGTGCGGGTCGCGTGGGGCGAGCCTTCGGAAATCTCGGGGACGCCCGCCGGCGATGAGATCTGGGTCTATACGAAGGGCGGCGATCCCGGATCGGTGATTTATCCCGGCGGCACCG
>CALFZM010000030.1 GCA_937952235.1 uncultured Opitutia bacterium | reverse complement strand
CGGCTGCGATCTCGTCCTGCGAGGCGGCACGCAGCCGGTCGATGTCGCCGAAGCGCTCCAGCAGCGCCGCGCGCCGCACCGGCCCGAGGCCCGCGAAGTCGTCGAGCACGCTCTCGCGGATCTTCTTCGAACGCAGGTTCGCGTTATAGGTATTCGCGAAACGGTGCGCCTCGTCGCGCAGGCGCTGCAGCAGGTTCAGCCCGGGGTGGTTGAGCGGCAGGTTGAGCGGCGGACGCTCGTCCGGGAAAATCACGGTCTCGTGCTGCTTCGCCAGGCCGATCAGCGGCGGCGGCGGCAGCTCGAGCGCCACGAACGCCTTCAGCGCCGCCCCGATCTGGCCGCGGCCGCCATCAATGACGACGAGATCCGGCATCGGCCGGCCTTCCTCCGCTAGCCGCCGGTACCGCCGGCCGACGACCTCCTCCATCGCGCGGAAATCGTCGTTGCCGATGAAGCTCTTGATCTGGAAGCGCCGGTACTGGTCCTTGTCCGGCCGGCCCTCCGCGAAGTGCACCATCGAAGCGACGACGAACGTGCCTGAGATGTGCGAGATGTCGAAGCACTCCATCGTCCGCGGCGGATGGGCGAGCTGCAGGGCCCGCTGCAGCGCCTCGAGCGCCTCCGCGTCCCCATGGGGCCGGGTGGGATCGAGCCGCTCGAACCGGCGCGTCTTGCGCAGCGTCTCCTCCAGCGCGAAGACGATGTCCCGCAACTCGGCCGCCTTCTCGAACTCCTGCCGGCCCGCGGCCGCCGTCATCTCCCCGCGCAGTGTTTCCAGCCACTCGCGGGACTTGCCCTCGAGGAAGGTGCAGGCGTCGTCGACCCGCCGCCGGTACGCCTCGGGCGTCACGGTGTTCTCGGTGCCGTAGATCTCCTCGCGCACGTCGTCGTAAAGCCGCCAGGTGCCGTCGGGTTGCCGCTGGGGCGTGCTGTCACCGAGCAGGATGCCGAACTGCCGCCGCATCTGCGCCAGCGTCTTGCGCAGCAGCCCGCTGTGCGCGAAGGGCCCGAAATACCTCGACCGGTCCTCCTTGCGCAGCCGCGTCAGCCGGAACCGCGGCAGCTCCTCGCCGAGGTCCACGCGCACGAGCAGGAAGCGCTTGTCGTCGGTGAAGTCGGTGTTGTAGCGCGGGCGCCACTGCTTGATCAGCTTGCCCTCCAGCAGCAGCGCCTCCGGCTCCGACTTCACCTCGATCGTCTCGAAGTCGGCGATCAGGTCGATCAGCGCCCGGATCTTGGGCTGCGCGACGGCGCGCGCCCGGCCGCGTTGGAAATAGGACGACACCCGCTTCTTCAGGCTGCGCGCCTTGCCGACGTACACGATCCGGCCGAGCCGGTCCTTCATCAGGTACACGCCCGGCCGGTCCGGCAACTGCCGCACTTTTTCCTTCAGGTTGATGGACTGGTGCTCGTTCATCGTCGGTCCGCGCGGACCCGCCACAGAAGCGTTGGTGCGGCGGCGTCAAGTCGGATGACGAAATTTGTCTGCATGGGAATTCGTGACACCACCTGTCGGGCAGCCTTAGCTGGCCTCTGGCATTTTCCCAGATTCCGCCTAATCTCGCCTCCAGCAAGTATGGTTTCAGTCAACACCGCCGAAGGCGCCCACGCCCCAGCGCCCGCTCGCAAGGTTCGCTTCGAACTTTTGACGCTGGGTGACGAACTTCTCCTTGGCCTCACCGCCAACGGCCACCTGACCTTCATCGGGGCGCAGCTCGGGCGGCGCGGCGCGCTGCTGCAGCGCGCCGTCACCATCACCGACGAAGCCGACGCCATCGCGGAGCAGTTTCGCGAGAGCTGGGCGCGGGCCGACGTGGTGATCACGACCGGCGGCCTGGGGCCGACCTGCGACGACCGCACCCGCGATGTCATCGCCGGGATGCTCGGCCAGAAGCTGGTGTTCGATCCCGGGATCAAGCAGTCGATCGAGGAGCGTTTCTCCCGGCTGGGCCGGAAGATGACCGACAACAACCTCAAGCAGGCCTACGTGTTCGAGCGGGGCGAGGTCCTGCCCAATGCCCACGGCACCGCGCCGGGACTCTGGGTCGAGCAGGACGGCCGGGTGCTGGTGATGCTGCCCGGGCCGCCCAACGAGTTGCAGCCGATGTTCACCGAGCAGGTCGTGCCGCGGCTCGCCGCCCGCGGGCTGCTGCTGGAGCGCGAGGCCTACGTGCAATTGCGCACCGCCGGCATCGGCGAGTCGGCCCTCGAAACCAAACTTCAGCCGATCTTCGACCGCGCGGGGCCGGCCCTCAGCGTCGCCTTCTGTGCGCACCAGGGCGCGGTCGACTGCCGCGTGAGTTCGCCCGGCGGCGAGCTCACCCACGCCCAGCTCGAGGCGATCGCCGCGGAATGCGCCCGGCTGCTCGGGGACGATTTTGTCTGCTACGGCCACGACTCGCTCGCGCGGGTCTGTGCCGAGCTCCTGCGCGAACAGGAGAAGCGGCTCGCCGTGGTCGAGACCGCCACCGGCGGCATGCTCGCGCACGCGTTCACGGAAGTGTGCGGCGCCTGCAAGTTTTTCGCCGGCGGCGTGGTGTGCTGTTCCAACGATGCGAAGATGCAATTGCTGGACGTGCCCGAGGACATCCTCCTCCAGCATGGCGCCGTCAGCGACGAGGCCGCCGTGGCGATGGCCGCGGGCGCGGCGGAGACGCTGAGTGCCGACTACGCCCTCGCCGTCACGGGCTTCGCCGGCGCGGCGTCCGCGGGAGCGCACAGCGGGAACCCGGTCGGCACGATGT
This sequence comes from uncultured Opitutia bacterium, assembly GCA_937952235.1. Classification (GTDB taxonomy): domain Bacteria; phylum Verrucomicrobiota; class Verrucomicrobiia; order Opitutales; family Opitutaceae; genus ER46. The sequence continues at coordinate 26,094 of CALFZM010000030.1, read as the reverse complement.
TCGTGGCCCTCTATTCGCCCGGCGGCGTGTGGTCGAAGAAGTTGAGTTACCCCGGTCCCCGTGCGACGGTGAAGGTACGGGCGGTGAATGCCGCGCTCGACTGGCTGCGCCGCGAGCTGCGCCGCGCCCAGCGCGGCGACGTGCTGCCCCCGCGCCGCCTCAGCGCGATGCAATAAACACCCCGTCCGCCCGCCACGGATACACCCCCGGGAGCGCCGACGTCCCCGTCCGCCCCTGCGTCTCTCGCAGCCCCCTTGGCGCACCCGTGCCTCAACCCAGCGCCAGCAGATTCTGCAAGGCTGCGAGGTACTTCTCGCGCGTCCGGGCGATCACCTCGGCGGGCAGCCGCGGCCCGGGCGGCTTCTGGTCCCACTTGATCGCGAGCAGGTGGTCGCGGACGAATTGCTTGTCGTAGCTTGGCGGCGACTGGTCCGGGGCGTAGCGGTCGGCGGGCCAGTAGCGGGACGAGTCGGGCGTGAGCAGTTCGTCGATCAGCCAGAGCCCGCCGGCGGCGTCGGTGCCGAACTCGAACTTGGTGTCCGCCAGGATCATGCCGGCCTGCCGCGCGCGGTCATGGCCGAATTGATACAGGGCGAGGCTGGCGGCCTTGAGCTGGCCGTAGAGTTCCGGGCCGACGAGGGCGGTTCCCTGGGCGTCGTCGATCGGGGCGTCGTGCTGGCCCTTGGGGGCCTTGGTGGTGGGGGTGAAGATCGGGTGGGGCAGGCGGTCGGCCTGGCGGAGGCCCGGCGGCAGGGTGAGGCCGCAGACGGTGCCGGTCTGCTGGTAGGAGCTCCAGCCGGAGCCGACGAGGTAGCCGCGGACGACGCATTCGATCGGGACGGTCTTGAGCTTGCGCACGATCATGCTGCGGAGCTGAAGGTCGCGATCGGTGAGGCCGCGCCGGGCAAACTCGCCGGCCTGGTCGGGCAGGAGGTGGTTGCGGATGATGCCGGTCGTCTGGGCGAACCACCAGTGACTGATCTGCGTGAGGATGGCGCCCTTGCCGGGGATGCCGTCGGGCAGCACGACGTCGAAGGCCGACAACCGGTCGGTGGCGGTGAGCAGGAGGGCGTCGCCCAGGTCGTAGATCTCGCGCACCTTGCCGGAAGCGACATGAGGAAAGGGCAGGGGGGCGATGGACGTGACGGCGTGGGTCGGCAGGGCGGCGGCGAGGGCGGAGAACGTCATTGAGGTGGAATCCTTGCCGCGCGGCGGCGTGGACGTCGCGAAGAAAGTGCGGCCTTCCGGTGGGGCGACCGGAGCGGGCTGGCGCCGGAGAACTTTACCCTTGCGCGGGTGTTTGCGCCCCGTACCGTGCCCGGCTCCACGGTTAGTCCCCATCGTCTAGCCTGGTCCAGGACACCACCCTTTCACGGTGAGAACCGGGGTTCGAATCCCCGTGGGGACGCCAAGGATACAGCCCGCGTATGCGGGCTTTTTTGTTGGACCAAGTCCGGGGATGAGAATCGCCGCGGCCACGGCGACAGGCGCGGAGCGCCTGCCCCTGGGTTCGACGGAGCGAGCGCAAGCGAGCGGAGAAGGGGCGACGCGGAGCGTCGATCGCGCAGCGATGGGCCGAAGGCCCACCCATCCCCATGGGGACGCCGGGGAATAGCCCCGAACGGCGGGCCCCCGACCTCCTTTGCCTGGCCGCTTCGTCTCACCCGGACTCATGCCGTTGGCCTTCAAATCAGCCGTGAGAACGGCCGCACAGAAAGGTGGAGCAGCTTGTCCTCAAGCTGCTGCGGACCGGTCCATCGCACGTCAGCCGCCTGGGGACAGGCGGCTCCACCGCAACGGCATCAATCCGTCTCAAGCTGGGCCGGGCCTTTTCTTCCGCGGATTGCGCGGATGAGGCAGAGGATTTCAGCCATCCCGCATTCCGAGCGAACCCGCGGTGGAACGGTGGATCTGCCGGTTCACCGCAGGATCCCGTCATCCAGGACTACGGCTTGCCGGCGGCGATCGCCTTGGCGGCTTGGTTGAGAAACGTGCCGCTGCTCGCCTGCACGCCGGTGGCGTAGGCTTTCGGATCGATCTCGAACTGGTACGCGGCCGAGGAGCGGCTGATCGACCCGCCACCGCCGAGAATCGAGAGGCCTTTGCTGAGGGCGTTGGCGGCCGACGGCGACTTGTCCTTCGCGTCGATGAAGGTCCCGACCGTCTCCGCGCTGATGACCGGGTACTTGGTCTTCACGATCATCCCGCCGCCGCCCTTGGGCGTCTGCGCCACGATCATCGCGAACGTGAGCGTGATTCCGGGATGCGTGTTCACCTTCGCCGACGCGCTGCTGTACCCTTTGCGGGTCTCGCCCCATAGCTGCGGGGAAAAGACGTCCAGATGCGGGATCAGGATAGTCGCGTTACGCTTCTGGCCCACGCCGCGAAAGGTCCAGTGCAGGCCCTGCATGGCCGCCTTGAAATTCTGGGCCTCGGTGGGCGTGGCCACGACAAACGACGTGCGGCCGTCCTGCGACTTCTCGGTGGGAAGCGCCAGCGGACCATCGCCCGAGCGGCGCGCGAGTTGCACCACCTCCGGTTCGTCCTTGATATCGTCATACGTGAGGACCTTCCAGCCCGCGTCCTTCAGCTTCTGCACGAAGTCGGCATAGAGCTGCGCGGCCAGGGCATTGAGCGCCGCCTTCTCGTGGCCCAGCACCACGAAAGAGCCCTTGGCCGAGGCGGTGCTTCCGCCGATGCCCTTGGCGGCGAACACGCTTCCCTGGACGGCCACGCGCAAGTTCAGCGTGGGAACCAACAGCGTATCCGTGACCCGCAGGGACTTGATCGCGTCCAATGCCAGGTGCGGCGCAGGATCGGCGATGAATTCCGGGGTCCGGATATAGTCGATGGCGGAGCACGTGAGGCCGCTGAAGGAAAGCAGCGCGACCACCAGGCTGAAATGCGGGCGACGGAGGAGAAGGCGCGTCATCGGTCCCGATGATACCGCGTCACCGGTTGGCGCGGAATACGCATGAATGCGCAGGGCGGCGGAGAGAGGACCCGGCCGATGGGGGACAAGCGCACGAGGTCACCCTGGCCCTGGTAGCCTGCCCTGCGGTTCGCTAGCATGGATGGTTGGCTCTCGTCACTGCGCTACGCGCCGCCGTGATCACCGGCCGGGCGGACGTCGTCGTCGAACCTGTCGCCGACCATGAGGCTCGTCGCGCCGTCCTCGTCGAACACGCCCGGCTCTCGGCTGAACTGACACCGCTCTGCGCCACCGCAAACAAGGAGCGTCAGCTAAACCGCCGCGTTGATCTGAACGGTGCCATCCGTCGTCTCGAAAACCAGCTTCAGTCCTTGGCGAGCCGCCTATCACGCGCTCGCGTTTCACATGGCGACCGTTCGCGTGCATATCGCTGGCAGCCTTTAAGACGCTGCCGAAAAATCGCGCTTATTTCGCCAAGCCTTTAATATGGACTCTGTCTTTCACCCATATTAAAGGTTCGCGCGAATGCCCGATCAGGCTAACAACTCTGACGCGGACACTCCGCCCCGCGCCGGCCGCTACATCCGGCAACCCGCTGGCTATCGCGCTTTTATCCCCGAGCCCTTGCCCCCGGTGCCCCCGGTTCAACTGACCGGTGAAATCCAGCGCCTGCTCTCTGAAGCCGACCGCGCTTTGGGCCGCCTCGACGGCTCGATTCAGACGCTGCCCAATCCGGACCTCTTCGTCTTCATGTACGTCCGCAAGGAGGCCGTGCTCTCCAGTCAGATCGAGGGCACGCAGAGTTCGCTCAACGACCTGCTCGCGGCCGAGGCTCACGTTCTTTCTTCCGACCAGCCCAAGGATGTGGATGAGGTCGTGAACTATGTGCGGGCCATGAACCATGGCCTTGACCAGCTTCACACGCTCCCGCTTTCCGTCCGCTTGATTCGCGAGATTCACGCCGAGCTGCTGCGCGGAGTCCGTGGTTCACAGCTCACTCCCGGCGAACTTCGTCGCTCCCAAAACTGGATCGGCCCCGGCGGTTCCATGCTGATGGATGCCGCATTCGTGCCGCCCCCGCCCGAGGAGGTTCCCGCGGCTCTCGGCGAACTGGAGCGATTTCTCCACGCGCCTACTGATTTGCCCGCCTTGCTTCAAATCGGTCTCGCCCACGTGCAGTTCGAGACCATCCACCCGTTTCTCGACGGCAACGGTCGCGTCGGCCGCCTGCTCATCACCTTCTACCTCTGCGAGCGTGGCATTCTGCAAAAACCCGTTCTCTACCTCTCCCATTATTTCAAGAAGCACCGCGCGGCCTACTACGACCACCTACAGGCCGTGCGCGATAGCGGCGAATGGGAGCGCTGGCTCACCTTCTTTCTGCGCGGCGTAATCGAGGTCAGCGCCCAGGCCACCGATACTGCCCGGCGCATCCTCGCGTTGCGCGAGGAGCATCGGGCCGCCGTTACGACGCATCTGGCCCGCGCCGCCGCCAATGGCCACCGCGTGCTCGAACACCTCTACGAGCGTCCCATCGTCTCGGTGGCGGACATCCAGACTCTCCTCGGCACCACCTATCCTGCGGCGAGTAACGTCGTCAACCGCCTCGCCACCCTCGGCATCCTGCGCGAGATCACCGGCTACCGCCGGAATCGTCTGTTTCGCTACGAGTCCTACATCCAGCTGTTCAGCGAAACCCAGGCCGAGCCCGCGTCCCCGCCATCCGCTCCCGCCACTTCCCCGGCGGCCCAGCCCGCTCCTCACTCTCACCTTCACTCTCAGGACGGGAGGGAAACGGTTTAAGGTGGTGAAGGGTGTGGCCTGAGGTGTTACGCCCGCTTGATGATACCGCGTCACCGGTTGGCGCGGAATACGCATGAATGCGCAGGGCGGCGGAGAGAGGACACGGCCGATGGAGGACAAGCGCACGAGTCACCCTGGCCCTGGTGGCCTGCCCTGCGGTTCGCTTCCAAAGTCAGACGATGCCAGCGACTGCACCCTGCACTGGCCTGACCCGGTTTGCCGGGCTCCGGGGGGATGCCAAGGTTTACGCCCGGCGCGAGGCGCGCAACCCAGCGGAGTGTTTGAGATGGGTCCGGTAGACCCGCCCAATCGGTGTCAGTAAAGGTCCGGATGTCCCCACGAAATGGGTGGTTTGACGAAGCGGCTGCCGCAGACACCGTCGGGTGCGATCATCCGCCTACCCCATGAATCGCGCTCTGCTACGCGGCCTCGCCGCACTCACCCTCGCCTGTCTGCTTCCGCGCCTCGGCGCCACGGTCCTGACGATCAGCCAGTCGGCCCACTTCGACGTTTCGCGTCACGTCGTCGGTGTGAGCTCTGTCAGTGCTGGGGCTTACTGGAACTTCGTTCCGTTTGATCCAGTCGTCGGCACACTCGAGAGCGTGACTTTCGCGGCGACGGTTACCATGACCGTAAGCGCCGCGGACCTGCACTGGTACCCGGAGCCAGGCATCCCTCCCTACCCGAATCAGCCGAGAGTATTTACTCCCTATACGCGGTTGGAAGTTTCGGCCCACGCGTGGCCCTCGCTCGGGTTGGGCCCCTCTGGATCCGATGTATCCTACGGGGATCCTTTGTTGGTTCAGCCGGGTGGACTCATTTCTCATACCGCCACGCATGTGGTCACGGTCACCGACACCATGACTGACCCCGCGGAACTCATGCGCTTTTCCGACCCCGCATTCGCGATCGCCCATATCAATACTGGCAGTGGGGGTTACGGGCGCTACGGAGGCATCTCGATCAGCGGCACGATAGACGGAACGATCACCTATTCTTACAGGATCGACGATTCAGGGGCCACGATGGCGATGTTTGCAGCGTGCCTGGCAATTGGGGTCGTTATCCATCGGCGGAAGAGGAGCTGGTAGCGCGAGCGCAACACCTCAAGCCTCACCCTTCACCATTATGAACCGTTTCCCACCGGTCCTGAGACTGAAGGTGAGGGTGAGGCCTGAGGTGTTCGGCTTTTGCCGCGAGGGCTGGCCGATTGACCGCTGGTCGCTAGTTTCCTGCTGCCAACTCAGTGTAAACGTAGCATCAAGCGGCCCGCCCCCCTTTGTTTCGTTCACCTTAGTAACGGTTGGCTAACATGTAACAGGCAGACCCCATGGCCGCAGCTGAACACGTGGGCCCCGTGGCGCACCGCTCCGATGCCGGCTAACCGCATATAGCGTGCGACCATCACCGACAGGACGGCTGTGCGGCTCAGTGGTTCATAGGGAGCGATGACTCGCAGGAAGACGCGCCGGCTCCCACCCCGCGGGCGGTCTCTCCGCAGATAAAAGGCAACCGCACGTCCCACGTCGGGCGGCAGCGGCATGCGCGCTGGCCCCGGTCCTTTCCTCAATCGCACGAGGATCTGGCCACGCTCCCAATCGATGTCGTCGAGCGTCAAGTGGAGCACTTCTCCGCCCCGCAGGCCAAGTCGGGAGAGCAGCAATAAAATCGCGTAGTCGCGTCGGCCTCGCGCACGGTTCCGATCGCACGCCGCCAATACCTTGGCCGCGGCGCCCGGCGGAAGATGTCTCGGTAGTCCCGCGAGCGCCCACTTGGCACCGTGCGGCACAACCGGCGACCAATCGCGGTGGACCAGGCCGCGGTACCGATTGAGGCTGGCGGTGAGCTGCACATGAACGAGCACCGTCTTCGGCGGGTAACCCTCGGAGCGGGCACGTTCGATGTAAGCACCAACGTGAGGAACGAGCGGCCCGCGATTGAGCCCTCGGACTGTTTCGAGCGGGATGTATGAAGCGGCCATCCGCTGAATCTTGGGGTCGACAGACGCCAAGACGACGGCCACCGACCAGGTCGACCGACGCGCCGATCTCGAGACCCTCCACCTATTCGTCCGTCTCGAAGATTTCTTCGACCGGCTTCTTGAACAGGCGGCCGATCTTCAGCGCCAGCGGGAGGCTGGGATCGTATTTCTGCGTCTCGATCGCGTTGATGGTCTGACGCGACACCGCGAGCCTGTCGGCCAACTCCCCCTGCGACCAGTTTTTCGCCGTCCGCAATTCTCGCACGCGATTCTTCATTGGTAGCGCCGATTGATGACAGCACTGGCAATCCGCCAGATGATTCCGGCCAGGATGATCGCTGGCATGAAACTCAAACCACGCGCGAAAAACTTCGGCAGCGCGATCCCGTGCATGTTCAGGGCGTTGATCGCGAGGATTGCCAGCAACGCGCCGATACACCCCACAAGCCGTGATTCAATCTGAATGCGCCGTTGCAGTTCATCCAGGCCACCAACGAACCTCGCCCAAGTCCGCACCCACATCACGCACGGCAGCAGTGGACTCAGGGCGCACCCGGCGCGAAGTAACTCGCTCCAACCCGGGTTGTGGCGAAGAACATAATCGCTCACGATTTCCAGCAGCGCCGTCACGACCAACCAGCCATGCAATTTCCAACTGGTCTGGGGCGAATATTGTGATGAGCCCGGCTGGACGGACTCCATGAGGTTGGGTTTGTTCACGCGCCCCGATGTAAAGCTTACTTGTCACATGTCAAGCTACCTTTACACCTCATTGGTGCGCTCTGCGGCTACCGTGGAGCCCATGCGATCTATCTCTCGAACAAGGAGGAGATCCTTCGCCGACTGGCGCGACCCGATCCGGGCCGCGGACTCGCGACGGAGTTCATGCAGCGGCACGGACTAGAGTACAGCCACGCCCAGGAAGCTCGCGCTCGGCAGAGTTTCGCCGCTAAGGCTCGGTACGTCTGGCGGCACACGATGGAGAGACTGAGGCGCGCCCAGTCGGAGTCCGGTAACCGGAGGGAGGCGTGATGGAACGCGTGCCACTGCGGAAGCCGAAGCTGTACTTCGACACGATGGCGCATCCGAGCCATGTCACGTTCGATGACGGCGTGGAGGAGCGTCGCAATGTGTCGTGGGTGAATTACGTCGAAGCCCGGTGGGATCACCTTGAGCCTGAGCTGATCAAGATCGAAATCGGCGAAAGAGTGGTATTCCTGCGAGGGCACAACCCGTCCACAAAGTCGCAGACCTCGTTGGCGAATTCATCAATTTACCCTTCCAGCGAAAAGCGGGAATTCGCGCCCTCGGAAACGAGCGCGCATGGGTGACAACTACGTCCGCTTACGCGGCAGTTTCGGCGCGACGCGGATGCCGGCGCGTCCATTCGGTTTTGAGAAAGAGCAATTCCACGCGAGCGCGTGCGGTCGGGAGATACACCTGCGTCACAGCGACGGAGCGATGGCAACTCGTGGCCCGATTGACTTAAAGCGCATGGTCCTAAGATAAGAGAGAAGGGCGTTACCGTCACCATCCCGCTCCATCCGCTGAACCATCCAAAGGATGTCTCCTTAAACTTGCTTCGGATATTCAAGCGCATCCACACCGTCTTTGAGAAGCTCCCAAAGTCCGACAAGTCCCATACATTCTTCTGCGGGCTCGCGGTAGACTGGATGCGGGGAAAGTCGTTCCGGGAACTAATTGCCCGGCAGTATGAGCAAAAAAAGAAGAGGCTAAAGCGTGGCAAACCGAAGGTGGGGGCCGTGATCCGCGAGGTGTTCGAGAATATCGAGAATGATCTCCGCTTCCGCTACGTGAAATGCATGCGGTGTTACATAGACGTCCTCCGCGTCGCCTTGGAGCATACCGGCAATACTAACTACATTGCGCAAATCCCAGCGATCCCGCTATATCTTGAGTTAGGCGCTTGCTCGGATACGACGGTCTCCCTGATCGCCCTGGGTTTTACGCGCACTAGCGCGATCGAGGTGGGATCGCTTGCACCGCGACCAAACCTCAGCAGTGCCGAGGCAATCCGGTGGCTAAAAATCCACCCATGGGCCAGCGAATCAGTGCCTTGGATCACCCGACATGAGCTGACGAACCTAGGTTATCTCAGCGAATGAGAGAGTGCTGGACTTGCTAGAGCAGGGCTGTCGGATGGGGTCTGCCTGTTACATGTTATATTGACGAATCCGGCGCGGGAGTTTTGCCAACACTTCAGGCCTCCTTCACCCTTTTGAATCGTTCCGACCGGACCTGAGACGGAAGGTGAAGCCCGAGGTGTTCGGCTTTTCACCCGCAGTCAGATGTCGTCGCGAATCAAGGCGCCCCCTTCGCCCTGCGCGAAACCCATCATCCGCGCGGAAACGCGTCGCAGATCCGCGACAAACTGGTCGAACGCCGCTTTCGGATCCTCTCCCGGGGGCAGTCGCAGCAGGGACGACGGGTGAACCGTGATCAGCGCGGGCGCGCCGAAGTCGGTCGGGTGCCAGCGTCCACGCGTTTCCAGCACCCGGACGGAGGATTGGAGGACGGACCGCGCGGCGGTGCCGCCGAGGCAGACGATGACGTCGGGCTGGATCGCCTGCAGCTCGGCGGCGAGCCAGGGGCGGCAGGCGGCGATCTCGCGCGCGTTGGGTTTCTGGTGCAGGCGGCGTTTGCCGCGGGGTTCCCATTTGAAATGTTTCACCGCGTTCGTGACGTAGAGCTGCGCACGGTCGATGCCCGCGGCCTGAAGGGCGCGGTCGAACAGCTGACCGGCGGGGCCCACGAAAGGTCGGCCGGCGCGATCTTCCTGATCGCCCGGCTGCTCGCCCACTACGACCACGCGCGCGCCCGGCCCGCCTTCGCCGAATACGGTGCACGAGGCGTTGCGCCAGAGCGGGCAGCTGCGGCAGGTCGCGGCCGCGGACCGCAACACGGACAGATCCCGCGAGCCTGGAACGGACGCCGTCCCAAAATCCGAGTCGCGCTCCCGGTGGCGGTCGCTCGTTTCGACCATGGTCTCCGTCCGCGGCTGCGCGCTCGCGATCAGGTCCGGAATGAGCCGAGCCTCGGGCAGGTTGGCCCAATAGTGACGGGGCATCTGTGAGGCCATCGTGGCGACCTTGAGCCGGGCCGGGTTGAAGATGCTCGCGTAATACGCGCGCCACAGATCCTCCGCCGCATCCTCGGGCGGCGCGGCGTCGCGCGTGGCGCCGGCCGCAAACGTCAACGTCCGACCATCCCAATGCGCGCAGCGTTCAGGGGTGAGGATGGACCAGCGCATGGCGGCGAAACGTTTCACGAAAAACGGTGCCGCGGCCTCCACGATGTGATGCCTGGGCTCGAACCACGAGACGAACCAGGAGCCGGCGGCGGTCGGGATTTCACGAAAGCGCACGAACGCGTGCATCTTGTGGACGTCGCGGTGCACGGCCTTGGCCAACGCGCGCAGTGCCGTGACGTCCGCGTCGACCGTGACCTCGAGCAGGTGAGGTTCGCCGTGCCCGAGCCGCCAGAGCATGCGGTACAGCAGGTCCCACCGGGTGGGATCGGAGTGACAGGCGGCTTCCTGCGCGAGGGTAAGGAACGCGCGGGGCACCCGGACTCGCGCCGGGGGCTCGCTCTCCCATCCATACGGTGCCGGTGATTCGGCGAGCTCCAGCTCGACCTGTCCGGCGCGGGCATTCGTCCAGCGCGCGGCCTGGGGGGGACAAGACTCGGCCAACGCCCTCCGGGCCGCGCGTTTCCAATCGGCAAACGTGCCGTCAAACGAGAACGCCGGCATCGTTACGCCGGGTTTGAAACGGATGCACCTGCTGGCGCGAACAAATCGAGCTGCTCCGCGGGCGGTGCGAAACGGGCGCGGAGATTGTCGTCGTCGAGACCGTGGCCGGTGGGCGTGTGATCGACGGTTTCGATGAACGGCATCACGGTCTGCAGCGAGACCTTGAGGCGCGTCAGGTCCGCCAGTCGGATGCGGTGCCAGCGACGCGCCTGGAGGAGGCGATCCACCGTCTTGACGCCGAAGCCCGGCACGCGCAGCAGTTCGAAGCGGGAGGCACGATTCACGTTCACCGGGAAGCGGTCCCGGTGCCGCAATGCCCAGCTCAGCTTCGGATCGAGGGCGAGGTCGAGATTGGGGCGTCGCGCGTCCGCGAGTTCCTCCACGTTGAACTCGTAGAAGCGCAGGAGCCAGTCCGCTTGGTAGAGCCGGTGCTCCCGCAGCAACGGCGGCGCGACCAGCGGCAGTTTGCGCGACGCATCGGGGATGGGACTGAACGCGGAATAGTAAACGCGACGCAGGCCGCGACGGGTGTAGAGATGTGACGCGCGGGCGAGGAAGGTGGCGTCAGTCGCCTCGGTCGCGCCGACGATCATCTGCGTGCTCTGTCCGGCGGGAGCGAAGACGGGAGCCTTCGGGCTTTTCGCGCGCTGCACGGTGGATTCCTGGATCCGGAGGCGGATCGCGTCCATGGCCGTCTCGATGCGGGCGCCGTTCTTTTCCGGCGCGAGCTGCTGCAGGTCCGCGGCGGTCGGCAGCTCGAGGTTGATGCTGATGCGATCCGCCCATCGTCCCGCCTCGTCGATCAAGGCCTGGCTCGCCTCGGGGATCGTCTTCAAGTGGAGGTAGCCCTTGAACCCGTGATCGACTCGCAGCGTGCGCGCCACGGCCACGACCTGCTCCATCGTGTAGTCGGGACTGGAAATGATGCCCGAGCTCAGGAAGAGGCCCTCGATGTAGTTGCGGCGGTAAAAATCCAGGGTGAGCCGGACCACTTCCTCCACCGTGAAGCGCGCTCGCGGCACCGCGCTCGAAACGCGATTCACGCAGTAGAGACAGTCGTACGAGCAGTGGTTGGTCAGCAGGATCTTCAGCAGGGAGATGCAGCGACCGTCGGGCGTATAGCTGTGGCAGATACCGTTGCCGGTCGTGGAGCCGAGGCCACCGCCCGAGCGGGAATCACGCCGGGTCGTGCCGCTGCTGGCGCAGGAGGCATCGTACTTGGCCGCGTCCGCGAGGATCTGAAGCTTCCGGACAACGTCCATGCCCGCAGCATGGTGTTCAGGTGAACACTTGCAACTGTCGCGGGAGTTTTTCTCCTCCGCGCCGGGTTTGGAGTCGGCCCGGTGAAGCCAAACCTCCCACCCGTCCTGAGACTGAAGGTGGGGGTGAGGCCTGAGGTGTTCAGCTTCTCTCTCCGCACGGTGGAGCGGCGCGTCCTCACGCCGCTGCGGACGGGTCGGCCGAACGTCAGCCGCCTGGGGACAGGCGGCTCCACCTGGTTCTATCCGGGTTCGTGGGACTTCGTCAGCGCCACGCCGGGGCGCCCCCGGCTCCGTTGCCTGGTCGCCGTGGCGCCGTGGTCGGGGCAAGCCGCCCTCCGGGAAGGGCGTGCGCCCAGGTCACTTGTTTGAGTGCAGGCCGATCATGTTGCCCTCGGGGTCGAGCACCATGGCGATGAACCCGTACTGCCCGATGGGGAACTTGCCCTTCACGACCTTGCCCCCGTGCTGCTGCGCGCGTGCGGCTTCGGTGGCGCAGTCCTCGCAGGAAAAATAGATGAGCGTGCCGCCGTCGCCGGGACCCTTGTGCTCGTATTTCACCAGCGCACCGCAGCAGCCGGGCAGATCCGGCTGCATGGGGAACGCCAGCATCTGGATGTCAGGGGAAGGAAGCGCCTCGAGCTTCACGCCGAACGTCCCTTCGTAAAACGCGCGGGCGCGATTCAGGTCCTGCACGTAGATCTCAAACCAGCCAACGGGATTTCGAGTTTTCACGGGCGAAAAGAAGCGCCGCGTTGCCCGGACTTGCAACCCGGGGACGCGCGCGCGGCGTGCCTTTCGGGGCGGACTTTCCGGCGCAGGCGTGGTCGGGCGCGCACGTGGGCCGCCCTCGGCGGGAAGGGAAGCTCCCTGGACTGGGAAATGAGTCGCCCGGCAGAAGACTTTCCCTACACCCGCTCCGTGAAAATTTCTGACGCAACGATCGGGGAGGACGCGCGGCCGGTCGACGCGGGCGCGCGGTCAACGGGGCGGCGTTTCTCCGCCGTGGTCGGATGGGGTCTGCCTGTTACATGTTATATTGAGGAATCCGGCGTCCGGGCCGGCCCACGCCAGAACGCGTTTACCACGGCTCACCGTGCAGCAGGCTGGCCTCATTCTGGCCAGCTCAAGGGCCGGCCTGCTGGATCTGCCCTGGCGCGAACCGGCGCCGGTGCTCCCGCGGGCTGAGGCCGTTGGCCGCGCGAAAGGCGCGCGTGAAGTGGCTCTGGTCGTAGAAGCCGCAGTCGAGGGCGATCTGGCCGACGGGGGCGTTGCTTTCCTCGAGCTCGCGGCGCGCCATCAGCAGCCGGACGCGCAGGATGTATTCCCCGGGATTCATGCCGAACAGCCGGCGAAACTCCCGCTGGAGCTGGCTTGCGGAGAGGTGCGCGCGGCTGGCGAGGTCCGCGACCGCGATCGGCTGCGCGTAATTCGCGAGCACGTACTCGCATGCGCGCGTCAGGCGCCGGTAAGCGCCCGGTGCCGTGCCGGCGTGGTCGTAAAGCCGCATCACGCCAGCCAGCCCGATCACTTCGCCCCGCGGTCCGAGCACGGGAAACTTGCTCGATACATACCAACGCGGCATGCCATCGGCGCTCCGCACGAGCCACACCTGGTCGACCAGCGGCCGGCGCGAGGCCATCACCCGGCGATCCTCATCCACGTACTGCGCCGCCAGGGTTGGCGGGTTGAAGTCGAAATCCGTGCGGCCGAGCATGCCCGCCTCCCCGCTGCAGCCGTGAACTCCGGCGAGGGCGCGATTGACCTTCACATAACGGTGCTGCCGGTCCTTGATGAAGAGGAAGATGTTCGGCAGCACGTCGAAGAGCTCGGCGAAGACGACCGGGTTGGCCGCCTGGCGGAAGAAGCCCGCGGGATCGAATTCCGGCCGCGAACCGGGCGAAGCGCGCATGGCGTTTAATTACAAAAGTTCGCAGCGGGCGTCAAAGCCGGTTTCCCCGAACTGTGCGACACTGCTCCCCGTGTCGAAGACCCCGCGATCTCCGTCTGCGCCCTGGCCACGCCTGGCCGGCCTGTGCGCCGTCGTGCTGACCGTGGGCGAGGGGCTTGCCGCGCCGGTCGCGTTCAATCGCGACGTCCGGCCGATCCTGTCGGAAAACTGTTTCTACTGCCACGGGCAGGATGCCTCGCGGCGCGAGGCGAAGCTCCGGCTCGATGTCCGCGACAGCGCCGTGGCGGAGCGCGACGGCATCGCCGCGATCGTGCCCGGCCGGCCCGAGGCCAGCGAACTGATCCGGCGGATCGGCGCCCGGGAGCCGTCGGACGTGATGCCGCCGCCCGAGTCGCACAAGGCGCTGACGCCCGCGCAGGTGGAGGTGCTCACGCGCTGGGTGGCCGAGGGCGCCCCGTACGAGGGCCACTGGGCGTTCCAGGCTCCGGCGCGGCCGGACGTCCCCGCCGCGTCTGACGCGGGTTCGTCGGCCTCCAAGGGAACGTCCGGGACCATCGACGTGTTCGTGCGCGAGCGGATCGCCCGCGAAGGGCTCCGGCCATCCCCGCCGGCGGCGCCCGGCGTCTGGCTGCGCCGGGCCAGCCTCGATCTCACCGGCCTGCCGCCGACCGTCGCGGAACTCGAGCGGTTCGAAGCCGACGCCGCCCGTCGCGGCGAAGGGGCCTACGCCGCCGCGGTGGACCGGCTGCTCGCGTCCGCGCACTACGGCGAGCGGATGGCGCAGGACTGGCTCGACGCCGCCCGTTACGCCGACACCCACGGCTTCAACAACGATTCCGCGCGCAGCATGTGGCGCTGGCGCGACTGGGTGATCGAGGCGTTCAACGCCAACCTGCCGTACGACCGGTTCATCACCGAGCAGATCGCGGGCGACCTGCTGCCCCGCGCCACCGTGGAGCAGCGGATCGCGACCGGCTTCGGTCGCAACCACGTCATCAACAGCGAAGGCGGGATCATCGACGAGGAATACCGCGTCGAGTACGTCGCGGACCGCGTGCGCACGCTGAGCACCGCCTGGCTCGGGCTGACGATGGAGTGCGCGCGCTGCCACGATCACAAGTTCGACGCTATCTCGCAGCGCGACTACTACCGGTTGTTCGCCTTCTTCAACCAGGTGCCCGAGCACGGCGAGGATGGCCGCGTGGCCAACGCGGTGCCGCTCATGCCCGCCCCGACCCGGGAGCAGCAGGCTGAACTTGCCCGGCTCGCGGAGCAGGTCGACGCGCTCGACGCCGCGCTGGAGGCCGAGGCCGTCGCGTGGAAGTACGACGACGCGGCCCGTCGCCGCCGCGAGGAGCAGGCGCAGGCGGCCCGCGCCGCCGTCGCCGCGGAGAAGGGTGCGGTCATGCTCCTGGCCGCCGTGCCGGGGAAACCGGCCGGCGCCCCGGGGGCGGCGGCCGCTCCGCCCGCGGCCGGTCGCGCTCCGGAGGAGCCCGGCGCACGGGTCGCCATGGCGAAGCAGATTCCCGCCGCGGCGATCGATTTCGCGCACAAGGACGGTCTCACCGTGGCGTTCTGGCTGCGCGCCGAAACGGCCAACCCCCGGGACGTCGCGCTGTTTTCGTCGATCGATTATTCGGGGAGCCCGGCGGGGTCCGGCTACGGTCGCGGCCGGGAGCTGCGGCTGGTGGACGGCGAGATCGAGCTGCGCTGGGCGGCCAAGCTGCCGGTGTACGCGCTGATCGTGCGCACCCGCGGCGCCCGGATCGCACCGGAGGAGTGGCGCCAGGTCGCGATCGTGATGACCGGCGGCAACCGCGCGGCCGACGTGCGATTCTTCGTCGATGGACGCGAGGTGCCGTCCGACGTGCGCTACGACGGCATGAACGGCGAGGGTCCGCGGCGCGATTATCTCGTCGGCACGGACGGCTCGCCGGACGCCGCGACGTTTTCCGGGACGCTGGATGACGCTCGAAGCCACCCGCGGAAATTCTCGCCCGAGGCGGTGCGCGCCCTCTTCCAAGCGCGTGCGCTGGCGCAGGACCCGGTGACTCCCCGCGAACAGGTGTGGGTGCGCGACGCCGCGTTGGCGGAGCAGCCGTCGACGGCGGAGCGCTGGCAGCGACGCGAGGCGCAGTGGGCCGCCCGGCTGGCGCTGGAGCGGAGCCTGCCGACGGTGATGGTGCTGCAGGAGAACGAAACGCCGCGGCCGACGTACGTGCTGCAGCGCGGGCAGTACGATGCGCACGGCGAGCGCGTCGAGCCCGGCGTGCCGGAGGTGCTGCAGACGCCCTGGCCCGAGGGGGCGCCGCGTAACCGGCTGGGTCTTGCCCGCTGGCTCACCGACCCGCGCCACCCGCTCACCGCCCGCGTGGTCGTGAACCGCTTCTGGGCGCAGTTCTTCGGCACCGGCATCGTGAAGACCCTCGAGGACTTCGGCTCGCAGAGCGAATGGCCGAGTCATCCCGAGCTGCTCGACTGGCTGGCGCGCGAGTTCGTCGAGAGCGGGTGGGACGTGAAGGGGCTGGTGCGACAGATCGTGCTGTCGGCGACCTACCGGCAGGACTCGGCCGCCGCACCGGAGCTCCACGCACGCGATCCGGAGAACCGGCTGCTGGCGCGCGGACCGCGCCTCCGCTTGCCGGCGGAGACGATCCGCGACCAGGCGCTCGCGCTGGCCGGCCTGCTCGTCCCTCGGATCGGAGGCCCCAGCGTGTATCCGTATCAGCCGGACAAGCTGTACGAGGGCATCGTGGTCGGCGCCGCGTATCCCGGCACGACCTGGCCGGTGGCCACCGGCGCGGACCTCCACCGGCGCAGCCTGTACACGTTCTGGAAGCGCACGATGCCGCATCCGGCGATGACCACGTTCGACGCGCCGGACCGGGAGTTCTGCAGCGTGCGCCGCTCGCGCACGAACACCCCGCTCCAGGCGCTGATCCTCTGGAACGAGCCCGGACTCGTGGAGGCGGCGCGCCGCTTCGGCACGCGCCTGCTGCGCGAAGCTCCCGGCGACGAGGCGGGGCGGGTGGGTTGGGCGTTCCAGGCCGCGACCGGTCGCAGGCCCTCGGCCGCCGAGGCGGCCGTGCTGGTCCGCACCTGGCAGGGCCTGCGGCAGGAATTTGCCGCCGATGCCGCCGCGGCCCGCCGGTTCCTGGGGGTGGGCGAGGCGCCGGCCGACGGCAGTGTGCCCGAGCCCGAGCTCGCCGCGGCTACGGCACTGGCCAACGTCATCCTTTCGCTCGACGAGGTGATCTCGAAGAACTGAACCGCACGTCCCCCGACGACATCCATGAGCTGCCATCACTACCGCCACGTGCGCTCGCGCCGCGAATTCCTCGCGCAGTGCGGGCTCGGTCTCGGTACGGCGGCGCTGGCGCGGATGTTTGCCGCCGAGGCGGTGGGAGCGGCACCGGCAGCGCTCGGCCCCGGGGCCGGCGGCCTCCCGGGCCTCCCGCATTTCCCGGCGAAGGCGAAGCGGGTCATCTGCCTGTTCCAGTCCGGCGGCCCGTCGCACCTGGAACTCTTCGACCCGAAGCCGCTGCTCAGCGAACGCTTCAACGAGGACCTGCCCGATTCGGTCCGGCAGGGACAGCGGATCACAGGCATGGTGGCGTCGCAGTCGCGCCTCGTGCTCCAGCCGAGCAAATTCGGCTTCCAGCCTGGCGGACGGAGCGGGCTGATGGTGGGGGACCTGCTGCCCCACACACGCGGGATCGCGGACGAGATCTGCGTGATCCGCTCGATGCACACCGAGGCGATCAACCACGATCCGGCGATCACCTTCTTCCAGACCGGCAGCCAGCAGCCCGGGCGGCCGAGCCTCGGCTCGTGGATCGACTACGGCCTTGGCCGGCTCAACGAGAACCTCCCGTCGTTCGTCGTGCTGGTCTCCGTCAACGCCAAGCGGCCCGGCCAGGGCCTGCTCGCGCGGCTATGGGGCAGCGGCTTCCTGCCGAGCGCCCACCAGGGCGTCCAGTTCCGCAGCGCGGGCGAGCCGGTGCTCTACCTCAACGACGCGCCGGGCATCACGCGCGAACGGCGTCGCCTCATGCTCGACGCGACCGCCGAGCTCAACCGCTTGCAGCTCGCCCGGAGCGGCGATCCCGAGGTGGAGACGCGGATCGCGCAGTTCGAAATGGCGTTCCGCATGCAGGCGAGCGTGCCGGAGTTGATGGAGCTCAAGGGCGAATCGCCGGCGGTCCTCGAGAGCTACGGGCCCAACGTGCACGCGCCGGGGTCGTTTGCCCGCAACTGCCTGCTCGCGCGGCGGCTCGCCGAGCGCGGAGTGCGTTTCATCCAGCTCTATCACCGCGATTGGGACCACCACAGCGGGCTGCATGACGAGCTGCCCACGATGGCGCGCGACGTCGACCAGCCCAGCGCGGCGCTCGTGCGCGACCTGAAACAGCGCGGGCTGCTCGACGACACGCTGGTGATCTGGGGCGGCGAATTCGGCCGCACGCCCTACGCGCAGGGTGCGGCGAACCGCGAGAAATACGGGCGCGATCACCACGGCCGGGCGTTCTCGCTCTGGCTCGCGGGGGCGGGCGTGAAGGCCGGCCTGGCGTACGGCGCGACCGACGAGTTCGGCTTCAACGTCGTCGACAAGCCCGTCCACATCCACGACCTCCAGGCGACCATCCTGCACCAGCTCGGCATTCACCATGAGCGGCTCACGTACCGGTTCCAGGGCCGGAACTTCCGGCTCACCGACGTGCACGGCACCGTGGTGAAAGACATCCTCGCTTGAGCCGGAGCCGCGCCGGTGGCCGTCGAGTCACCAGAAAGAACGACCGTATTTGAAGGTGGAGCGGCTTGTCCTCAAGCCGCTGCGGACCGGGTCCGCCGAACGTCAGCCGCCTGGGGACAGGCGGCTCCACCAACGGGATCGTTCCAACCGAGCAAGGCGCTCCCTCGCCGCCGCCGTGCCGTCGATGCTTCCGGCGATTCCCCTTTTCAATCCCGCCAGCCCCGGGCGATCCCGGCCATCACCGCGATCACCGCCACGATCGCCCCGAAGGCCGCGATCCAGAGGAGCACGTCGAGCAGGTGGGGGAGGCCGCGCCGGAAGAGGACGTTGTCGAGCGCGCCGAGCAGGCGGAGGCTGCGCGGTCGATATTGTCCGATGACCGTGACGCGCCCGTCGATCAGCCGCGCCGCTCGCCGGCCGCTTTCCACGGCGCCTTCGATGCTCCACACGTCGGCCTCCGTGCGCGTGTGCGCGCCGGCGAGCATGAGATTGGGCACGGGCGTCTGCTGGCGAGGCTGGTGGGGTTGGGTGCGGGTGGAGGTGACCCACTTCGGCTGCGGCCCCGTGATGCCTTGGGGGGAGAAGATCCATTCCGGCCAGACCTCGAACGCGACCAGGACGAAATCCGCCAGCGACCGGCCGCCGTTGGCGGCGCGCACCATCCCGTCGAGCGCACCGCAGGCGAGGAGCTGCGCCTTCACCTCGGCGATGAACTGTTCTTTCGTGCAGCGGGTGACCGGCAGGCCGAAGAGCCGTCCCGGCACGGTGCCGGCGCAACTGGTGCCGGTCCACAGCGAACGAATGCCGGGGCCGAGCGGCACGTCGCTCCGCCAGGCCTGCTCCTGGGCGAACAGCGTGAGGTTGAACTCCGAGTCGGCCACGACCACCGCGGTCCGGGGGCGCGGCCACCGGACGGGCTCCGCGAACCCGATCCGGAACGAAACCTGCACGTGCGGATCGTCCTGCACCAGCGGCTGGAAACGGCACAATTCGGGCAGGGCGGCCAGCGCCGGAGTCCGCGCCAGGATGCCTGCGGCGGCGTAGGGATTCACCGCCAGCACGTAGTCGTCGGCGGTGACGACCGCGCCCGACGCCAGGCGGGCCGCCACGATCCGGCCTCCGTCGAACTCGAGCCGCTCGAGCGGCTGGTTCCACGCCAGCGTGACGCCCGCGGCGGACAGCGCGCGGATCCAGCGGTCGAACCAGACCTCGCTGCTCGGTCCGCGCAGCAGCAGCCACCCGTCGCCGGCCCCGTGCGACCAGGGACCGCCCTCCTCATCCGCCGGATGCAGGTGGCGCGGGCGCGAGAGAAGCTGCTTGCGGAAGAATTCTCCGGCGTGGTGCAGCGAGACGCGGGTCCAGTCGGAGCCAATCCACGGGCCGAAGCAGGCCCGCCAGGTGCGGCTGGCGGTGCCGCCGAGCACGGCAGCCCAGGCGGCGGCCGCGTGCTCCGTGGCGTAAGCCTGCTGCGTGCGTTCGTCGGCGCACCAGGTCTTGAGCATGAGCCAGGCCCAGCGTGCGAACTCGCCCGGCGACATCCGGAACATCCGCGGGATGCTGCGCAGCCCGCGGTCATAGAACTGCGCGGGGGCGTCGTCGGGGAAGAGCCCGAAGTCGATCGGGCGCGACAAGCCGCGGTCGAACACGCTGCCCGTCGCGTCGAAGGGGACCTGCCGCAGCAGGTCGAACGCGTTGTGGTACCAGGGCCCCAGGCCGTGCCACGAATACTCCGCCGGCAGCCCATCGGCGCCGCCCGGGCGCGCGCTGCGGAAGAAGCCACCGGCGACGGGCAGGGCCTCGTACACGGCGACGCGGTGACCGCGCCGCGCCAGTTCGTGGGCACACGTCAGCCCGGCAATGCCGGCGCCGAACACCGCGACCCGCCGGCCCGCCGGCGGAGTCGCGGCGGCGCTCATGGGCGCTTCAGCGCCGCACCGCCTGGCCCTGTTGCTGCAGGAAACTGCGCGTGATCCGCGTCAGGTTCTCTTCGAGGAACTTTGCCATCGACTCCTCCTCCCGGAGGATTTCCTCGGCGATCTGGCTCACGGCGGGCTCGCCGCATTCCACCGCGGCGGCCTGCAGCGAGCGGTAGCACGCGATCTCGAAATGCTCGGCTGCGATGCAGGTGAGGCACACCTTCACCGGCTCGTCGTCGTTGGCCGACATCACCACCGGGCTCGATTTGCCCGTGAGCTTCGCCATCGCCTCCTTGAAGGCGCTGGTGCTTTCGCCGAGCGATTCGAGACAGCGCTCGATCTTCTCCGCGTGGCGCCGGGTCTCCTCCGCGTGCGCGGCGATGCGTGCGCGCAAGGGGGCGTCGTCGAAGCGGTCCGCCTGCTTCTTCAGCATCGACTCGAGATTGGTTTCCATGGCGTGCGCATCGCGCAGCCAGGTGTGCAGGAATTCGTTCTGGTTCTTCATGAGCTTCGGGATTGGAGAATCGGGCGGCGTCGGGATGACGCCCGGCCCGGCGGCGCGAGTCCGGCCGCGTCGCGCTCCCATCATGACCGAACGTCCGGCGGGGCGGCATCAGGCCGGCGGAGGCTCGTGCGCTGGGAGAACCGGCGGCGAGCGCGCGGTGCGTTTGCCGCCGCCCGCCCCGGGCCGCCGCCGCGGGCGCTGTCGGGAAACGCGCTCCCGGCGTGAGCCGCTTCCCGACTGGACCGGAGAGGGGACCACCCGAATCCCGTGGCCGCCGGGCCGGGCGGTGTTGTGCTGGTCCGGCCCGGGCCGCACGTGGGGTGCGCGCCCGGCCGCCCTGCCCCATGCGTCTCCCTTGCCGCCTCGCCGGCCTCCTGCTCTGCGCCGCCCTGCCGCCGGCGGCCTTTCCCGCCACGGGCCCGGAGCCGTTCCGGATCGAGCGCGCGACGATCCTCACGAGCGCGGGCGGAAACTATTTCCTCCAGTCGCGCACCGCCGTGATCCCGGGCCAGCCGGCGCGCGTGATCCTCACGACGCAGGAGACGAATCCGCGGGTCACGCACGGCTACATGGACGTCTTTGCGCTCGAGACGCGCGACCTCGGCCGGACCTGGTCCGCGCCGCAGCGGATCGAGAGCCTGCGCCGCCGGCGGCAGCCGGCCGGCCACGAGTTCGTCATCGGCGACGCGTATCCACAATGGCATGCCGCGACCGGGCGGGTGCTGGCGACCGGGAAGACGTTCGGTTTCGTCGCGGGCAAGGAGGACCGCGGCTTCGAGCGCGTGTCCTACGCCGTGTTCGATCCCAACGCCGGACTTTGGAGCGACCTCCGGCTCGTCGCGCTGCCGGAACGGGACCACGCCGGACATCCTTTCCTCGAGCCCAACGCCGGCTGCCACCAGCGCGTCGACCTTCCCGGCGGCGACATCCTGCTGCCCATCCGTTACCGCCGGGAGGCCGCGCACCGGTTCTACACCACCGTCGTGGCGCGCTGCCGCTTCGACGGCGAGACGCTCACGTACGTGGAGCACGGCTCGGAATTCACGCTCCGGCGGGAGCGCGGCCTGTACGAGCCCTCCGTCACGACGTTGGGCGGACGTTTCTTCCTGACCATGCGGGCCGATCATTCGGCCTTCGTGGCGCGCAGCCGCGACGGGCTGAACTACGAGCCCTTCGTGGAGTGGACCTTCGACGACGGCCAGGTGCTGGGCAGCTACAATACGCAGCAGCATTGGGTGACGCATCACGACGCGCTCTACCTGGTGTACACGCGGAGGGGCGCGAACAACGACCACGTGATGCGGCATCGCGCGCCGCTGTTCATCGCGCGCGTCGATCCCGAGCGGCTGTGCGTCCTGCGGGAGACGGAGCGGGTGCTCTTCCCGGAGGAGAACGCCGACATCGGGAGCGGCTTTGGCGTCACCGAGGTCGGCCCCGGCGAGACCTGGGTGGTCACCTCCGAGGTGCCGACCCGGGGCAGCCGGGACTACAACCGCGTGCTGCTGGCGCGACTGCGTTGGACGACGCCGAACCGGCTGGTGGCGGACGGCCCGGTCGCCCCCGTCGTCCGGTAGGGCGGGTTCAGCGATGGTGCAGCCGGCTCTCCGGCGGGCGCCGCGCCGCCAGCGTAGCGGCTGCGACGGAGCGCTGCCCACCGAGGACGGGATGACGTTCTCTAAACCGCGGCAAGGGATCCGCGCGCGGAGGGAACTTTCTGTGGACGAGTATCCGTTTCGTGCACACAGTGCGCCCGCCCGGCTCGTGGCGGCCTCCCTGCCCCCGCGGTCGGCTCGCAGTTCCCTCCCTTCCCCCCGCACCTCGCCGCCAGACCATGATCACCCGTCGCACCTTTCTCCAGGCCTCCGGACTCGCGCTCGGTTCCCGCGCGCTGCCCGCGTTTGCCCAGTCCTCCAAACCGCGCAAGACCGTCCTGCTGCAGTGTGCGTGGGCGACGAAGAACATCGGCGACATCGGGCACACGCCCGGGACGCTGCGCTTCCTCGAGCAATATCTGCCCGAGGCCGACGTCATCCTGTGGGCGGCGCGGACCAACCCCGAGGTGGACGCGATGCTCAAGCGCCGGTTTCCCCGCGTGGAGATCGTCAAGGGATCGCTCGCCGCGAAGGACGGTCCGGTCCAGCAGGCGATCGCGCGCTCCGACTTCTTCCTGCGCGGCCCGGGCATGGGCCAGAGCACGGACTTCATGATCCATTGCCGGAAGATCGGCAAACCGTGGGGCCTGCAGGGCCAGTCCTACTTCCCGGACATGGTCACCGGCCCGGGCGGGGAGGAGCGCGTGGCGCTGCTCAACAGCGCGGCGTTCATCTACTGCCGCGACACGAAGACGCTCGAGATGCTGCGCCGGGCGGGCGTGAAGCCGCCCGTGCTCGAGTTCGCCCCGGATGGCTGCTTCGGCATCGACGTGCGCGACGAGGAGCGCGCGCTGGCGCGGCTGCGCAAGCACGGCCTCGAGCCGAAGAAGTTCATCACGCTGCAGCTTCGCACTCATTCGCCCAGCAGCCCGGGCGTCGACGATTCCCGGCCGCAGAAGCTCAATCCGCTGCATCCCACGCCGGAGAACATCGCCGACGACACCCGGCGGGCGAAGGTGTACCAGGACCTGATCGCGATGTGGGTGAAGGAGACCGGTGGGAAGGTCGTCATCGCCCCGGAGGTGGAGAAGGAGATGATCTACAACAAGAAGTTCGTCTACGACCCGCTGCCGGAGAACCTGAAGCGGCACGTCGTCAACTTCGACGCGTTCTGGAATGCCGACGAAGCGTGTTCGTTCTACGCGCGAGCCCACACGGTGATCTGCCACGAACCGCACACGCCGATCATGGCGCTCGCGATGGGCACCCCCATGATGCACACGTTTTCCGAGTTCCATTCGCCAAAATGCTGGATGTTCAAGGACATTGGCCTGGAGGAATGGGCGCCGGAATTCGACCGCACGCCGGCTACGAGGATGTTCGAGATCCTCATGGGCATCCACCGCGACTACGCCGGGGCGCAGGCCCGGGTGAAAAAGGCGATGGCCTTCGTCGAGGCGCGGGCGCAGGCGCAGATGACGCAGTTGAAGCGGGTCATCGGGGCCTGAACGATGCGCCGTGCCGCGGGTGTTCCCGGCGATGAGGCGCGAGATCGACGTTCGAAAAGGTGACGGAACCCGCCCGGCCACCGGCGCGTCCCATCGCCCGTTGAACGCGTCCCTTCGCTTCCGGATGCGAGTGCTGTGCGCGCTCGGAGGCGGGGCGCTGGCGTTTGCGGCCGAGCCGGCCGACTGGCGCAACGCGAAGGGGGTCCGGTTTCGGGCCGAGCCGGTGGCCGCGCTGGGACCTTATGCGCTGTTCAGCGCCGAGGCGGCGGCGAACCGGGTGGTGCGGTTCGGCGCGATGTCCGCGGAGGATTGCGTGCGCTTCCACCGCGCGGTCGCACCCCGGCCGCCGCGGGCGGCGCGGTGGGCCGATGCCCGGGGGGCGCTCACGCGCGAGCTCGCGGACTGCCTGCAGGGCGTCGCGGGAGCGGACGGGGCGCCGTCGACCGTGGCGGACCTGCCCGAGCCGGAGCTGCTCCTGATCTTCTTTCATGCTTCCGGCGCCACGCTGACGGACAAACCGGACCCGGATATCCTGCTGCACAGTTTCGAGCCGTTTGCCCGCCGCCTCCGCCGCATCTACCCCGGCCGTGTCGAGGTGGTGGTCGCCGTGTCCGGGCGGGGCCCGGCGATGACGCCCGGCGCCTCGCCCGTGTGGATGACCGCCGATCCGGCGCGGTTGGCGCAGGTGGAGGCTTTGCGCGGTTATGTGGGCGTGATGGACACGGGGCTGCTGCTGATGACCCGTGACGGGGTGCCGCTGGCGGGCGGCGCGGTGGGAGACCTCACGACGCTCGCGCGGCTGCTGGACCATGCCAGTGCGCTGCTCTGGGATCTCGAGCCGGAGAACCGGCGCATGTGGCCGGATCGCGCGCACTACCTCCAGGCGATTCGACGGGCCGGGCACGCCGCGGGAGCGGCGCCACCCGAAATGCTGGCGCCGCCGCTCGACGTCGCGTGGCTCGCCCGGCTCGGCGTGTCCCGGGTCGAGGCGCGTCTCGCGCTCGACGCGGAAGGCCGGGTCACGGCCGCCACGCTGCTGCCGGCCTCGGAGCTGCCGGAGACGTTCGTCGCGGGCGTGCGCGCCGCGCTGCTGGCCAGCGAAGGGTTCCTCCCTGCCGTCCGGAACGGCGAGACCGTGCCGGGCGCACTCGACATCGCCGTGATCGTGCCGCCGCCTCCCGAACCGCGGATCGCCGCGGAGACCGCGTGGGTGCAGGGCGCGGCGCGGGTGCGCGTGCCGATCGGAAGCTGGCTCGTGTTGCGGCCGATCCGGGCCGATGAACGCGTGCTCACCTCGGTCAACCGGGTGGGCAACGACGGCACCGTGCTGCTCCATGCCGTCACCGCGGGGACGGCGCGGCTGGATTCGTGGCGCGACGACTGGTTCGAACACACCGGCGGCGCGGCGCAGGTGCGGCCGGTCGCGGGGCAGGAACTGGAGGTCGGCGGGGAGAAACTCGCCTGGCAGCGGCTCCTGCCGGCGCATGACAGCGTCGATCTCGCCCGCGGCATCGGGCGCGCCGACTTCTGTGTCGGTTACGCCTGGACCGAGGTGGAGGTGCGGGCCGACGTGGAGGCGTGGCTCGGCCTGGGCAGCGACGACGGCCACAAGCTCTGGGTCAACGGCCAGCTCGTGTCCGAGGCCTGGGCGGAACGTCCGAACCGGCTCGACGACGCCGTGATTCCCCTGCGGCTCCGCGCGGGAGCGAACCAGATCCTGCTGAAGGTTTACAACGAGACCGGTCCGTGGGGATTCATCGCGCGACTCCGCGTGAGAGACGAATAGCGCCCATCGGATCCGCCGCGTCGCAGGCGCCGGACGGACGCGGCGATCCGGGCTCACTCCATCTTCGCCAGCAACGCGAGGAACGCGGTGTCCTGGCGCAGCTTCGCGAAGGCGGGTTCGGTGCGGAGGCGGGCCGCATCCTGGAAACCCGCGGCCACTGCGGCCTCCAGGGCGGCGAGCGCGCGCTTCCGGTCGCCGAGGGTGCCGCGGGCCCGGGCGAGCTCGAAGTGCGCCTGCGGCCGCTCGGGGCGGATGAGCACCGCCATCTCCAGGAGGTCGGCCGCGGCGGCGTGCTCGCGCTCCCGCATCGCCTGGCGCGCCAGCTCGCTGCAGCCGGAGGCGACGCCCTGCAGGATGCGCTGCGCCCGCGCCCGC
>CALFZM010000029.1 GCA_937952235.1 uncultured Opitutia bacterium | reverse complement strand
GCCGCCGCGTTCACGCCCGCCGTCGCCAAGCCCGGCAAGCCGGGGCCCGCGCCGGGTGCGCTCAAGCCCCGGGTGGTCACCGAGCCGACGAAGCATGACACCGACGACCCGGCGATCTGGATCAACCGGGCGGATCCCGCGCAGAGCCTGATCCTCGGCACCGACAAGAACGTCGATGGCGCCCTGTATGTCTTCGGCCTCGATGGCAGGATCCATCACGACAAGGTCGTCCGCGGCCTGGTGCGGCCGAACAACGTCGACATCGCCTACGGCGTCATGGTCGGCGGCAAGCCCGTCGACATCGCCGTCGTCACCGAGCGGTACGCCCACCGGCTGCGCGTCTACCGGCTGCCCGATATGGCGCCGGTCGACGGCGGCGGCATTCCGGTCTTCGCCGGGGAGCGGGCGCGCGATTGCATGGGCATCGCGCTTTACACGCGGCCCGCGGACGGGGCGGTCTTCGCCATCGTGAGCCGCTCCGACTACCTCGCGCCGCGCCAGGGTTACCTGCACCAGTACCGGCTCGTCGACGACGGCACGGGCACGCTGCGCGGCGTGTTCACCCGCTCCTTTGGCGAGTGGTCCGGCACGAAGGAGATCGAGGCCATCGCGGTCGACGATGAGCTCGGCCATGTCTATTACAGCGACGAGAATTTCGGCATCCGGAAGTACCACGCCGACCCGCTGGCCGACGATGCCGATGAGGAACTCGCCGTCATCGGCCGCGAGGGCTTCGTCGAGGATCGCGAAGGCATCTCGATCTACCGCACCGGCCCGGGCACCGGTTACCTCATCGTCTCGGACCAGCAGCGAAACGCCTTCCGCCTCTACCGGCGCGAGGGCACTGCGGAGCGTCCGCACGAGCACGCCTTCCTGAAGTCGGTCGACGTCTCCGCGATCGAGAGCGACGGCAGCGAGGTCACCGCGGTGGGGCTCGGGCCCGCGTTTCCGCACGGGCTGTTCGTGGCCATGTCCAATGGCAGGGTCTTCCATCTTTACGCCTGGGAGGATCTCGCCGGCAGCGACCTGATGAAAGTGTCGGGAGGCACCCGATGACGTCCGGGCCGATCGCCACGCCGCCGCGGGTCGGGCAGGTCCGACCCGCCTGATCATGGCCACGCTGCAGGAAGTCGCCCACCGTGCGCGGGTCTCCATCGCGACGGTCTCGCGGGTGCTGAACAAATCCGACAAGGTCGTGCCGGAAACCCGCGCCGCCGTCGAACAGGCGCTGCGCGACCTCGGTTACCGGCCCAGCCGGGTCGCGCGCCGCCTGCGCATGAACAGCGGCCGGGCCCACCTGGTGGGCCTCATCATCCCCGACATCCAGAATCCGTTCTACGCGGAAATCGCGCGCGGGGTCGAGGACGCGGCCTACGCGAGCGACTATGCGCTGCTGCTGTGCAACTCCGACGAGAACCCGGAGAAGGAGCGATTCTATCTCGACGTGATGCGCGACGAATCGGTCGACGGGCTCGTGCTGCCCCCGTTCGACGACACCGATCCCGCCGTGGTCGAGCTCGTGCGCGCCGGCATGCCCGTCGTGTGCGTGGACCGCTCCCTCGCGCAGGTGAAGACCGATCTCGTCGAGGTGGACAACTACCGCGGCGCGTTCGAGGCGGTCACGCACCTGCTCGAGAAGGGCCACCGCGGCATCGCGCTCATCGAGGGCCGCTCCGAGGTCTCGACCAGCCGGGAGCGCCGGCGCGGGTACGTCGACGCCCTCGCGGCGTATCAGCTCGCGCCGCGCAAGGAGCTGATGCGATCGGGCGACTTCAAGCAGGAGAGCGGCCGCGTCCTGGCCGGCGAACTGCTCGACCTGCGCAAGCCGCCCACGGCCCTCTTCGTCTGCAACAACCTCATGACCGTCGGCGCGCTCGCCGCGCTGCACCAGCGGGGGCGGCGGGTGCCTGCGGATGTCGCCCTCGTCGGCTTCGACGACCTGCCCTGGGCGGAGGCGCTCGATCCGCCCCCCACGGTGGTGCGACAGCCCGCCTACGAGGTGGGACGGCAGGCCATGGAGCTCCTCCTCAAACGCATCACCGCTCCCGACCGCACCCCCGTCACCGTCCGGCTTCTGCCGGAACTGATCGTGCGGCGTTCATCCTGAATTCCTCACCCGAAGAGGCAGGGCAGAGCCTGAACGGTGGAGCGGCTTGTCCTCAAGCCGCTGCGGAGCGTGCGGTCGAGTGTCAGCCGCCTGCGGACAGGCGGTTCCGCCGCGGCTGAACCGATCTGTCGGGGATAAGTTCCATCCCCCCTACGGCTACGGCCCCGCGAGGCGCGTCAGCGCGGCGCGCACGTCGATCGTCAGCTTTTCCATCGGCACGGTGTCGCGATAGCGCTCGGGCAGCAACTCGATCGCCGCGAGGGCGGCACGGTACGCCGCCGTCGCCTCCTCCCGCCGGCCGCCGTTGGCGAGGATCTCGCCTCGACGCGCGAGCCAGCGTTCGCGCCGCGGCACATGCGCCAGGATCTGGTCGATGCGGGCCAGCGCGCCGTCGGGATTCCTCCGTTCGAGTTCCACCGCGATCGCGAAATCGATGAGCGCGATCACCGGTCCCAGCCGGCGCAGGCCGTCATCCACCGCCGCGATCACCCGGGCGGGCTCGGAGGCCGGCGCGGCGGCGAGAAAGCGGGCCCGGCGCAGGTAGTGCTCCGGCCGGGGCGACGGCGCCCGCCGGATGCCCTCGGCATATTCCTCGGCGCCGGCATCGTGCCGGCCGAGTGCCGCCAGGATATCGCCGCGCAGGAACCGTCCTTCCGGCTCGTCGGGCGCCCGCTCCAGGTACCGATCGATCAACGGCAGCGCCTTTTCGGCGGCACCCGCCTCGAGCTGGGTCCGCGCGCGGAAGTAATCGACCAGCACGAACGCGGGGTCGAGCCGCGCGGCGGCCGTGAAGTCGGCCTCGGCTTTCTCCCATTCCTGCTGATGCCGGTGCAACTCACCGCGCCGGACGTACACCTCCGCCTCCGGCGCTTTCTGCAGCTGGTCCGTGAGCGCCTCGATCAACGCCTGGTCGTCCCCATGGCCCCGGACATCGCCGAGCCAGCCCGCCAGGCTGAGCGCCAGCAGGAGGAGGCGCGGGGGAAGCGTTGGGATCAGGCCGGGCATGGACGAAATCGACAGAGCGGGGGACTGTCCCCCGGCCGCAGCCGATTCGCAAGCTTCCGGCGGACGCGTGCAGCGGCTCCCGATCCGTCCTTCGGGATTTTCCCGGGAGGATGACGCTGGCGTCCCGGCGTCGTCAGGTTCTACCCTGACGGTGAGCGATGAACCACGTCGTGCTGCAGTACGGCCGCACAGGTCTGCCCCTGGACCTGCCGGTGTCGAACATCCGGGTGGTGGAGCCGCGTTTCGTCCCCGGGCTGACGGACGAGGCCGCGGCGTTCCAGGCGGCGATGCGGCGCCCGATCGGGTGCCCGCCGTTGCGCGACGTCGTGAAGGGCACCGATCGCGTCGCGATCCTGATTCCCGATCACACGCGGCCGCTGCCCCGCGAGCGGCTGCTGCCCTGGCTTTTTTCCGAGCTCGATTACGTGCCGGCGGAGAACGTCGTCATCATCAACGGCACCGGCTCCCATCGCGCCAACACCCCGGCCGAGCTGCGGCAGATGGTCGGCGACGCGGTGTTCGAACGCTACCGCGTGATCAATCACGACGCGCGCGATCCCGCCGCGCTCGCGCTCGCCGGCCGGACGAAGGAAGGCCGGCCGGTGTACTTGAACCGCGAGTACGTCGAGGCCGACCGGCGCATCGTGATGGGCTTCATCGAGCCGCATTTCATGGCCGGCTTCTCGGGCGGCTACAAGGGGGTGTTCCCCGCGGTGGCGGATCTCGACGCCATCAAGCACTACCATCGCGCGCAGGTGATCGCGGATCCGCGCAGCACCTGGGGCAACCTCCGCGACAACCCGACGCAGGCGCAGGTGCGCGCCAACGGGGCGCTGCTGCCGGTGGACCTGCTGATCAACGTGACGCAGAACCGGCAGCGCGAAATCACCGGCTTCTTCTGCGGCGAGGTCATCGCCGCCCACGACGCCGGTTGCGCCTTCGCGAAGAAGACGGCGATGGTCGCGTGCCCGGAGCCGTTCCCGATCGTGCTCACCTCCAACAGCGGGTTTCCCCTCGACCAGAACCTTTACCAGACCGTGAAGGGCATGTCGGCCGCGGCCCAGATCGTGAGCGACGGCGGACTGATTCTCGCCGCGGCCGAATGCGGCGACGGGTTTCCCGAGCACGGCAGCTTCAAGCGCTTTCTCTTCGAGCATCCTTCGGCGCAGGCGATGCTCGACACGATCAACGCCGCGCCGGAGCCGGTCGAGGACCAGTGGCAGGTGCAACTGCTCGCGCTGATCCTCGTGCGCGCACGGGTGGGCGTCTACTCACGGATTGCGCCCGGCGACATCCGGCGCGCCCACATGGAGCCGATCGCCGACCTCGCGGCTCGCATCGATGCGGAGCTCGATCGCGTCGGCCGCGATGCCCCCGTGGCGGTCCTGCCCGAGGGGCCGATGACAATCCCCTATCTGGCCTGAAGCGGTCGGCCCGGGCGGAGCGCGTGCGGGGATATCCGCTTGTGCTGCGTCGCGACGGGGCTTGGATGAACCCGCGCGGCCGAGCGGTTTCGGCCGTCCATGGCTCACCCCGTTCGCCTGACCCCGGCACCATGAACTTGACCCGCTTACGTCTCCCTGCGCCCGCAGTGGGAACCCTGTTCGCACTTTTCCCCCCGCTGCTGCCGGCCCAGGTTGCTCCCCCCGCTCCTCCCACTGCCGCCGCGCCGGCTCCGACCGGCCCCGTCGTCGAGCTCAGCCCCTTCACCGTGCAGACCGACCGCGATGCCGGCTACCAGGCGGAGAACACGCTCGCGGGCAGCCGCCTCAACACCCAGTTGCGCGACACCGCCAGCTCGATCTCGGTCTTCACGCAGGAGTTTCTCGACGACACGGCGATCACGGACCTGGGCGAGCTGCTGCGTTACACGGTGAACGCGGAGATGAACACGAACGAGAACCAGTCGGTATCGGAGCAGAACCCGATCGTGAACGCCCAGAGCCTGACGCCGAACGTGCTGAACCGCGGGCTGACCGCGAGCCTCGGCCTCGATTACTTCACGAGCATCGTGCCGACCGATCCGTACCGCGCGGGGCGCATCGAGGACAGCCGCGGGCCGAACAGCATCCTCTTCGGCGTCGGCGCTCCCGGCGGGCTGATCAACCAGTCGTCGCGGATCGCCGTCTTCACGCGCGACACCGGACAGTTGCGCTACAGCACCGGCTCGTGGGATCGCAACCGCTCGGAGCTGCACGCGAACAAGGTGCTGATCAGGGATCGCGTCGCCGTGTCGATCGCCGCGCTCGACCAGGAGAACGGCGGCTGGCGCGACTGGGAGTTCAACGACAAGGAGCGGATCTTCGCCTCGGTCACGGTGCGGCCGCATCGCCGCCTGACGCTCACGGCGATGGGCGAGATCGGCCGCGACATCAATGCCGTGATCCGGTCCACGGTGGATTCGGATGCGGCCCTGGCGTGGTTCGACAACCGGGAGGCGCGGGGCGTGGGAGCGGTGACGTTCACGCCGAACAACACGCTGCCCACCGCCGCGATGCAGGCGCTGGGAGTCACCGCGCGCGAGGTGGCGGCGACGGGCCAGAACCGGCGCGCCATCTACATCGAGAACAACGGCGCGGTGTTCGACGCGCGGGGCACGTTCCTCACCGGCAGCTACAACAACGCGGCGGT
Organism: uncultured Opitutia bacterium; assembly: GCA_937952235.1. GTDB lineage: Bacteria > Verrucomicrobiota > Verrucomicrobiia > Opitutales > Opitutaceae > ER46. The sequence goes on along the minus strand of CALFZM010000029.1, from coordinate 2,071 downwards.
GCGCGCGCCGGACGGCACGCCCGGAGTCACGGCCGGCGTGCTGCGGGTGAACGACGAGCGGCTTTTCCCGCGGCATCTCAACGCCGCCGGCCCCGGCATGGCGCGCGAGCAGAGCCTGCGCAACCTGACGCTGACGGCCGACTGGCAGGTGACGCGCAACCTGGCGATCAACCTGGCCCACAACTACCAGCGGACCACGGCGGAGGTCACCCTGATGACGGGCACCGATCCGACGCTGCGGGGCGATCCGAACCGGACGCTCGGCGTGAACGGCGCGCCCAATCCGTACGCGGGCCGGCTGTATTTCGACGGCAACTGGCGGCGCGACGTGCACCACGGCGAAGTGCGCGAGACGCGGCTGTCGGCCTCGTATGCGTTCGAACCCCGGCCAAAGTGGCTGGGCCGTCACCGGTTCGCGGCGATGGTCTCGACCCAGGAGCAGTTCGACGTCCGCGCGAACTCGTGGCTGGCCTTCGCCGGCCGGCCGTACAACGCGGTGCCGAACAATCCTAACAACCGGCTCACGGTGCGGAATTATCTCACCGAGGGCGACTTTGGCACGTATCGGGTCGGCGATTACCGGAAGCTGCCGCGGACGATCGCGTTTGACGGCCGCGAATACGGCCTGGTCTTCGCGAACGAGGTGGCGGGAGCCAACAACAGCGGCGGCGAACAGGAGGCGACGTCGGCGCTCGGCGTGCTGCAGAGCTCCTTCCTCGAAGGCAGGCTGGTGACGACGTTCGGCTACCGGCAGGACGACGTCGATGTGATCGAACTCGGCTACTATAACGACCCGCTGAAGGGCGACATCGTCGATCGCGACCGGAGCAAGGCCCTGACGACGGGCGCCACGGGCTACACCGGCACGGCCGGGATCGTGTACCACGTGCGACCCTGGGTCTCGATCGTGGCGAACCATTCGACCAACCAGGGCGTGCCGTCGTTCGTGCGGAAGACGTTTCCCACCGGCTCGCTCGCGCCGCCGTCGAAGGGCACCGGCTCGGACTTTGGCCTGAGTTTCGACCTCTTTGGCGGCCGGGTGAACGCGAAGGCCGTCTACTTCACGTCGGTCGAAAAGGGAAAGATCACCACGCAGGGATTCATCGGTTCCGCGGGCCGCAACCGCCGGGTGACGGACGCGCTGGCGGGCGCGCTCGTCGGCCCGGGCCGGCCCTATGCCGCGGCGGACTGGGCGGCGATCGACGCGGCGCTGAATCCCCCTGCCACCGCGGCCAGTTCCGATTATGAGTCGGACGGCTACGAGGCGCGCGTGACCGCGAACCTGACCCCCAACTGGCGCCTGGTGGCGAACTACTCCTACACGGACACGCTGCGCACCAAGGTCGCCGACGAGATCGTCGCGTGGTACGGGCTGAAGCGCGACGGCAGCGGGCTGGTGCAGGGGGTGCGGCAGGATGCGGCCGGGCGCTACCTCGTCGACCCCTCCGCGTACGAGTCGAACGGCACCATCGCGAAATGGCTGGAGCTCGCGGCGAGGCATCCCGAGGCGAACGTCGGCACGCTGACGGCGTCGAACGGCCTGACCGTGGCGCAGGAGATCTTCGACGTCGCCGACCTGCTCAACGAGGCGAAGGAGGACGCGGAACAAAGCTGGGGCGTGCGACCGCACAAGGTCAGCCTGTATACGGCCTACGATTTCAAGGAAGGGAGACTGCGCGGGTTCACGACCGGCGGCGGGTGGCGCTGGCGGAGCGCGAACATCATCGGTCGCACTGCGGCCGGCGGCGAGCGCACCGGTCGCGCCCTGGTCGCGACGGACCTGATGATCGGCTACACCACGAAGCTGCCGCGCATTCCCGGCCGATTCCGTTTCCAGATCAACGTGAACAACGTCCTCGACGACACCGAGATCATTCCGGTGCGCGTCGCGTCGGGGGCGGCGAATCCGGACGGCTTCACGGTCCCAGGTGGTCGAGGCCTCGGCTATAGTCGCTATGACCTGGTCGTGCCGCGCGAGTGGCGCTTCACGACGACGTGGTCGTATTGACGGTGGAGCGGAGAAGGGGTCCTGTCTCTTATACACATCTCCGAGCCCACGAGACAGGCAGAA
>CALFZM010000028.1 GCA_937952235.1 uncultured Opitutia bacterium | reverse complement strand
GGCGACCGCGACGAGCTCTACGATCTGTCCCGGGAGCCGTCGGAGCTCCGGGATCTCGCGGCCAGCCAGCCGGAGCGGGCGCGCGAACTGCGCTCGCGCCTCGACGCCTACCTGCGCAGCGTCCGTGCCCGGCTGCCCGTCTCCGCGCCGAAACCCTGAGCCCCAACCTTCACCATGATTCGCCGCTCCCTCCTTCTCGCCCTGGCCGCGCTCGCCGCCACCGGTGCCGCGCGTGCCGCCGCCCCCGCCGAAGTCCTGCCGCGCCTGGCCCATCACAACCCCGGCACGCTCGTCGATCTCGGCGTCGGTCTCTGGGCGTGGCCGCTGCCAATGGACTACAACCGCGACGGCCTGATGGACCTGGTCGTGGTCTGCACCGACAAACCGTACAACGGCACCTGGTATTTCGAGAACACCGGCGAGGTCGACGCGCAGCTCAAGCTGCCGATCTTCAAGCCCGCCGTGCTGATCGGCAAGTCCGCTCCCTCCGTCGGCATCTCCTACGCGACCGGCGAACCCGTCGTCACCGCCACCGCCTCGGTGCGGCAGGGCGACGTGTACGCCTATCGCGCGAACCGGTTTCCCGATTTTCTCCGCTCGCAGTTCGAGCGGCCCGCGAAGGTCCCCGTGCCGGAGAAGATCCTCACGCAGCCGGGCAACATCCGGCAAAACCAGTGGAAGTTCGTCGACTTCGACGGGGACGGCCGGATCGACGTCTCGCTCGGCATCGACTTCTGGGGCGATTTCGGCGCGCTCAACGGCGGCGAGGGCGCGTTCAACGCCCAGGGCGAATGGACGCGCGGCAAGCTGCGCGGCTACGTCTACATCCTGCGAAACACCGGCACCAACGAGCAGCCGGTCTACGCCCCGGCCGAGCAGGTCATGGCGGGCGGCCAGCCCGTGGATCCGTACGGCATGCCCTCGCCGAGCTGGGGGGATTTCGACGGCGACGGCGACCTCGACCTGCTCTGCGGCGAGTTCCGCGACTCGTTCACGTACTACGAGAACATCGGCAGCCGCACGAAGCCGGCCTACGCCGCCGGCCGCAAGCTGACGCACGCCGGGGTGCCGCTGGTGATGGACCTGTGCATGATCACGCCGACCGCGGTCGACTTCGACGGCGATGGCGACCTCGATCTCGTGGTGGGAGATGAGGACGGCCGCGTGGCTTTCATCGAACACACCGGCAAGACCGTGAACGGGATGCCGCAATTCCTTCCGCCGCGCTATTTCCGGCAGCGCGCGGCGGACGTGAAGTTCGGTGCGCTCGCCACGCCGTATGCCTTCGACTGGGATCACGACGGCGATGTCGACCTGATCAGCGGCAACACCGCCGGCTACGTCGCGTTCATCGAGAACCTCGGCGGCTCGCCGACGCGGTGGGCCGCGCCGCGGTACCTCAGCGCCGGCGGCAAACTCATCCGCGAACTGGCCGGCCCCAACGGCTCGATCCAGGGCCCGGCCGAGGCCAAGTGGGGGTACTCGATCTTGAGTGTCGCCGACTGGGACGGCGACGGCTTGCCGGACATCATGACCAACGGCATCTGGGGCCGGGTGGTGTGGTACCGGAACGTCGGCACCCGCAAGGCGCCGAAACTTGCCGCCGGCCAGTCCGTCGAACTCGCCCCCGGCGTAAAGCCGCAGAAGCCGGCGTGGAACTGGTGGAATCCCAAGGGACAGGAACTGGTTTCGCAGTGGCGCACCACGCCGCAGATGGTGGATTGGAACGGCGATGGCCTCATGGACCTCGTGATGTCCGACACCGAGGGATACCTCGCCCTCTACGAGCGCAAGCGCGCCAGCGACGGCACGCTCGTGCTGGGCGCGCCGCAGCGTGTCTTCTGGAGCGAGGGCGCCAGCGTCTTCAACAGCAACGGTCAGCCGCAGAACAAGGAGTCGGGCCTGCTGCGGCTCAACGACGGCGTCTTCGGCCGCGGTGGACGGCGCACGTTCTGCGTCGTCGACTGGGACGGCGACGGCCAGACCGACCTCCTCCTCAACAGCAATCCCAACGTGAACTTCTTCCGCGCGCTCGGCCGCGATGCGAACGGCCGGTGGCGCTTCAAGGACGAAGGTCCCGTCAGCACCCACGTGCTCGCCGGCCACGCCACCAAGCCGACCACCGCGGACTGGGATCGCGATGGCGTCCCCGACCTGCTCGTCGGCGCCGAGGACGGATTCTTCTACCAAGTGAAGAACCCGCGCGCGAAGCGGTGATGCCCTGAAGCTCGCCCGCGGGACAGAGGGGAGCCCGGCGCTTCCGTGTGCTCCGTGGGCCCAAATTTCTCCATGCATTCGTATCCGCTGCCGCAAGGCATCTTCTCCGCCCAATGGATTCCGACCGACGCCGATGGCCAGGTCGAGCGCGCGAACCTCGCGGCGCATCTCGCGTTCGAGAAGCGCGCGGGCATCAACGGCGTGCTCGCCCTCGGCAGCACCGGCGAATTCCCGCAATTCTCCCTCGATGAGCGGAAGAAGGTCCTCGCCACCGTGGTGGAGCTCGCCGCCCCGCTGACCGTGTACGCGAACATCACCGACATCCGGCCGAAGGCCGCGGTGGAACTCGGCCGTTTCGCGAAGTCGCTGGGGGTGGCCGCGGTCGCGCTGATGCCGCCGGTCTTCTTCCCCGTCTCGCAGGCCGACATGCTCGCGTACTTCCTGCACGTGGCGGAGCGCGTGGAGCTGCCGGTGATGCTCTACAATTTTCCCGAGCTCACCGGCAAACGCATCGACCTCGCGACCGTGGCCGCGTTCGCGGACCGCGCGCCGATGGTCGCGATCAAGCAGAGCGGCGGAGAGTTCGAGTATCACCAGCAGCTCATTCCGCTCGGCCGCGAGAAGCGTTTCGCCGTGATGTCGGGAGCGGACACCCGGCTGCCCGAGGTCTTCAAGCTCGGCGGCGCCGGCTGCACCGGCGGCCTCGTCAATCTCGTGCCCGAGCTGATGGTCGCGCTCGACCGGATCTGCCGCCAGGGCCAGCCGGGCGATCCCGCCCCGGCCGCGGCGGCGATGGTGGAGCTGGGCCGGATCATCGACCAGCTCACGTTCCCGCTGAACGTCGCCGCCGGACTCGAGGCCCGGGGCTTTCATCCCGGCGTGCCGAAGGCCATCGTGTCCGAAGAGTCGCGGGCCCGGTACGCGAAGATCGTGCGCGAGCTGTCCGCGCTGTACGCCAAATGCGGACTGGCTCCGGGCATCGCGGCGTGAATTGTCTTCCCTCCACCGGGAGCGCGGCCGTCCCCGGCCGCATCGGTTGACCGACGCGGACGAGGACGTCCGCGCTCCCCGCCAGACCCAACCCCATGGAACCTCCTCCCGCCCAAACGCCGAGCGCCCTCCGTTACGCCTGGTTCGTGGTCGCGCTGCTCGTGCCGGTCGCGCTGCTCAACTACCTCGACCGGCAGATGCTGGCGACGATGAAGGCGTCGATGGTCGGCGACATCCCGACCATCGCGAACCGGGCCGACTGGGGGCTCGTGCTGGGTTGCTTCAAGTGGACCTATGCGGTGCTGAGTCCGTTCGGCGGCTACGTCGCCGACCGCTTCAGCCGGCGCTGGGTGATCGGCGGCAGCCTGTTCGTCTGGTCGCTCGTCACCTGGTGGACCGGGCACGTGACGACCTTCAACGAGCTGATGCTGGCGCGCGCGCTGATGGGCATCAGCGAGGCGTTCTACATTCCCGCGGCGCTGGCGCTGATCACGGAGTATCACTTCGGCTCGACGCGCTCCCGCGCCGTGGGCGTGCACCAGGCCGGCATCTACATCGGCCAGATCATGGGCGGCTTCGCCGGCTACGTGGCCGATTCGCCGGACCACGGCTGGCGCTGGATGTTCACAACCTGCGGCATGATCGGCGCCGCCTACGCGCTGCCGCTGCTTGCCCTGCTGCGCGATCCGGAGCGCGCGCCTGTGCCCACGCCAGCCGCCGCCAGCGCGTCCGCCGCACCGACGACGGGCGTCGTGCGGGGCCTGCTGGGCAACCGCAACTTCATCCTGCTCGTGCTCTATTTCACGCTGCCCGCGATCGCGGGCTGGGTCGTGCGCGACTGGATGCCCGACATCCTGAAGGAGAAATTCCAACTGGGGCAGGGGAAGGCGGGCGTGAGCGCGATCCTCTTCGTGCAGGTCGCGTCGCTCGTCGGCGCGGTGATCGGCGGCACGCTCGCCGACCGCTGGATGCGCCACACGCCCCGCGGCCGCATCTACGCGAGCGCGATCGGCATGGCGCTCTTCCTGCCCGCGCTCTTCGGCGTCGGCAACGCGGGCACGCTCACGTTTGCCATCGTCGGACTCTGCGTCTTCGGCCTCGGCTGGGGTTTCTTCGACTGCAACAACATGCCGATCCTCTGCCAGATCGCGCGGCCGGAATGGCGCGCGACCGGCTACGGCATCATGAACCTCGTGAGCATCAGCTGCGGCGGCTTCGGCGACTGGGCGTTCGGCGCCCTGCGCGACCGGCACGTGCCGCTCAACCTGATCTTCGGGGCGTTCGCGGGCGTGGCGCTGCTCTCGATCGCGATCGTGCTGCTCATCAAGCCACGCAGCGAAGCCGAGCTGCGGAGCTGACCGGGGCGGGCGCCGGGCCGGGCCCGCGCCCGCTCGTGAATGCTACCTTTTCACCCTTCTTGCTCCCTTATTCCTCTCGGGCTTTCCGGCCCGGCGATGACTGTCTTGCGTGACGGTTCAAACCTCCGCCCGCCGGGCGAACCCTACTCCATGCCTACCCCGACTTGTCTCGCGTCGTCCGCATTCCGCGGCCTTGCGGCTGCGTTTCTCGCGCTCTGCCTCTCCGTGACCGCCGCCCTCGGCCAGGGCACGATTTCCGGCCGCGTCTCGAACGCCACCACCGGCGCCAACCTCGAGGGTGCCGAGGTCTCGATCCCCGCCCTGGGGCTCTCGACGCTCACCGATCGTGACGGCTCGTTCACCCTCTCGGGCGTGCCGGCGGGCGACCAGGGCCTGCGCGTCTTCTACACCGGCCTCGACGTCGACACCCGCCGCGTGATCGTGCGCAGCGGCGAGCGCGCCGAGGCGACGGTCGCGCTGACCAGCGGCGGCATCCAGCGGCTCGAGGCGTTCACGGTTTCCAGCTCGCGCGAGGGAGAAGCGGCGTCGATCACCCGCCAGCGCACCGCCGCCAACGTCGTGAACGTGGTGTCGACCGACTCCTTCGGCGCCGTGGCCGACGGCAACATCGGCAACCTCATGGTGCGGCTGCCGGGCGTCGCGGGCGAGTTCGAGAACGGCGAGGTCGTCGGCATCAAGATCCGCGGCACCCCGGTCGAATTCAGCGCGCTCAACATCGACGGCGTACGCTCCACGGGCGCGTTCTCCGGATTCAACACCCAGGGCGACCGCGGCGCGCAGAGCGACCAGATCCCGGCCGAGTTCATCAAGGAGGTGCAGGTGACCAAGGCCCCCACGCCCGACCAGATGGCCGACTCGATCGGCGGCTCGACCAACCTGATCACCAAGTCGGCCCTCGACTTCAAGGAGAGCGTCCTGACCTACCGCGTCGGCGCCAACTACAACACCCACCGCGACGACCTCGGCAACTTCACGCCCAACGCCGCCCTGACCTGGCTAACCCGCATCGGGCCGCGCCGGGACATCGGCCTCGCCCTCTCCCTCAGCTACACCGACACGGAGGCGCCCCGCGACCGCGTGCAGACCCAGCGCGTCGAGCCCGACGGCCGCGCCACCCAGGCGCGCACGCTCACCAACATCAACCAGCGCATCCGCGGCGGCGCCGGCCTCAAGTTCGACTACCGGCTCGGGGCGGGCACGAACGTGTATCTGAAATTGCAGCACAACTACTATTTCTTCGACAGCAACCGGCTCGTCTACGCCGCCTCGGACAGCGCCACGCGCCGCATCGCCGACTACGGCGTCGTCAGCCGCACCCAGATCGTCGCCGGCACCGCCCCGCGCACCTCCACCAACCAGACCGCGTCCGTCGCCCCGGGCTTCAGCGACAGCTTCACCGAGATGCTCCACGCGAACTGGAGCTTCGACGGGGACAACAACGAGAAGACCGGACGCCAGTACCTCGTCGACGCCGGCGGCAGCACCAGGCTCCGCGGCGACCAGGAGGTGCGCTACCAGGCCTCGTTCGCGCCCTCGAACTTCAAGAGCAACCTGCGCACGTTCCTGATGACGTTCCAGCAGCCGATCGGCATGTCGGTCGACACCACGGCCAGCCGGTCGCGTCCGATCTTCCGCCAGACGTACGGCCCCAGCATTCTCTACGGCCAGACCAACTTCGACCTGTACCGCGCGCAGATGCAGCAGCAGCCGGAGACGGGCGAGGAGGAGGTGCTCAACGCCAAGGTCGACTACCTGAAGCAGATCAAGGACACCGCCAATCCCGCCGAGCTGAAGATCGGCGGCGCCTGGCGGCAGCAGTACCGCAACCTCGTCGTCGGCCGCCCGAACTGGAACTACACCGGGGTCGATGGCATTGCCGGCAATGCCGACGACCAGCTCGGGCTGCTGATGCTGCCCGCGCGCGCGTACACCGTTTTCAACAACGCCGGCAACTGGCCCGACCTCCCGGCGGTCGACTTCCCGAAGGCGTGGAATCTGTTCAACACCCGGCCGGAGGCGTTCCGCCCGGTCGGCACGTCGGTGACGAATCCGCCCACCTACAGCGAGATCACGGAGGACGTGCTCGCGGCCTACGTCCAGGGCCGGATCCAGTTCGGCCGGCTCAACGTGCTCGGCGGCGTGCGCTTCGAGCGCACCTCGATCGACGGCGTCGGCACCAACACCGATCCCCGCCGTCCCACGGTGTCACGCGTCACGCGCGATGGCAGCTACGACGACTGGTTCCCGAGCCTGCACTTGCGCTACGAGGTCACGCGGCAGCTCGTCGCGCGCGCCAGCTACTCGACCGGCGCGGCGCGTCCGAACATGTCCGACCTGTATCCGGCCACGACCGTCAGCTACAACGCGACCACCGGGCTCGGCACCGTCACGCAGGCGAACCTCGCGCTGAAGCCGCAGACCGCGGAGAACTACGACCTCTCGCTCGAATACTACCTCGAGCCGGCGGGCGTCATCTCGGTCGGCTATTTCCGGAAGGACCTGAAGGACTTCCTCTCGCGCACCTCCGACGAGATCGACGCCGGCCCCAGCAACGGCTTCGGCGGCGATTTCGCCGGCTTCGTGCTCAACACCACCACGAACCAGGGCAGCGCCAAGGTCGAAGGCTGGGAGTTCAATTACAACCAGCGGCTGGTGATGCTGCCGAAGCCCTTCAACGGCCTTGGGGTGTTCGGCAACTATACGTACCTCGAGACGAAGGGCACCTACCGCGAAGGTGCGGCCGAGCTCGCGGGGTTCGTCCCGCGCGCCGCCAATGCCGGCGCATCCTTCCGCTGGCGCGGCATCGAGGCGCGCGTCGCCTGGCGCTACACCGGCGACCAGCTCCGCAGCTACAACGCGAACGTGTTTGCGCAAAACCGGTTCCGCCCGGTCGAGACGATCGACATCAACCTGCTGTACCAGTTCAGCCAGCGGTTCGGATTCTTCTTCGACATCATCAACCTGAAGGACAAGTGGCCGGAGAACTACACGGGCCGCGACCGCGGACGGATCACCTTCAGCGACGCCTACGGCACGCGCTACAACATGGGCGTGAGCGGCCGGTTCTGACGGTGTCGTGAGCCCCACGCGACGGATTGTCCCCGTGGGAGCCCTCCTCCTGGGAGCGCGGCCAGGAGCGCGGCCAGGAGCGTGGCCAGGAGCGCGGCCGTCCCCGGCCGCAGTTCGTCGGGTGCGGCCGGGGACGGCCGCGCTCCCAGGCGCGGTGATGCTCGCGTTGCTGGGTGCCGCCGGTCTCTCCGCCGCCGAGCATCGGGTGCAGCCCAAAGCGGTCGCGGACCATCCCGACTTCGCGCTCCGCAGCCACGTGCTGTCGGACGGCGCGCAGCTCGCGTATTACGTGCGTGGAGACACCCGCCGGCGCGCGCCGCTCGTGCTGGTGCCCGAGACGCATGGCGACCGCACGCAGTTCTTCGAGCCGGCGTTCCTCGGCGGCCTGCCGCCGGACCTGCCCCTCGTCGTCATCGAGTCGCGCGGGCAGGGCCGGAGCTGGCCGCCTCCCGGGCCGGGGCAGGCGACGATCGAGCGCTACGCGAGCGACGTGCTCGAAGTGGTCGCCGCGCTGCGCCCTTCCGGCTGGTACGCCGGCGGCCACAGCCTCGGCGGCATGATCGCCCTCGAGATCGCCGGCCGGCGCCCCCCGGGTCTCCGCGGCGCGATCGCCCTCGAGGGCTGGGTCCACAGCCGGGTGCAGCGCGAGGCGTTCCCCGCGGTGGCCCGCTCCGCAGCGCAGCAGGCCGACGCCCGTGCCCAGCGGGACGAACGTTATCGCAGCCAGCGCTGGACGGAGGAGGAGCGCTCCCGGCTCATGGCGGCGTGGACCGCATGGAAGGGCGGGGAGGAGATTCTGCGCACGCTGCGTTTCCCGTTGCTCAGCGTCTGGGGCGACCGTGGCCTCGCGGTGCGTCCCGCCCGCTCCGCGCTGCTCCTGCCCGAGCGGCCGGAGATCACGGTGGCGTGGATTCCCGGCGCGGATCATTATGTGACCGACGCGCCCCACGCCGCGGCCACCGCGGCGGAAGTCGCGCGCTTCATCGCCGGGGTCGAGGCGCGGGCGCCGGTGCACCAGGTCGTCTACCGCGAGCCCGGACGCTTCGGCGGCTGGCCGGCGAACCACGGCCTCTGGCGCTGGGACGACGAGATCGTCGTCGGGTTCACCGCCGCCTGGCATCAGGCGCAGGACGCCGCGCGACACCAGATGGACCGGGTGAAGCCACGCGAGCAGTACCAGGCGCGCACCCGGGATGGCGGCCGCACCTGGGCGATCGAGCAGCCGCCCGGCCTCATCCCGGTCGAGGCCTCGCCGGTCGCGCCCCCGCCGCTGCGCAAGCCGCTCGATTTCACGGCACCGGGTTTCGGGCTGATGCTGCGCTTCCAGCACCAGGACGAAGGTACCGCCTATCTTTTCCACACCGGCGACCGCGGCCGCACCTGGCAGGGCCCGTACGAGTTCCCCGCGCTGGGAACCCCCGCGATCCTCGCGCGCACGGACTACGTGGTGCACGGACCGCGCGAGATGACCGTCTTCCTCACGGCGGCCAAGGCGAACCGCAAGGAAGGCCGTCCACTCTGCGCCCGAACCACCGATGGTGGACTCACCTGGCGGCTCGTCGCCTACATCGGCCCTGAGCCGGCGGGCTTCACCATCATGCCGTCGTCGCTGGCGCTCGATGCCACGACCTTCCTCACGCTGGTGCGCTGCAAGGACGACTCCGGGGCCTGGATCGATGCCTGGCTTTCGCGCGACCTGGGCGCGACCTGGCAGCCCCACGGCCGGCCGGTGCCCGACGCGGGCGGCGCCTCGGGCAACCCGCCGCACCTGCTCCGGCTGCGCGACGGCCGGCTCTGTGTCACCTACGGTTTCCGCTCCCCGCCGATGGGCCTGCGCGCCCGGCTGAGTTCCGACCAGGGCGCGACGTGGGGCGACGAGATCATCCTGCGCGACGACGGCGTGACCCACGACCTCGGTTATCCCCGCAGCTTCCAGCGCGACGACGGACGGGTCGTGACGGTGTATTACTTCAACGACGGCGTGCACTCGGAGCGGTTCATCGCCGCCACGACGTGGGACCCCGGTGCGCCGTGAACGTCCCCCGTCCGATCTGCCTCCCCCCCATGAAATCCCTGCTGCTCCTGACCCTCGCGGCCGCGTCCGCGCTCGCCGCCCCGGCCCTGCCGCCGATGCTCCGCCTGGCGGACACCGGCGAGGATCCGACGCGCATCGATTACGCCCGGCTGCCCGTGCTGCGCGGCGGCCACGCGCTCGTCACCAAGGGGCCGCACGACGTGCGCGGGATGGAGGCCGCGATCTTCGACCTCGCCGACGTCAACGATCCCGGCAAGTGGAACTTCCGGCTGCACTCGTACCTGGCGCACTTCGACGGCCGGTACTGGATGATGTGGAGCCACGGCCGGCAGGTGGAGGATCACCCGACGCAACACCTGCGATACGCGACGAGCGCCGATGGCTTGAAATGGAGCGAGCCGCGGATCATCGCCGGGCCGCCGACGCGCGACGGGTTCCGCTACATTGCGCGCGGTCTCTGGCTGCGCGACGGCCGGCTGCTCGCGCTGGCGAGCCACGACGAAGCCTACCAGGGCGGGCGCGTCCGGTTCTTTGGCGCGAGCCTGCAATTGCACGGCTGGGAATGGCTGCCCGCGGCGGGGCAGTGGAAGCCGCTCGGCGTGATCGCCGACGGGGCGATCAACAACTTCCCGCCGGCGAAGCTGCCCAATGGCGAATGGGGCATGATCTGCCGCGCTCCGGACTATCAGCGCAACGTCTTCATGCTGACCGGCGGCGTCGAACGCCCCGACGCCTGGAAACGTTCGCCGATCGTGACCGAGGCGGTGGCGGACGGATTCCGGCCCGAGGAACCCGACTGGTGGACGCTGCCGGACGGCCGCCTGCTCGGCCTCTTCCGCGACAACGCCCGGTCCGGCCGGTTCTACCGCGCCGTCTCCTCCGACAGCGGCCTCACCTGGTCGGCGACCGAGAAGACGAACTTTCCCGACGCCACGTCGAAATTCTTCTGCCTGCGCACCTCGCGCGGCTTCTACGCGCTGGTCAACAACGCCAACCCGAAGGGGCGCAACCCGCTCTGCCTCTCGACCTCCGCCGACGGGATCACCTTCACCCGCATGGCGCGCCTTCCGATTCCCGTCGCCCCGGAGGGCGGCGCCTTCGATGGCGCGCACGCCTCCGGCTCCGTGCAATACCCGCATGTGATCGAGCACGACGGGCACCTGTTGATCACGTATTCGCGCCACAAGACCGCCATCGAGGTCATCCGCGTGTCGCTGGACGAAATCGAGAAGCTGCACCGCGGGGCGCTATGATGAGGCCGGACCGAACCTCTCCGGGGTGGAGCCGCCTGTCCCCAGGCGGCTTGGCCGTGAGGAAGTTTGTCCAGCCACGGAGGCCTCCCAAGCGGCCTGGGGACAGGCCGCTCCACCTTCAAGCCTTTCCCTTGCCGCCATGATCTCCTTCCTGCTCCGCCTCGCCGGTGTGCTTGCCCCTGCCGCCTTCCTCGCGGCCGCCGATACCGCCCGGCCCGATCCCAGGACCAGCCCGGGCTCGCCGCTGATGCTGGCGGGCGACTGGGTGCCGGCCGATCCCCACGCGATCGATTTCGACGCGCTCCCCCGGATTCCCTCGCAGCACGCCGTCGTGAGCGACGTGCGGGCCGCGGGCGGGCATCGCGTGAACCAGCACAACTACCTCGTGCACCACGACGGCCGCTTCTGGGCGATGTGGAGCGACGGGCCGGGCGAGTCGCGCGGCCCGGGCCGGGTGCCCGGCCACGATCGCGCCGACCAGCACGTCTCCTTCGCGACGAGCGCCGATGGACTGAGCTGGAGCCCGATCGGCAACCTGACCGGGCGTCCCGATCCCGGCCACGGCTGGATCGCCCGCGGCTTCTGGGTGCGCGAAGGCAGGCTCCTTGCGCTCGCGAGCCGGTACCAGGCGCCGGGCTATTCCGGACCGGGACTCTCGCTGCATGCCTTCGAACTTGCCTCCGGCGAACCGGCCCGCTGGCGCCATGCGGGGCTGGTGTTCGACGACGCCATCAACAATTTCCCGCCGAAGCGGATTCCCACCGGCGAATGGATGATGTCGCGGCGCGACGGCCGGCAGGCCGTCCATTACCTCGTCGGCGGCACGAGGGGCTTCGACCAGTGGACCTCGTATCCGGTCGTCGGCTACAGCGACTCCGCCTTGAAGGCGGAGGAGCCGTACTGGTGGGTGCTGCCCGACGGCGCGATCGCGTCGCTGTTCCGGGACAACGGCAGCTCCGGCTTCCTGTTCCGGGCCTTTTCGACCGACCATGGCCGGACGTGGACGCGGCCCGTGCGCACGAACTTCCCGGACGCGAAGTCCAAGTTCAGCGGCGTGCGGCTGCGCGACGGGCGCTACGTGCTCGTCTCGAACCCGCACCCGAAGCGTCGCGATCCGCTCGCGCTGGCGGTGAGCGACGACGGGCTCGTGTTCACCAAAATGGCGTATCTCGTCGGCGGCCGCCACGTGGACTACCCGCACGTCATCGAGCACGGCGACGCGCTCTACGTGGCCTTTGCGACCGCGAAGCAGACGATGGAGGTCCTGAAGGTGCAGGTCGCGGACCTGGCGAAGATCGAGAACGCCGGGGTGAAGCGGTGAATGCCGTCATGGGTGCCCGGCCGAACCACGTGGGAGGATGGACCGCCCTTGTGCTGTGCGCGCTCCTGGCCGGCCCGCTCGCATGGGCCGCGGAGGTCCGCCCGAACATCGTGCTGATCGTGATCGACGACCTCGGCTACGGCGATCTCGGCAGCTACGGAAACACGCGCCATCGCACGCCGCACCTCGACCGGCTGGCGAAGGAGGGTCTGCGCTTCACCGATTTCCACACCAACGGCGCGGTCTGCAGCCCGACGCGCGCGGCGCTCCTCACCGGCCAGTATCAGCAGCGCAGCGGCGTCGAGAGCGCGATCGGCTTCAATCTCGAGGAAGGCATGCCGCTGGCGAAGCGCACGATCGCGGAACTGCTCGCCCCGTCCGGCTACGTGAGCGGCGTGTTCGGCAAGTGGCACGTCGGGCACGTGACGCGCTTCGGACCCAACGACCAGGGTTTCGCCGACAGCCGCTGCTCCAACAACACGCCCGACTACCACTCGCATGTGTCGCGTGACGGGAACATTGACTGGTATGCGAACCAGCGGCTCGCCGACGAGCCGGGATACCTGACGGACCTCGTCACGCGTCACACCGTGCGCTTCATCCGGGAGCAGCGGGACCGACCCTTCTTCGTGTTCATGTCGCACATCGCGGTGCATTTTCCCTTCCAGGGCCCGCGCGATCCGGCGCAGCGCACGACGGGGCGCAAGTGGGACCAGGAGAAGTACGGCCCGCTGCCGAAGGCGGATTATCCGCGCGCCTACCGGGAGATGCTGGAGGCGGTCGACGCGAGCGTCGGCGAGGTCGTGGCGACGCTCGAGCGCCAGGGCCTGCGCGAGCGCACGCTGGTCTTCGTGACGTCCGACAACGGCGCCTACGCGTGGGTCGGCAGCAACGCCCCCTGGCGTGGCCAGAAGGGCGACCTTTACGAGGGCGGGCACCGCGTGCCGGCGATCGCGAACTGGCCCGGGCGGATTGCGCCCGGGCGGGTCGGCGCCGCGACCGCGCTGACGATGGACCTGGCGCCGACCTTCCTGGCGCTCGCCGGCGGGGAGCCGCCGGCGGACGCGCGTTTCGACGGCACCGACCTCAGCGGCCTGCTGCTGCACGACCGGGCGCCCGCGGCCCGCACGCTGTTCTGGCGCACGCCCGACGCGCGCGCAGTGCGCGCGGGCTCCTGGAAACTCGTGCGCACCGGCGGGACGACTGCACTCTACGATCTCGTCCGCGATCCAGGCGAGCAGCGCGACGTCGCCGCCGCCGAGCCGCGGCGGGTGCGCGAGCTGGAGGGCGCGCTCGCCGGTTGGGAGGCCGAGGTCGCCGCCGCGGAGCCGGGCCGCCGATGAGGTTTGCCGCGGGCGGAATTTGCGCCCGCAATCGTTTCGCGCGACCGGCCGGAGGCTGGCATTCGCCGCTGGTGCCCCTTCATTCCCCTCTTTTCCGACTCATGAAACCCCTCCACGCCGCCGTCCTCGCCGCCTGTTTCACCGCCCGCCTCACGCTGGGCGCCAACCCGGTCGTCTCGGCCGGCTTCATCTACGAGACGGCGCCGCACCCGCAGTGCCACGCCTCTACCATCGTCGAGACGGAGCAGAAGCAGATGATCGCCGCGTGGTTTGGCGGGACGCGCGAGAAACACCCCGACGTCGGCATCTGGGTGGCGCGGCAGGAGAACGGCCGGTGGACGCCGGGCGTCGAGGTGGCCAACGGCGTGCAGCCCGACGGCACGCGGCACCCGACCTGGAACCCGGTGCTGTTCCAGCCCCGCCAGGCTCCGCTCATGCTCTTCTACAAGGTGGGACCGTCGCCCCAGACCTGGTGGGGCATGTTGCGTACGAGCACCGACGGCGGCCGGACCTGGAGCGAGCCGCGGCGGCTGCCGCCGGGCATCCTGGGTCCGATCAAGAACAAGCCGGTGCAGCTTGCCGATGGGACGATCCTTTCACCGACCAGCAACGAGACCGAGGAGCGGCCCAGCAAGTGGACCGTGCACTTCGAACGCAGCAGCGACGGAGGCCGCACCTGGACGGCCACGCCGTCGCTGCACGATGGCATCGCGATCTCCGCGATCCAGCCGAGCATCCTGTTTCACGATCGCATCGGCGGCAGCAAACTGCAGGCGCTCGGGCGCACGCGGCAGGGACGGGTGTTCACGATGACGTCCGGCGACGCCGGCCTGACCTGGAGCCCCATCGCGCTGCTCGACGTGCCGAACCCCAGCTCCGGCACCGACGCCGTCACGCTGCGCGACGGCCGGCACCTGCTGATCTACAATCCGGTGCCGAAAGGGCGGACGCCGCTCGTGATCGCGGTGTCGCGCGACGGCCGGGACTGGAAACCGGCCGTCACGCTCGAGGACCAACCGGGAGAATATTCGTATCCCGCGATCATCCAGACGAGCGACGGCCGCGTGCATGCCACCTACACGTGGAAGCGCGAGCGGGTGAAGCACGTCGTGCTCGACCCGGCGAAACTCTGACCGGCGATGAGACGCGCGTTCTTTTTCGGCAGCCTCCCCGGCGCCACGCTCGTCCTTGCCTTCGCGGGCGCGGCGATCGCGGCGACCCCGGCAGGGCCTGAGCCCGATCACTCGCGGGTGCCCGGGGTCGTCATCGCCCACAGCCCGAAGGCGAGCCGCGTGTTCCTGGGCTCGGCGGGCATCGCGGTGCTGCCGGATGGGACCTACCTCGCCAAGCACGACGAGTTCGGCCCTGGCAGCTCCGAGCAGGTGCGGGCCGTCACGCGCGTTTATCGCTCCGCCGATCGCGGCCGGACGTGGGCGCCGCTCAGCCGGATCGACGGGCTGTTCTGGGCCAGCATCTTCCCGCATCGCGGCGCCGTTTACGTGCTGGGCACGACGGCGGGTCACCGCCGGGGCCATGCCGTCATCCGGCGTTCGACCGACGGCGGCCGCACGTGGACGGAGCCGCGCGACGAGCGCAGCGGGCGGCTGTTTCCCGACCTTTCCTACCACACGGCGCCGGTGCCGGTGATCGTGCACCAGGGTCGGATCTGGCGGGCGATGGAGGACGAAAAAGGCGGCACGCGTTGGGGCGTGATGTTCCGGGCATTCATGCTGTCGGCGCCGGAGGATGCCGACCTGCTGGTGGCCGCCAACTGGACGGCCTCGAATGCGCTGCCGCACGAACCGGCATACCTGGGTGGCAAGTTCGGCGGCTGGCTCGAGGGCAATGCGGTCGTCGACCCGGAGGGGCGGATCGTGAACGTGCTGCGCGTCGACCACCGCGCGGTGCCGGAAAAGGCGGCGATCGTGCGGATCTCGGCTGACGGCCGGACGGCGACCTTCGATCCGGCGCGCGACTTCGTCGACTTCCCCGGAGGCTGCAAGAAGTTCGTCATCCGGCCCGACCCGGCGGGCGGCCGCTACTGGACGCTCGCCAATGCCATCCTGCCGGCGCACGCGGGCGGCAACGTGGAGCGGATCCGCAACGCGGCCGTGCTGCTGTCGTCTCCCGACCTGCGCACCTGGACGGCGCACCACGTCGCGCTCTATCATGCGGAGGTGGCGACGCACGGCTTCCAGTACCTCGACTGGCTCTTTGACGGCGAGGATTTGATCGTCGCGGCGCGGACGGCGTACGCCGACGGGATCGGGGGCGCGGAGAATCAGCACAACTCGAACTACCTCACGTTCCACCGCGTCGAGGGCTTTCGTCGTTACGCCGGCCAGCGCGTGGAACTGGCGCAACCGTGAATTCCGCCGCCGACCGATTCCGCTCCGGCTGCATCCGGGGGGCGCTGATGCTCGTGGCCGCGTGGACCGCCGGTCCCATGCGGGCCGCCGCGCCCGATCCTGCGCCCAACGTGCTCTTCATCGCGGCCGACGACCTGCGGACGGACCTGGGCTGCTATGGCCACCGCGAGGTCCGGACGCCGCACCTCGATGCGCTCGCCGGGCGCGGGGTCGTCTTCGAGCGCGCCTACTGCCAGCAGGCGGTCTGCAATCCCTCGCGCGCCTCCGTGCTCACCGGGCGCCGGCCGGACACGCTGCGGGTGTGGGACCTGCAGCGCCATTTTCGCGAGACCCTGCCGGACGTGGTGACGCTGCCGCAGCACTTCAGGCGCCACGGCATCACCACGCTGGGGATCGGAAAGATCTTTCACAACGAGTCGGGACCGCGGCCGCCGAAGTTTCCGTTTGCGGATCCGCCGTCGTGGTCGCGCGCGCCCGTTTTCGCCACGGGCGCGCACTGGCAGGACTGGGTGGTCCCCGGCGACCCGGCGGGCCCGAAGCAGAAAGGCGGGGCGGTGCAGTGCCTCGACGTGCCCGACGACGCCTATTTCGACGGCCGGATCGCCGAAGCCGCCTCCGCCGCCCTGCGGGAGCTGGCGACGACGGGCGAGCGCTTCTTCCTCGCCGTCGGCTTCTGGAAACCGCACCTGCCGTTCAATGCGCCCAAGCGCTACTGGGACCTTTACGACCGCTCGCGACTCGCGCCGCCGGAACCGGCGGAGCTGCCGGTGGGCGCACCGGCGATCGCCCGGCATCGCGGCGCGGAACTGCGCAACTACGACGGCATCCCGAAGTCGGGTCCGCTCCCGCCCGCGCTCGTCGCCGAGCTGCGACACGGCTACCTCGCCGGCATCAGCTTCCTGGATGCGCAGGTGGGGCGCGTGCTCGCGGAGCTGCGGCGCACCGGCCTGGAGCGGAACACGATCGTGGTCTTCTGGAGCGACCACGGCTTCCACCTGGGCGAGCACGACCTCTGGGGCAAGACCAGCAACTACGAGCTCGACGCGCGGGTGCCGCTGATCGTGGCGGCGCCCGGCATGGCGGGCGGCACGCGATCGGCGGCGCTCGTCGAGCTCACCGACCTCTTTCCCACGCTCACGGCCCTGGCCGGGCTGCCGGACTCGCCCGGGGTGGAGGGGCGCAGCCTGGTGGAGAATTTGCGTGATCCGGCGCGGCCCGGACGCGCGTTTGCGTTGAGCCAGCATCCGCAGCCGTTCCATGGCGCCAAGTCCACCCACATGGGCTACAGCCTGCGTACGGCGCGCCACCGCTACGTCGAGTGGCGCGACCTCGGCACGGGCGCCGTCACGGCGCGGGAACTGTACGACCATGACGTCGACCCCCGCGAGACGCGCAACCGCAGCGAAGATCCGGAGGTGCACGCCGTCGTCACGGGTTTCGCCCGGCAAGCCGCCGCGGTGGTCGCGGCCGGCGGGCGCTGGCCCGATCTGCCCGCGCCGTGACGCCGCACCGCGGCCCCGCCGTCGTTTTGGCCGAGATCTAGCCCAGACTCGGTAATTCTGTAGCCCAAACCAGAACGCAAAGTCGCAAAGGAGCGCGAAGTTTCGCCACGTTTTCTTCGCGAATCTTTGCTTTCCTTGGCGTCTTCGCGTTTGGGATCCGACTTTGAGCGGCTACGCATTCACCTGATGTGCTCCTAGACCTCGGCGGGCGCCGCTCCTCCGGTGCCGATTTCGCGAACACGATCCGTCCCGAAAACGAAACACGGTAGACTCGCCCTGGAAGGGCCCATCCTCCGGCCGTGCCACCAAGCCGGGTCGGACCAGGTCTCCTCCGGGCGTGCATTTCGGCGGTGATCGGCTACGGCTCTCGGACGATGGTTGCGACCTTCCTCCCGGATGCGCTCCGCGTCTGTTCCCTCCTCATCTTCGTGGCTCCGCCCCTGCTCGCCGCCGAACGCCAGCTCACGCACGCCCCGCACGGGCACGTGCTCACCAACGTCAACGTCTGGTCGCCCGACGGCCGCTGGATCGTGTACGATGTGCGCGCCGTCGACAGCGTGTTCGACGCCTCCCGCATCGAGCAGGTCAACGTCGCCACCGGCGAGGTGCAGGTCCTGTACACGGCCGGCGAAGGCGCGGCCTGCGGCGTTGTCACGTATCACCCGCGCGTGCCGCGCGTGGTGTTCATCCACGGGCCGGAGCGACCGGACGCCGCCTGGACCTACGGTGCCTCGCGCCGCCGTGGGGCGATCGTTGATCCACGGCGGCCCCAGGTGGCGCGGCCGCTCGACGCGATGACCTACGCGCCGCCCTTCGTGCCCGGGGCGCTCCGGGGCGGATCGCACGTGCACGTGTTCAGTCCGGAGGGTGCGCGGGTCAGTTTTACCTACGAGGACGAGGTGCTGGCCCGGCTCGGCGCTGCGCCGGGCGACGGCCACGACCTCAACCAGCGCAACGTCGGCGTGGCGGTTCCCGCGCCGGCCGGGCGCGTCGTCGTGCCCCGCGGCCATCCCCGCAATCATGACGGGGAATGGTTCTCGGTGCTGGTCACGCGGACCACGAACCGGCCGCGTCCGGGTTCCGACGAGATCAGCCGGGCCTACGAGGAAGGCTGGATCGGTTCCCGCGCCCTGGCCTTCCTCGGCAACGTCACGGCCGCCGACGGGCGCGAACACGCCGAAGTCTTCGTGGTCGACCTGCCGGACGATCTCACGGTCGCGGGCCCCGCGCCGCTGGAGGGCACGGTCACCCGGCGCCCGGCGCCGCCGCACGGCGTGCGGCAGCGGCGCCTGACCTTCACCTCCGGCCGGCGTTTTCCCGGCGTGGCGACCACGCCCCGGCACTGGGTGCGAGCGTCACCGGATGGAGCGCAACTCGCTTTCCTGATGAAGGATGACGGCGGCATCGTGCAGCTCTGGACCGTGCCGGTGGCCGGAGGCGCTCCGCGGCAGGTGACCCGCCATGCCACCGGCGTGGCGTCGGCGTTCACGTGGAGTCCGGACGGGCGGCGGATCGGCCACGTCATGGCGGGCGCGGTGTGCACGACCGACGTTGCCAGCGGCCGCACGGAGCGGCTGACTGGGGCGCGCGAAGGGGCCGGGAACCCGGAGCCGTTCGCGTGTGTGTTTTCCCCCGACGGGCGGCATCTTGCGTTTACGCGCCGGGTGGCGACAGTCGCAGGCGAACACGCCCAGGTCTTCCTCGTCCGCGTCCCCTCCCCATGACCCTTCGATTCCTGACTGTATCGTGTGCGGCGCTGGCCCTGAGCGCCGTCTCCGCGCTGGCCGACATCACGCTGGCGCCCCTGTTTCGCGATGGCGCGGTCTTGCAGCGCGACCAGCCGCTGGTCGTGTGGGGCCGCGCGGCGGCCGCCGAGAAGGTGGAGGTGAAGTTTCGCGGCCAGAGCGCGTCGGCGATCACCGGCGCCGACGGACGCTGGCGGGTGACGTTGACGGCGGAGAAGGCCTCGAGCGTGCCGTCCGAGCTCGTCGCGACCGGCGCGAATACCGTCGTCGTGAAGGACGTGCTCGTGGGCGACGTGTGGCTCTGCTCCGGCCAGTCCAACATGGCGATGCTGGTGCGGAATTCGAACGACGCGGAGCGCGAGATCGCCGCGGCGAACCTCCCGCTGATCCGCCAGTTCAAGGTGCCCACGGCGGTGTCGGCGCGCCGGGCGGAGGACGTCGCGGCCTCGTGGGTCGCGTGCACGCCCGCCACCGCGGGCGGGTTTTCCGCCGCGGCGTTCTTTTTCGCCCGGGACCTCCACAAGCGCTACGCCGTGCCCATCGGCATCATCAACAGCGCCTGGGGCGGCACGCAGATCGAGGGCTGGATCAGCGAGGCCACGCTGAAGGAGCTGCCCGCGGCTGCCGCGATCTTCGACCGGTGGCAGAAGCGGTTGTCGGATTACCCCGCCGCCCTCGCCGCGCACGAGAAGTCCGTGGCGACCTGGGAGCAGGAAAAAGCGGGCGCGCAGGCGGCAGGCCGGGCCTTCAAGCGCGGCAAGGGCAAAGCCCCCGAGGGTCCCAACAGCCGCTGGATGCCCGGCGGCATGTACAACGCCATGATCGCGCCGCTCGTGCCGTATGCCGTCAAGGGCGTGCTCTGGTATCAGGGAGAGGCCAACGCCGAGCGCCACGCCGAGTACGCCTCGCTCTTCGGTGCGTTGATCAAGCAGTGGCGCGCCGACTTCTGCCAGCCGCTGCCCTTCTTCTTCGTGCAGCTCGCCAATTTCGAACGCGGCGAGGGCAACAAGGGCACGACGTGGGCGTTCCAGCGCGAGGCGCAGGCGCGCGTGCTGACGCTGCCCAGCACCGGCATGGCGGTGACCATCGATATCGGCGATCCGAAGGACATTCATCCGAAGAACAAGCAGGAGGTCGGGCGCCGCCTCGCGCTGCAGGCGCGCCGCCACGCCTACGGCGAGCGCATCGAGTCCGACGGACCGGTGTTCGCCGCCGCCCGTCCCGAGGGCGGCGCGCTGCGGGTGACGTTCGCCCGCTCGCCCGCGCTCAGGCTCGAGCCCGCCAGGGGTGACGGCCGGGTCGCGTTCGAGATCGCGGGCGCGGACAAGGTTTTCGTCGCGGCCGAGGCGGTCGTCGACGGCCGCACGCTGCTCGTCCGTGCTCCCGGCGTGCCGGAGCCCGTCGCCGTGCGTTATGCCTGGCGAAATTCGCCGGACGCGCGGCTCTTCAACGCCGCGGGCCTGCCGGCCGCTCCTTTCCGCTCGGATCGCTGGTAATCCGCTCCGCGCGGAAAATTTTTCTCGCCCGCGCCGCGCCGGCCCGGTGCTTTCAGGCGTGGCATCGTCCCGCCGATGGCCGCGTGGCGCCGCCATCGGGGGATACCCGTGGTCCCGCGTCGTCCGCCCCCGACTCTCCATGAAAACCTCCCACCACGCTCCCCACCGCATCCTGCTCGTCCTGTGGCTGTGCCTCGCCGGCCTCCTTTCCCCGGCGCTGACGGCGGCCGCCGCCGGCACCGGCAGCGTCTCGGGCCGCATCCAGAATGTGGTGACAGGGCAGTACCTCAACAACGTCCGCGTCGCGGTGAAGGGCACCGACCAGGTCACCTTCACCGACCAGACCGGCAGCTACCGCCTCGCGGCCGTGCCCGCGGGCGCGATCGTGCTGGAGGTGTTCTTCACCGGCCTGGACGCGCAGGAGATCCCGCTGACGGTCACCTCCGGCGGCAGCGTGGAGCGCGACGTCGCGCTCACGAGCGCGGCCCGGTACGGGCAGGACGGCACGGTGAAGCTCGACTCGTTCGTCGTGGCGACGTCGCGGGAGACGGATGGCGAGGCGATCGCGATCAACGAGCAACGCTTTGCGCCCAACATCAAGACGGTGATCGCGGCGGACGCGCTCGGCGACGTCATGGACGGAAACGTGGGCGAGTTCCTCAAGTTTCTCCCCGGCATCACGGCGGAGTACGACACCGAGTCCGGCGGCTCCGTCGCCTCGGTCGCGGTGCGCGGCTTCCCCAGCAGCATGGCCGTCCTTTCGACCGACGGCATGGAAATGGCCAACACCGGCAACCCGCAGGGCGCCTCGCGCGTGTTCCAATTCAAGGAGGTCTCGATCAACAATATCTCCCGCCTCGAAGTCACGAAGGTGCCGACGCCCTCGACGCCCGCCGACTCGATGTCGGGCTCGATCGACATGGTGAGCAAGAGCTCGTTCGAGCGGAAAAACGCCCAGCTGCGCTACAGCGTCGGCCTCGCCGGCATCGACTCCCGGCTCAGCCTCCGCCGGGAGCCGCACACCTCGGACGAGAAGATCTACAAGGTTCGCCCGAGCGTGAGCTTCGACTACACGCTGCCGGTGACGAAGACGTTCGGCCTCGTGGTGACGGGCCAGCACCAGTCGCGGTTCATCGAGCAGCAGCGGTCCACCAAGGGCTACACCACCACCGGAGCGGGGACCGGAGCGACGCTGGACCGCCCGTACCTTTCGAGCCACCAGTTCATCAGCGTGGCGCGCATCAACGAGCGCAACTCGGCCGCGATCAAGGCCGACTGGCGCCCGCATCCGAGCGGCGTGCTTTCCCTCAGCCTGGAGCGCGGCCAGTTCATTTCCGACCGCTCCAACGCCTCGGTGACCTACGCCACCGGCACCAACGGCACGCCGACCGTGGCAGGCGGCACGCCCATGGTCTACGGCGACACCTTCACCCAGGGCGCGACGGGCCGGGGCGGCGTGACGCTGATGAACCTGGGCGCTTCCGTCGTGCAGAAGCTGGACTCGCAGGCGGCGACGCTGCGCTACCGCTTCGACAACGGCACCTGGCGCGTGCTGGCCGGCTTCGGCAAGTCGAATTCCGAGGGCGGGTACCACGACACCCGCGACGGCCGCTTCCGCACCCTCAACATCACCCTGGTGAATCCGGTGCGCGTCACGCTGGGCGATATCAACGAGCTGCGGCCCTGGTCGTATCAGGTCTACGATAACAACAACCAGCTGGTCGACCCGAACAACCTCAACAACTACCGGCTCAATACCGCGCAGTCCACGCCGCGCCCGATCCGCGACAGCCTCACGAATCTCAAGCTCGACGTGCGCCGCACGCTCGACTTCCTGCGGTTTCCCGCCGCCCTGCAGGTGGGCGGCCTCTCGCGGCTCAAGGTGCGCGACGTGCGCCGCGAGAGCATCAACTGGACGTACCTCGGCCCCGACGGGAACGCGAACACCCCGGATTCGCCCTTCCCGTACCGGATGACGAACTACGTCAACATGCCGGAGTACTTCGGCTTCTCCAACCTGCCGTTCGTCTCGCTCTGGAAGGCGTGGGAGGCTTACGAGGCCAATCCGGGGCTGTGGACCAAGACGCCGGCGCAGCTCGTGACGGAGGAGACCTTTCGCATCAACAACTCCGAGCGCCTGGCCGAGGACGTCACCTCGGCGTACGTGCAGGGCGAGTTCGGCCTGTTCCGCAACAAGCTGAAGGTGCTCACGGGCGTCCGCTTCGAGCAGACCGACGCGCAGGGCGAGGGCGTGCTGTACGATCCGAGCGCCGTGTGGCTGCGCAACCCCGACGGCAGCTTCGCGCACGCCGCGAACGGCGCGCGCATCCGCCGGCCCGAGGCGGGCGCCGCCGGCTCCATGGAG
This sequence comes from uncultured Opitutia bacterium, assembly GCA_937952235.1. Lineage (GTDB taxonomy): Bacteria > Verrucomicrobiota > Verrucomicrobiia > Opitutales > Opitutaceae > ER46. The sequence goes on along the minus strand of CALFZM010000028.1, from coordinate 1,277 downwards.
GAACTCCGGCTCACCCGCACCGACCGCGGCTTCCGCGCGGACCGCACCTACCACGGCTATTATCCGAGCCTGCATCTGACCTATCACCTGAAGGAGAACTTCCTCCTCCGCGCCGCCTACGCGAAGACCTACGGCCGGCCGGACTTCACCAATCTGATTCCGAACTCCACCATCGACGAGACCGACTTCGAGGACAACGTGCCCGATCCGGACCAGATTCCCGGCCGCATCACGATTCGCAATACGGGCCTGAAGCCCTGGGTCGCCGACAACTACGACCTGTCGCTCGAGTACTACACGGCGCAGGGCGGGCTGTTCAGCGCCGGCGTGTTCCGCAAGGAGATCAAGAACTTCTTCGGCAACGTGGTCACGATCGCGACGCCGGCGGACCTGCGCGCGCTCGACCTCGACCCGCGCTACGCGGGCTGGCGCCTGAGCACGACCTACAACCTGCCCGAGGTCGCCCGCGTCACCGGCGTGGAGTTCAACGTCCGCCACTCCCTCCGGCCGCTCGGCGAATGGGGGCGCTTCTTCCAGGCTTTCGCCAACGGCACCAAGCTCGACCTCGACGGCAGCCAGGACGCGGAGTTCGACGCGTTCGTGCCGGAAAGCGCGAACTGGGGCGTCAGCTTCAGCCGGAAGCCGTTCTCCGCGATGGCGCGCTGGAACTACCGCGGCAAACAGCAGCGCGCGAGCATTCCGGCGCTCGGCCCCGACGCCTATGAATACGTGCGCGGGCGCGTGACGCTGGATGTCAGCGTGGACTATCAGCTCCGGCCGGAGTTGTTCCTCTACTTCAACGCACAGAACCTCCTCAACGTGCCGGAAATCCTCCAGCGCTACGGTTCGCAGACTCCGCGCTACGCCCGCCGGTACCAGGAGATGACCCACGGCGTGCAGTTGACCCTGGGGCTCAAGGGGACGTTCTGACCTCCGCGGCTGCGACCGTCGGGTGGAGCCGCCTGTCCCCAGGCGGCTTACGTGCGGCGGACGTTCCGCAGCAGCTTGAGGACAAGCTGCTCCACCTTCAGGGCGCCGGGTATATTGCCCGGCGGCGGCGACGGCGCTTCCCTTCACGCGGAGCGGATCAGTTGAGGTGGAGCCGCCTGTCCCCAGGCGGCTGACGTGCGGTGGAACGTTCCGCAGCAGCTTGAGGACAAGCTGCTCCACCTTCAGGGCGCCGGGCATATCGCCCGGCGGCGGCGACGGCGCTTCCCTTCAGGCGGAGCGGATCAGTTGAGGTGGAGCCGCCTGTCCCCAGGCGGCTGACGTGCGGT
>CALFZM010000027.1 GCA_937952235.1 uncultured Opitutia bacterium | reverse complement strand
CCCCACCGCCTCCTCCGCCGGGAACACGCTGCAGCGGGTCACCAGGCGGTGCCCGCCGGCCACGGTGGCGAGTTCGAAGAGCACCCCTTCGGGGCCCGCTCCCCGCTCGAGCCAGAGCCAGCAGTCCAGCGTCCAGTCGCGGCCACCCACATTGAGTGGCGTGTCCTGCGGGTCGCTCACGGCCCCTCCCCGCGCGCCATCACCGCCGACGCGCACGGTGGCCGTTTCCGGCGACCCGAAGGAACCAGGCACCAGCCACAACGCCCGCCCGATGCGGCCCGCGCGCAACCTTGCTCCCTCTGGCAAAACCACGGTCCCGCCCGGAGCCGGCGCTTCGAAGCTCCACTTCACGCCGCTCGTTTCCGGCGAGGCCCCCGCGCCGGCAAAGACCAGCAGCCCGATCGCAAGCCACCCCGCGCACCGGGCCGGCCGCGAACCTGGGCGGAGGCCGGTCATCCGACGTCAGCCCCCTCAGGCCCGCGAAACGCTCCACGTACCGCGCGTTTCACCCGCACCTCCCGACGTCTCGTAGGTTCCCTTCAAGGTGTCCTGCTGGAGTTCGCCGACAATCCGGCTCGCGGCCGGATTGCCTTCCGCCGACCACTCGAACTCCACCTCGATCCTCGCGCCGTCGATGCGGACGGCTTTCGTCCGCGTCGGATATTCCCGGCCCTCGAAGGTGAACGACGCCTCCACCTCCCAGGACGCGGCGCGGCCGCGCTTGAAGACCAGGCGAAGGTCACCGGTGGTATCGTCCGGCCCCTTCCAGCGGCCTTCGAACCGGCCTTCCAATCCGCGCTCCGCCGCGGCGGACGGCGGCGCCGGCGAGTTGGTGTCGGCCGCAGGCACGACCGTCGTTCTAGCCGCGCCGAGGGCGAGCGCGACCACGCAGAGGGGCACAAGGGGCTTCATGCTGCCGCGCATCCGCAGCCCGCGGCGCGGAGGTTTCAAGCCAATTTTGGTCGCAGCCGGCCCCGCTTCCGCCTCGCCGGGCGCGGAACCAGCGGCCAGTGGTGACGGATGCGCAAGATCACCTGGGGCATCCTGAGCACCGCCCGCATCGGCGTGAACAAAGTCATCCCGGCACTGCAGGCGTCCCGGTTCGGCACCGTCGGCGCCGTCGCCTCGCGCGACCCGGCCAAGGCGGCGGAGGCCGCGGCCCGGCTCGGCATTCCGCGCGTCCACGCGTCGTACGAGGCGCTGCTCGCCGATCCGGCCATCGACGCCATCTACAACCCGCTGCCCAACCATCTCCACGTGCCCTGGTCGATCCGCGCGCTCGAGGCCGGCAAGCACGTGCTCTGCGAGAAGCCCCTCGCGCCCGACGCGCGCGAGGCCCGCACGCTGCTCGAGGCCGCGGTCCGTTTCCCGCGCTTGAAGGTGATGGAGGCGTTCATGTACCGGCATCACCCCCAATGGGAGCGTGCGCGCGAGATCGCGACCGACGGATCGATCGGCGCGCTCCGCACCGTCCATGCCTTCTTCTCGTACTCGAATCCCGATCCGAAAAACATCCGCAACGACCCCGCCATGGGCGGCGGCGGCCTGCTGGACATCGGCTGCTACTGCATCTCGCTCGCCCGCTTCCTTTATGGCGGCGAGCCCCTGCGCGTACACGGCGTGGCGGAGATGGATCCGGTGTTCCACGTCGACCGGCTCGCCTCGGGAATCCTCGAGTTTCCGCAGGGCACCGCGACGTTCACCTGCGCCACGCAGCTCGTCGCCCACCAGCGCGTGACGCTCTACGGGACTACCGGCAGGCTCGAAATCGAGATTCCGTTCAACGCCCCGCCCGACCGGCCCACGCGGCTATGGCTCGAACGCGGCGGCAGCACGGAGGAAATCCTGCTCCCCGCCTGCAACCAGTACACGATCCAGGCCGACCGATTCGCGCGCGCCATCCTCGATGACACGCCCGTGCCCACGCCCCTCGAGGACGCAATCGCGAACCTCCAGGTGATCGAGCGCCTGGTCGCGGCGGCCCGATCCGGGCGCTGAACGGCGACGGAGAGCGACCCCTCGAAGCACTGAAAGGTGGAGCAGCTTGTCCTCAAGCTGCTGCGGACCGGTCCATCGCACGTCAGCCGCCTGGGGACAGGCGGCTCCACCGCGACGGCATCATCCCGGCCAAACGCAACGACGCGAAGGAAAGCAAAGACTCGCGAAGGAAAACGTGGCGAAACTTCGCGTTACTTTGCGACTTGGCGGTTAGGTTTGGGCTACGGAACGATCGAAGCTGCTCTGGCGCGAGCTCACGGGAAATCCTTGAACCACCCGATCTGCGGCCAGGGCGTCTTCGTGTCGTACGGCTGCGGCGCTCCAGGAGTCGACCGTCCGCGCTCGATCTGGGTGCGCAGCAGGCGGCCCAGGCGCTGCACGATATCCGGGTGCTGCGCGGCCAGGTTCTTCGTTTCCGCCGGGTCGTTGCCGAGATGGTAAAGCTGATAAGGCGGAAGCCCGGTGAAGTCATCCGGCTGCGGCTGCGTCCATGGCGACGGGGAACGCGTCGGCTTGCTCCAGCCACCGGAGCCCGGGCACAGGATCAGTTTCCAATCTCCCTGGCGGATCGCGAACTCTCCCTCGGCCGAGTGATGCACGAGGCTGTCGCGCCGTGACGGCGGCACCGGCTGCCCGCGCAGCAGCGCCAGCAGGCTCGCGCTGTCCTCGGCCGCGCTGGCCGGCAGCGGCGCACCCAGCACCTCCGCCATCGTCGCGTACACATCGAGGTGGCCGATCAACGCCGCCGAACGCGTCCCCGCCTGGGTGACCCCCGGCCAGCGTGCGAAGAAGGGCACGCGGTGCCCGCCCTCGAACGCATCCGACTTCGTCCCGCGGAAACCGCCACTGGAATCGTGGCCAAGGTCGCGGTGGCGGGGGATGTCGCCGGCGGGCGCGTAGCCGTTGTCGGTGGTGAAGATCACGAGCGTGTTGCCAGCGAGGCCGTGCTGCTCGAGCGCGGCCAGGATCCGGCCGACGTCGGCATCCACCTGCAGCACGAAGTCGCCGTAGGGCGTCGGCGTCTTGCCGGCGAACGCTGGCGTCGGCAGCGTCGGCGTGTGCGGCGCCGCCAGCGCGAGATAGACGAAGAACGGCTTGCCGTCCCGCGCGGCCGCGCGTTCGGCGATATAGGCCATGGTCTTTTCGGTCAGCCGGGGCTGCACGTCCTCCATCTTGAAGTCGGCGCCGATCGGGCCGGCGCGCCAGAGTTTCGGCGCTGGGCTGTCGCCGACGGTGCCGGCCGGCGGACGCGTCACCCGGTTTTGCTCGATCCACACGTAGGGCGGCATGTCGAGCGACGCGCTGATGCCGAAAAACCGGTCGAAGCCGTGCGCCACCGGGCCGCCGCCCAGCGGGCGCGTGAAGTCGACGTCCTCCGGCCGGGGTCCGGTCTTCACCCAGTCGAAGCCCAGGTGCCATTTGCCGAACATCGCCGTCGCGTAGCCCTGCTGCCGCAGGAAGCCCGGCAGGGTGAGCCGGCCCGGCTCGATCAGGCTCGGGCTGTAGCCCTGCAGCACGCCGCGCTTGAGTTTCGTCCGCCACGAATGGCGGCCGGTGAGCAGGGTGTAGCGCGTCGGGGTGCAGACGCCCGAAGACGAGTGCGCATCGGTGAACACCACCCCTTCGCGCGCCAGGCGGTCGAGATGCGGCGTCTGCCAGATGCTCTTCGGATTGAGGTGCGAGACGTCGCCCACGCCCATGTCGTCGGCGAGGATGAAGAGGACATTCGGCCTCGTCGGTGCCGCTCCGTGCGCGAGCGCACCGACGAGCGCGACCAGCCCGAGCCGTCCGAGTGTCCAGGCCGCCGACCAAGCGGAGATCGCGCGGCGGCGCGGCGTGCCCCCGCGCGGCAGGTGGCGGCGCGCAGGCCGCACGGGGTTTGCCCGCGGCCCGACCTGCGGTGCGAGGTCACCCTGCACGAGTTCCGATGCCGTTTTCGTGTTCATGAGATTCGCAGGCTGAATTCAAACGGCGTGGTCCCGGTGAGGTACACGCTTTGCCCGTCCCATTTGGGCACGGCGCCACGCACCTGCGTGTAGGTGTGCTCGGCGCGCCCGGGACCGAACGCGATGACGTCTCCGCCGGACGAATACCGTCCGGTGCCCTCGGCGAGCAGCCAGCCGTCCTTCACGCCCGGCGCCGGGCGGACGCCCTCCAGCTTGCCGCCATGGCGGAAGGCCAGTTCGAGCGCCACGGGCACGAACGCGGTGCCGGTGATCGAGAACGCGAGGTCGAAGACGCCGCGCGTCTCGGTGACCACGACCTCGGCGCGGAGGGTCTGGACCTCGGAATGGGCGCGATAATCCTTGTGGTTGGCGAGCGTGCCGTTGGGCGCCATGCGCACATGGTCCCCATCGGCAATCTGCGCCGCGGTGAGCGGCTGGAAGTACGGGCCTTCCAGCTCCTGCCGCAGCACGTAGCGGCCGTCCCGCACCTCGAGCGCGGCCCCGGTGAACTGCCCCTTGCCGAAGAAGGCCGTGGCGAAACGCACCGCCTCGAGCGCGGCCGCGCCCTTGCGGAAGGAAAAGAGCGTGGTGTTGCCGGCGAGGATCGTGCCGCTCGCCTGGCCGCGCCGGATCCGGGCGAGGCTGGAGTGCGGAAAGACTTTCGCGTAATCGGTCGGCAGCGGTGCATCAGGAGGCAGCGGTCCGCCAAAGTCCGGCTCGGTCAGGTAGACGAGCAGTTCGCCCGGATGTCGCGGGGCGAGCCCGCGCTCGATCTGACGCGCCATGGCGGCGAAGCGGCCGTTGCCGTCCTGCCGCGCCAGCGTGCGATAACCATAGTAGTAACGCGCCATCGTGCCGCGCTGGCCGCGATCCTGGCGCCGCGACGCCTCCGTGACCACCTCCCCATCCGGATGCACGTAGTAGAGCGTCATCTCGAGGTTGCGGCGCACCGGCTCGCGCAGGGCGGGACGGTCGAGCAGGCGCGCGACCGTGAGCAGCGCGCGATTCACATGCGGCGAGTAGATCGTCGTGCTCTTCTCCGTGTACTGCCCGTCGGGATCGAGATCGATGCCCTCCGCCAGCCAGCGGTCGGCGCGCGCGACGTAGCGCGGGTCCGGGAACAGCGAGTGCACCCACGCCAGCGCGGAACAGACGATCCAGCGATGGTTGGGCGTGTGCACGCCGCCGACGACGAGCGCCTCGCCGCCGCGGCGGATGAATGCGCCGAGTTCTTCGGCAAGGGCCGACAGCGCCGGCACCGGGCTCGCGCGCAGGAGGGCGCAGGCGGGACACGCCTTCTCGAGGATGAACGCCAGGTCCGGCGTGGAATGAAAGTTCGTCTCGTAGTAATCGATCGTCCCGTCGGCGTGCTGCACGCGGCGAAGGAAGGCGATGGCACGACGCAGCGGCTCCACCAGCGCGGTGTCGCCGAGATAGCGCGAACCCGGCGCGCAGGCCGCGGTGGCCAGTGCGGTGATGAAGCCGTTGGCCGCGGACGCGGCGTGCAGCCCATAACCGTCGCGCACGCCGCCGAACGCCGGATGACCAGGCTGCGTTTCCTGCCGGCCGAGAATCTCGGGGATCTGCGCATCGTGATCCCGGACGAGGCCGCGCAACACGGCTGCGGCGTCCGCATCGGCCGCGTCCAGGCGGCGGGGAACGGTCACGGCGGTCAGCGCGGCGGCGGTCGAGACGACGAAGTGGCGGCGATTCATGCGAGGAAGAGGGAATGGGGTGGCAGTATCCAGACGACCGGGATTCGAGTGGCTATCCGAAAACCACGCCGGCTGCGAACGCCGGCCCGGGGCGGGGGCCCCCCGGGCCACGCCGGGAGCGGACAGCGGCCTGGGGACAGGCCGCTCCACCTGGCGTGGCCGCGTGGGCGCTTCCAGGGTGGAAAGAAAACGCGCCCGCTGCGCACGCGGCGCAGGGGCGCGGAAACCGGCGAAGCCCCTTCGACCGCTCAGAGGTCGAAGTTGACGCTGAAGATGAACTGGCGGGGATCGATGATGCGGTAGGCGTAGGTGCTGCCGTCGGGATTGACGGCGACCTTCTGGAGCCGGCCGTCCTCGAAGGCATTGCGGATATTGAGCTGGGCCTTGCCGCGAACCTTGTCGCCAAAGAGCCGGAATCGGTAGCCCGCCGAAAGGTCGGCGTAGAACCGGGCGCGGTCCCAGAACGGCTTGTTCGGATCGAGCTCGAGGACCGCGCCGGCGAAGTTGCCGGTCGTGGCGGGCGGCATGCCGCCGAAGCCGATCGAGGCCTTGTCCTCCCAGCGCACGGCGCCGCCGACGTTCCAGTTCTTCAACCGGCCCTCGGTGAAGTCGTAGTTCGTGACCGCCGCCCAGCGATACTTGCGCACCTGCGTGCGCGGCTTGCCGGCGTTGGAAACGCCGACGAGGTACGGGGACAGGAGCGAGTTGTTGTACTGCGCTTCCGGGGTCTGGCCATTGGAGGCCACGGTGGTCCACCACAGTGCGCCACGGCCGTCGCCGTTGCCGGGGACGGAGTCCGCGCGGACCGTGGTCCAGGTGGGCAGCCGGCTCTGCCAGTAGTTGAACACCTCGGGCGACACCGCCAGGTCAAGGGCCTCGGCTTGGGCGCCGGTGAACTTGATGCGCCAGTTGCGCGTCGGATTGTAGGTCGCCTCGATCTCGTAGCCGCGCGACTGCACGTCGGTCGTGCCCACCGTCTGGGGCTGGGCGAGGCCGGAATCGAGGAAGATGTTCAGCCACTCGACCGACTGGCCCATGTAGCTCGCGATCGCGGGCCGGAGCTGGGCCTGCGACGGGTTGGCGATGCCCTGGGCGGACAACCGGGCGCGAACGACGTTCTCCGCGAAGAGGAAGAGCGACTCGGGGTCGCGCTGGCCGTTGTTCTCGGCGCGGCCTTCCAGGCGGAAGGTGCGGTTGCCGATGGTGCCGACTTCGCTGCCGCGGGAGTCATACTCGGTGACCTCGAAGCGATTGATCCGGACGTTCAGCTTGCCCTGCAGGGCGGTGAAGCTGATGCCGTAGTCCCAGCCTTCGCCGCGCGGGTTGGGAATGTTGCCTTCGAGGTTGAGCTGCTGCCGCACAACCTGGGGGGCGAAGCTGTCGGAGCGGTTGTAGTGGAGGTTGAGCCAGCTCAGCGGCTTGAGGACCGCGCCGAACGTCTTCGTGTCGCCGCGCTGCGACTCGCGGACGACGGGGCCCTGGTCGTCGGTCCAGGCGTTCCAGTTGTTCAGCTGCGTGTAGCTCGCGACGCCCGTGCCCGGATCCACCACGCTGCCGGCCGAGGTGCGTTCCCGGCGACGGTCCCGCCGCCAGCCGTAGGTCGTGACGAGGCGATCCTTGAAGAAGAAGGACTGGAGCGTCGCATTGATGGTGCGGATCTCCTCGCGCCGCGCCGTGGTGCCCACGATGGGGAGCTCGTCGACGAGCACCGACTCATTGACCCACTGGCCGGTGAGATTGTTGAACCAGCGAAGGGAGTGGGTGCCGTTGATGTTCTCGATCGGCGACGGCG
>CALFZM010000026.1 GCA_937952235.1 uncultured Opitutia bacterium | reverse complement strand
GCTGCGAACCGGTCCGTCGCACGTCAGCCGCCTGGGGACAGGCGGCTCCACCTCACTGAATCGCTCCGGCCGAGCTTTCCCTTCCACCATGCGCCCTAGGTCCTTGCTTCATCGCGTCGTTCACCTGTGCGCGGTCCTGGCCGCGACCGCCGCCGCCGCGGCCGAGCTTCCGCCGCGCGAATCGTTCCATCTTTTCCTCCTGGTCGGTCAGTCCAACATGGCCGGCCGCGGCAAGGTCACCGCGGAAGACCAGGCGCCGCCGGCCCGGGTGCTCATGCTCAACCGCGACGGGGCGTGGGTGCCCGCGGTCGATCCGATGCATTTCGACAAACCCGCCGCGGTCGGCGTGGGCCTCGGACGCACGTTTGGGCTGCGCCTCGCCGCGGCCCGTCCCGGCGTGACCATCGGATTGATCCCCTGCGCGGTGGGCGGATCGCCGATCGATGCGTGGCAGCCCGGCGCCTACTACGAGCCCACGAAAAGCCATCCCTGGGATGACGCCCTCCGCCGCGCGCACCGCGCGCTCCAGGCCGGCACGTTGAAGGGCATCCTCTGGCACCAGGGCGAATCCGACTCGAAGCCGGAACTCGCCGCCGCGTATGCCGCCAAGCTGCACGCGCTCATCGCCCGCTTCCGCCGCGAGCTCGCCGCGCCGAACGTTCCGTTCATCGCCGGCCAGATGGGCCGGTTCGCCGATGCCCCCTGGGACGCGGCCCGCGAACAAGTCGACCGCGTTCACCGCGAACTGCCCGCCCACGTGCCGTTCACCGCCTTCGTCAGCGCCGAGGGGCTCGCGCACAAGGGCGACAAGGTGCACTTCGACGCCGCTTCGTACCGCACCCTGGGCGAACGCTACGCGGAGGCCTTCCTGCGACTGTCCGCGCCGCGACCGTAGCCACCTGTCCGATACGCGGTCGCGTCAGCCGCGCTCGAGCGGCCATCCACGCCGCCGCAGCAGCGGCGCCAGCAGCCGGCGGAAGTTCCCGCCCATGATCCGGACCTTGTCCGCCTCGGCGATCTGCGCACCGAGGATCTTCGCAAGCTCCGTGCCGAAACTCCGGCTCGGCGCATGACTGCCGAAGATGATCCGGTCGGCGCCGAGTTCGCGCACCGCCATCTCGATGAAGCCCGCCGTGGGGTCGAAGCCGGAGGTCTCGACGAGCACGTTGGGGCAGTCGCGCACCGCGCGGATGCCTTTTTCCCATTCCCCTCCCGCGTGCACGCACACCAGCGGGATATCCGGGTGCCGTCGCGCGAGCTCGGCCAGCTCGGATGGCGTCGATTCGCCGCTGCTGTCCTTCCCCTGCGTCTTGAACCAGGTGTGCTGCTGGATCACCGCGCCGAGTGCGTGCGCCCGTCGCACCAGCGGATCGTAGTGCGGGTGCGTGCACGGGACGTTCTGCGCCGAGCTCGGCAGGTAGATTCCCACCATCGGCCCGTCCTTGATCCAGCGATCCAGGTCATCGAGCGCGACTTTCAGGTCCGTCGCATGCACGGTGGCGAATCCGAGCAGCCGGCCCGGCTGCCGCTCCAGCGATCGCACCAATGCGGGGGTCTCCGCCGGCGTGGGCCGCAGCAGCGCGCAGAAGCGTTCGAATCCGAACCGATCGAGGTGCGGCCGGATCGCCTCGTACGCCTCGTCCATCGTGCGCGGGCCGGCACCCTCCCTCCCCGCGCCGCGCCGCCCCCAGGTCAGCAGGCCATAGCAGTCCCAGATGCGATAACGGGCGTAGTCCGCCGCGGTGCGAGGCCACGCCGGCCCGGCCGGAGCGCTGCTCATGCGAGCAGGCCACGGATGACGCGGCAATCAGGATGACCGAGGCGAAGGATCGACGGGGTGTTCATCGCGATCGAAGCATGACGCCGCTCAGGTTGCTCAGCGGGTCGCGACGCCGGCGATGCGAAAATGCGGCTTCCGGGCATCGCGGGGTGATTCTTTCGTGCCCTGCCGGGGTGCCGGGGAATGCCGGCGGGGCGCCTTGTTCTCGAGGCGCTACAGTTCCTCCACCGGAATGCAGCGGCCTGGGGACAGGCCGCTCCACCCGCGGAGGCAGACGATTCAGCCGTGAGAACGGCCGCACTGAAAGGTGGAACGGCTTGTCCCCAAGCCGCTGCGAACGGTTCCGTCGCACGTCAGCCGCCTGGGAACAGGCGGCTCCACCGCAACCGCATCATTCCGGCTTAGCGTGCGGCGCGCAAAACCAGGCGGCGGACGGCGTTTTCCTCCACCTTCGCGCGGGAGTAGAGCAGCGGGAAGTACCGGTCGTGCGCCCAATCGTCGAAAAGGTCGCGATAGTGGGGACTGCGCGGGTCGCCCGACTGCCCGGGCGAATTGGTGGCCCACGTGTTGTCCCAGTCGCCGACGTCCGCCACGAAGCGCGCCGAAGCGCCGGCCGTGAGCCGGAAATCCGCGCCCCGCCAGGTGCTCACGCCCAGCGTCTGGCCGTCGCCCGCCTTGCTGATCGGGCCGACGTTCCACTGCGTACGGTTCGCCTCCGGCAGCACCGCGGCCAGCGGATGCTCGAACAGCGCATGATGCAGCCGGCCCCACTGCCACTGCGTCTGATCGGCACCCAGCCTCCCGGCCAGGTCCCGCACCGCGTCGCGCAAGGCGGCAAGGAGCAGCGCGTCGCGCGCCCGCACCGGCTCGGTGCCGAGGCGCGCGTCAGGGTTCTCCAGCAGGGCAAGGACGTTGACCGGATCGCCCTGGCCCACGCGCTCCACGGCCGCGGGAGGCACGACGCGACTCACGACGAGGCCGCGGAGGTGCCGGTGATACCACACGTTGAACACCGCCGCTCCCACCGAATCCCGCGCCGCCCGGTGATCCCACGTCCGCAGCGTGCGCCACGCCGCCGCCACGTCCGGCTCCGTCGGCTCGGACAGGCCGGCCAGCAGCGCGGTGGCTCGCTGCGCCGTGACGTTCGTGATGTCGGTCTGCGCGGCGATGACGTCCGCCACCGAGAACGTCCGCGTGCCGCCGAAGATCTGGGGCTGGCGCTGGCTCCGGGCCGGATCGGCCCACTCGTAACTCAGGCCCAGGCTGCGGAACCGCGCATCCGCGGGAAGGTTCATCTCGTTCGAGGTGCCGAACCAGCCGGCGGCCGGATTCAGCAGGCGCGGAAACTCATCCGCGGTGCGAAACCCCGCCCACTCGTAGCGCCCGTCGCCGGGCACCGGCATGAGGCCGTCCCAGTTCGGCCGCACCGGCGCGATCGCCGAGGGCGCCCAGCCGATGTTGCCCTGCACGTCGGCATAGAGGTAGTTGAGCGGCGGCGCGCCGTGGCGGTTCATCGCGGCGAGGAACTCGTCCCAGTTCCGTGCGCGCTGGTACTCGAGGCTCGCCAGGTACGGCACCGCGCCGGGTTCGAGCCAGGCCGCCCTCAGGGCATAGGCCCGGTGTCGCGCCGCATCCTCGAAGAGGACGGGGCCGTGACGCGTGAACTTCAACCTCACCTCATGCGGCGCCGCGCCCTTCACCGCGATCGCCTCGCGTTGCACGCGCATCGGCTCCCATCGCCCGGCGTAGCGGTACTCGTCGGGCGCCGCCGGATTGGTCTCGTAGACGTACAGGTCCTCCTGATCGACGGCGAAGATCGTGAGGCCGAACGCGATCGTGCCGTTGTGCCCGAGCGACACACCCGGCAGGAACGGCTCGCCCGCGCCGATGACGTCGAACCCCGGGGCCGACAGGTGCGCGAAAGTGCGGAGGCTCGGCACCCCCTGCACGCGATGCGGGTCGTTGGCGAAGATCGCGCGGCCGGTCGCGCTGCGCGACGGCGCCACCGCGAAGTTGTTGCTCTCCGTGAGCCGGTGCGCCGGGAGCTCGTCGCGGTCGAGGCCGCCCGTACGCTCGGGATCCTCCTCGCCACGGAGCAGCTTCGGCGTGAAGCGCACCGCGCTCCGCGCCAGGGTGTAGAGCTTGAGCACGTCCGCCGGCACCGCGGCGGGATCGAGCCCGTCCGGCACCCGCGTCCGCCACGCCGGCTCGAGCACGCGCCGGAAGGCGTCGACCTCCAGGCCCGCCACGCCCACCGTGCGCGCGCGCGCGACTTCCGAGACCACGTTGCTGGCGAGTCCATGCGTGCGGATGCGCACGATGTCCGCCGGTTCCCACCACGCCGGCCGGTAGCCGAGCACGGCGAACTCCGGCGGCAGCAACTCCGGCCGCGCCCGCGTCAGCCGCACGTAGGCGTTGATGCCGGCGGTGAACGCCCCGACGATCCGCTTCGTGTCGGACGCATACGCGTTCCATTCCGCGCGCAGGTCGCCGCGGAACAGCAGCAGCCGCGAGGCCCGGTCCCGCTCAAGGTAGGCCGGTCCCAGGTCCGCGGCCAGCTCGCCCAGGCCGCGCTTCCGCCAGAGGTCGATCTGCCAGAGCCGGTCGCGCGCGACGTTGAAGCCCTGCACGAAGAACACGTCGTATCGGTCCTGCGCGTACAGGTGCGGCACGCCCCACCGGTCCACGAGGATCTCCGCGTCGCGCGCGAGTCCCTCGACCACATATTCTTCCGCCGGCGGCGCCGCCCCGTGCAGCAGGCTGGCGGCGGCGAACAGGCCGAAGGCGGCGATCGCGGGGCCGCAAGGGACGGGCAGGCGGGGCAGGCGCATGGGGAACGGCGGGGGTGAAGCCGGGGCGAGCCAAGGCGCCCCGACCCGCGGAGGCAACGTTATCGGATGGCTCCGGCCGGACCGGGCTCGGACGACGGCGCGAGCCGGGCATCGTTTGGCATTGTTGCCGCACCGGTTGCCGTCGCCCGAGGAGGCGGCGACTCCCGCGCCCGCGGCGGGTGGCGCGCCCGCCCTTCCTGTGCGATAGTACGCACGGAAAAGCGTCGTTTGCTCGGTGCCCGGCCCGTCTCCCGTCCGATTCCAGCCATGGCCTTCCCGATCAACCAGAACATCGCCACGCGGCTCGACGAGATGTCCGCGCTGCTCGCCGCCCAAGGCGCCAATCGTTTCCGCGTCGAGGCGTATCGTCGGGCCGCCACCACGGTGCGCCAGCTCACGGAACCCGTTTCCGCCCTGCTCGCCCGCGACGGCCTTCCGGGGCTGGAGCGCCTGCCCGGCATCGGTGCCAGCCTGGCGCGCACGATTCACGATCTCGCCCGCCATGGCCGGTCGCCGGCGCTCGAGCGCCTGCGCGGACGCCACGATCCCGTCGCGCTGCTGCGCTCGGTCCCCGGCATCGGGCGGCTGTTCGCCGTGCGGCTGCACGAGCAACTCGGGCTCGAAACCCTGGCCGAGCTCGAGGCCGCCGCCCACGACGGCCGGCTGGCGGCCTTCGAGGGTATCGGCCCCAAGCGGCTCGCCGGCATCCGCGATTCCCTCGCGCAACGGCTCGGGCGGATCAGGCCGCCACCGTCCACCGCCGCCGCGCCGCCGCCAACGGTCGCCGAGCTGCTCGACGTCGATCGCGAGTATCGCCAGGGAGCCGCCGCCGGCACGCTGCCGCGGATCGCCCCGCGCCGGTTCAATCCCACCGGCGCCGCCTGGCTGCCGATCCTGCACACGCAGCGCGGGGACCGTCATTACACGGCGCTGTATTCGAATACCGCGCACGCCCACGCGCTGGAGCGCACCCACGACTGGGTGGTGCTGTTCCACGACTCGGGCCAGGGCGAACGGCAGCACACGGTCGTCACCGCCCGGTTCGGGCCGCTCGCGGGCCGGCGCATCGTGCGCGGACGCGAGCCGGAATGCGCCGCCCATTACGACTCCCCGGGCGACGCCGCACCGGCGCCGGAAGTGGCCCCGGCGCCGCTCGACCATGCCGCCGCCGTTTCGTGACCGGAGCGACGCCGGCCGGCGCCTGGCCGACGCGCTCGCCGCCCGGCCGGGCCTCGCCGCCCCGCTGGTGCTCGCGCTGCCCCGCGGCGGCGTGCCCGTCGCCGCCGAAGTTGCCCGCCGGCTCGGCGCGCCCCTCGACGTCCTGGTGGTGCGAAAACTCGGCGTGCCCGGGCACGAGGAGCTCGCCATGGGCGCGATCGCGCTCGGCGGCATCGAATACCGCGACGATCCGCTGATCGCCGCCTGCGGGGTCAGCGGGCCCGCCTACACCGCCGTGCTCCGACGCGAACGCGCCGAGCTCAATCGCCGCGAACGCCTCTACCGCGGCTCGCGACCCTTCGCCCCGCTCGCGGGGCGGACGGTCATCGTGGTCGATGACGGCCTGGCCACCGGCGCGACGATGCTCGCCGCCGTCCGCGCCCTGCAGCGGCAGCAGCCCGGCGCGATCATCGTCGCCACCCCTGTCGCCTCACCCACCGCGCTGGCGCGGCTCGGTCCCGAGGTCGACGCGATCGTCGCGCTGCTCGCACCCGAGGATCTCGGCGGGATCGGCGAATTCTATGCCGATTTCACCCAGACCTCGGACGAGACCGTGCGCCGGCTTCTCCCATCGGCCGCGCCGTGACTCCCGTAGGACCGGGCGTGACCCGGCTTCGTTTCACCGGCGTTCCCGCACGCGCGCTCCCTCCGTCACCTTGTCGGACGGATGCACGATGACGCGGTCGCCCTCGGCCAGGCCCTGCCGCACGCTCCGCTCCCGGCCGTCGCCGGGTCCGATCTCGAGCGATGTCCGGCGGGCGCGGCCGTCGCGCAACACAAACACCGCCCATTGTCCCTCGTGCCGGAACAGCGCGCCCACCGGCACCCTGAGCACGCGCTCCGCCTCCCAGACCACGATCCGCGCCTCGACCCGGTAGGCGTCGCCCAACGCCGCCCGCGCCCCGGCCGGGGTCGTGAAGTCGACGATCACGTTCACCCGCTGTTCCTCCACGCCCAGTGCGGAGATCTTGAGGAAGCCGGCGGGTTCGACGAGTCGCACCCGGCCCTCGAGCGGTCCATCTCCGCCCCAATGCTCAAAGAAAACAGCCGCGCCGGGCCGGATGCGCACCGCATCGCTGGAGAGCACATCGATCTCGGCCTCGAGATCGCGCGGATCGCCGATCTCGAGCAGACGTTCGCCCGGGACCACGACGGCGGCGTCCTCATGCCAGACGCGCAGGACCCGGCCGTCGACGGGTGAGATGACCCGGAGCTCCCCCGCGCATTCGTCCGGCCGCGGAGTCGCGGCGGTGCGCAGCAACGCGGCGCGCGCCTGCTCGAGTTCGAATCCCGCGACCCGCCGGGCATGCTCCGCCGCCTTCAATTCCTCGGCCGCCATGCGCGCCGACTCCCGCGCGCGGTCGGCGTCCTGCCGCGCGACCGCGTCCTGCGCGAAGAGCCGCGCCACCCGGTCGAGCTCCAACGCGGCGAGGTCTCGCGCCGCCCGCGCCTTCTCCTCGCGCGGGCCGGCCGCCTCCGCCTGCGCCTCGGCCGCGCGGACGCGCGCTTCGAGCTGCGTCCGCGTTCGCGTGTCGAGCAACGCCGGCTCGAGCGGATCGATGGACGCAAGGAGGGTCACCCCCGCCTTCACCTCCGCGCCCGGCTTCAGGCCAATGCGACGCAGCTGGCCCGCGAGCGGCGCCGAAATCAGATAACGCTCACGGATCCGGGTGCGGCCATCCTCGTCGACCGTCTCCCGCAGCGGGCCGGCTCCGACCTGGACGACCTCCACCGCCGCCGGACGCGGGCGGAACGCGTAGGCGAGCGCGCCCGCGAGCACGATGGCCGCGCCGGCCAGCACCGTTTGGCTTCGAGTGGTTTTCATGGGGAAGTCCGGCTTCAGGTTCCCGCCTTGAGCACGGCGAGCAGGTCGAGGCGATCGAGCCGGCGGCGGACGACCAGGCTCGAAGCGAGCGATGCCCCGACGACGGTCAGCACGGCAAAGGCGTACGTCGCCGGGTAGATCACGAGGGGAAATCGATACGTCTCCGTGCCGAGCGCCTCCACGGAGATGCGCGCGAAGCCGTATCCGAGCCCAAGCCCAAGCGGCACGGCCAGGAGCGTCAGCAGTGCGATCTCGCCAAGGAAGACGATCGAGATCTCGTCGCGGCCGAACCCGATCACCCGCAGCGTGGCCAGCTCGCGGCTGCGCTCGGCCAGCGAGATGCGGGCGGCGTTGTACACGACGCCGAAGGCGATGATCCCGGCGAAGATCACGTTGACGAGCCGCATGCGGAGGAGGTTCGAGGCCATGAGCTCGCGAAAAGCCGCCAGCGCCGCCGCCTTGGTGCTCACGACCGCCACGCGCGGCGCGGCCTTGAGCGCGGCAAAGAAGCGGGCTTCCGCCGCGGGATCCACGCGCAGGAACGCTCCGGAGACGACGCCCTCCTCGCCGAGCAGCCGATGCAGCGCCGCCAGGTCGATCCAGGCGGAGGTGCCGGCGACGTCCTCGATCCAGCGCACGATGGGCAACGTGAACGTCGGCCGCTGCCCCTCCATCACCTCGACCTGCACGAGGTCGCCGGGTCCGGCCTGCAGCAGGTCGGCAAGCGCCCGCGAGACCACCAGGCCGGCCGGCGGCGGCGGCACCTCGCGCCAGGCCACGTCGACCAGCCGGAACTGCGTCGCATCGGCCGGGACGCCCTGCAACGCGAGCCGGCGCGACCGCGGGCCGAAGCGGATCCGCACCGGCACGCTGCGGTAGGGCTCCGCCGCCAGCACGCCGGGCAGGTTTTTCAGGTTCGCCAGCGCGCCGGCCGACGCCGGCTCCTGCAGGGCCACGGCGGCGTCGTGGCGCTGCACGCCGTGAAACTGGAGGTCGATGGTGTAGTCGACCATGTCGCGCACGAAGCTGCCGAGCACGACGATCGCGATGGCCAGCGCGATGCCGAGCACTGATAGCAACGCGGTGACCGGCTTGCGCTCGAGCTGGCGCAGGATCATCCGGCCGAGGCGGCCCACGCCGCGCTGCCAGCCGAGGCGCTCGAGCAGCAGCGGCCGGTACCGGGCGGGCTCCTCGGGCCGCATACCCTCCGCCGGCGGCAGCCGCATCGCCCGTCGCACCGCCGCCAGTCCGCCGAGCAGCGCCGCGCCCGCGGTGATTCCCGCGGCCAGGGTCGCCGCGGCCGGATCGAGCGCGAACTCGAGGCGCGGGAAGCGGAAAAACCGCGCGTAGAGCGCGGTCATGTCGCGGCCCAGCCAGGTCCCGGCCGCGAGGCCGAGGCCGATCCCGGTCGCGGTGAGGAGGCCCACGAGCTTGAAATAGTATCCTCCGACGTCCGCCGTCGTATAGCCGAACGCCTTCAACACGGCGATCTGCTCCCGCTGGGTGCGGACCAGCCGGGAAACGACCACGTTCAGGAGGAACGCCGTCACCGCGAGGAAGATCGCGGGCGGCACGGTCGCCATCGCCCGCAGCTCGGTGAATTCGTTCGTGAGCAGCCGGTGGGAAAGCTGCTCGTCCCGCCCGTGCGCGCCCTGTCCGCCATACCGCGCCGTCAGCCCGTCGACGGCATCGAGCACGTCCCGCTCGATCGCGTCGCGGGTCAGCGTGAGCGCGACCGCGTTGAACGCACCCTCCAGGCCGTACGCCGCCGCCAGTTCGCGCCGGTCGAGCCAGAACACGCCGAACCGCCGGTTGTCCGGGATCATGTCGCCGGGTCGTATCTGGTAGATGAATTCAGGCGAGATCGCCACGCCCACGATCCGGAGGACCTGCAGCCGGCCGTTGACGATCGCCCTCACCGCGTCGCCCGGCTCCAGGCCGTGCGCCTCCGCGAAGGCCTCGCTCGCGAGCGCCTCGAAGCGGGCCTGCGGCTCCGGCATCCGGCCGCGGCGCAGGTGGACGCGGTTCAGCCCGCCCGCAGGATCCGCCTCGAGCGATACCAGCCGCCCGATCGCCGGCATCGGCATCCCGGGGAGATCGAGCGTCACGTCGACCATCACGCGCGTCTGCACCTGCGCGACTCCAGGCACCGCCGCGAGCCGGATACCCAGGGAGTCGGGCGCGCGCTTGAGCTGCGTGAACACCTGGGCAAAGCGGTACTCGGCGTAGGCGGATTCCTGCGCCCGCCGGAGCGCCGCGACCATGCCCAGCGACATCACCAGCAGCGCCACGCCGCTCGCCATCACCAGGGCGATCGCGGCGAGCTGGCTCTTCAACGTCCAGAGGTCCCGCAGCAGCTTGAGGTCGAGGCGCGACATGGGCGGACGGTTCGTGGGCGGCGGGCCCGGGCTACCATTGCAGTTCCGAGGCGGGGAGTTTGACGTGGTTGCGACGGTCGGAGACGACGCGTCCGTCGGAGAGCGAGACCACGCGGTCGGCCATGCCGGCGATGACGGCGTTGTGCGTGATCACGACCGTCGTGGTGCCAAGTTCGCGGTTCACGCGCGCGATCGCCTCGAGCACCAGCACGCCCGTCGCCACGTCGAGCGCACCGGTGGGTTCGTCGCACAACAGGACGTCGGGCCGCTTCGCGATCGCGCGGGCGATGGCGACTCGCTGCTGTTCGCCGCCCGAGAGCTGGGTGGGAAAGTGGTCGGCGCGCTCGCTCAGCCCCACCAGGCGCAGCGCGTCCGAGGCCGGCATCGGGCGGGTGGCAATGTCCGTGACCAGCTCCACGTTCTCCCGGGCGGTGAGACTCGGCATCAGGTTGTAGAACTGGAAGACGAAGCCCACGTGCTCCCGCCGGTAGCGCGTGAGCCCGGCGTCGGTGGCCGCGGTGAGGTCGACGTCGCGGAAACGCACGGTGCCGCTGGTCGGCACGTCGAGCCCGCCAAGAATGTTGAGCAGGGTGGACTTGCCGCTGCCGGACGGCCCGAGCAGGACGGCGAAGTCGCCTTCCGCCAGATCGAGGTCCACGCCGCGGAGGGCGTGCACCTCGATGAGCCCCATCCGGTAAACCTTGGTCAAGCGCCGCGCGGCGAAGACGACGCGACGGGCGGTCGCTTCGGGAACCATCGCGATGGGCGGCGCAGGCACGGGCGGAATCCGGTCGTTCGGAGCTGGTCCGCCCGCGCCGGGTCAGAGCGAATAGTGCATGTCGAGCGGCGGCGGCAGCTGCTTGTAGTACGGCTGCAGGAACGTCACGAGGTCGATGAGCTGCGTCACGGTCATCTGGTCGTTCATCACCCGCATCGGCGACTTCGCCGGCGGGGGACCCTTGGTCTTCGGCAGCTTCTCGGAGATCGCGTAATCGGGATGCACGATCGAGGTGAGCAGGTCGCCGATCGTGCGCAGGCGCGCCACCTCGCCGCCGAGCGCCACGACGCGGTCGGCCGCGACGGTCGGCGCCGGCAGGTCCTTCACGCCGTTCACCTGGTGGCACTCGACGCACTTCAGCGCCACGAACGCCTCGCGGCCGCGGGCGGCGTCGCCCTGCGGCAGGCGGAAACGGGATGTGTTCTTCAGTCCGGGCTCGCAACCCGCGAGCAGCAGGCCGGTCGCCGCGAGGGCGAGGCCGAGATACGCTTTCATGTCCGCCTCCTTTCGTCTTTTCACCGCCGTCATCCGGTCACGACGAGCACCGCATCGTATCCGCCGAACGGATTCTGCGCCGTCACCGGCGCCGCCGGGTCGTCCCGCCACTCGCCGTCGACGACGAGACGGTAGCGGTACTCTCCCGGCGGCAGTTCGAGCTCGACGGACCAGTCGCCGAGCGCATCGCGCCGCAGCGGCAGGGCCCGCCGGTCCCAGTCGTTGAAGGAGCCGGCGAGGCAGACCTCGCGCGCCTCCGGATTGAAGTAGCCGAACCGGACGCGCTGCAGCGGGATCGCCGGCGGTGCGGCCGGGCCGGAGGTCACCGCCGCCACCGCCACCGCGGCCACGAAGCCCGCCTCCGCGGACGACCCGCGGCGGGACGCGCCGGAGGCGGGGCGGGAGCGGACATGGCGGGGGCGTTTCTTCATGACGGCGGCGATCCTGGCCAGCGGACTCTACGCCCGCCCTCCCGCCCGTGCGTCGCGTTTCCTGCGAAAGCCTGCGCACCGCTTGGCCGGTCCCCGGTGCGGTGCAGGCCCGCTCCCGGGCGACCGTCAGGCGCCGTGCTGGCCGTTGCTTCCGCCGGGCGCGGGCGCCGCCGGCTTCGCCGCGAGCCGCTGGTAGAGGGCGTAGTGATGGCGCACGTCCTCCTGCGCGTGCGCCGCGAGCGCGGCAGCGCGGTCGGGGGCAAGGTGGCCGAGGCTGTTGAACCGCGTCTCGGCGGCCAGGAAGCCCGCGAGCTCGGTCTTCGGCGGGCCGGAGTCGAGCTTGAGCGCCACGTCACCCTGCTCCGCGCGACGCGGGTCGTAGCGGAAGATCGGCCAGTAACCGGAGTCCACCGCCGCCCGCTGGTGCTCGGCGCCCTGCTGCAGGGGAAAGCCGTGCGCGATGCAGTGCGCGTACGCGATGACGAGCGCCGGCCCCGGGTAGCTCTCCGCCTCGCGGATCGCCGCGAGGGTCTGGCTGTCGCGCGCGCCCATCGCCACCCGGGCGACGTAGATGTGGCCGTACTGCATCGCGATCAGCGCAAGGTCCTTCTTCGCCCGCGGCTTGCCCGCGGCGGCAAACTTGGCCACCGCGCCCAGCGGCGTCGCCTTCGACGCCTGGCCGCCGGTGTTGGAGTACACCTCGGTGTCGAGGACGAGGACCTTCACGTTGGCCCCCGACGCGAGCACGTGGTCGAGCCCGCCGTAACCGATATCGTAGGCCCACCCGTCGCCGCCCACGATCCAGACCGACTTGCGCACGAGGTCGTCCGCCTGGGCGAGCAACCGCCGCGCGTCGTCGCTGCCATGACCCGCCAGCGCCGCCCGCAGGGCCTGCACGCGTGCCCGCTGCTGGGCCACCTCGGCCTCCGTGCCCTGCGGCGCGTCGAGCAGCTCGCGCACGAGCGCCGCTCCGACCACGGGGGCCAGCCGCTCGAGCCGGGCCGCGGCCGCGCGGCGGCGCTCCTCCGCGGCGAGATGCAGCCCCAGCCCGAACTCGGCGTTGTCCTCGAACAGCGAATTGGCCCAGGCGGGGCCGCGGCCCTCGTGATTGGCGCAGTAGGGCGTCGTCGGCAGGTTGCCGCCGAAGATCGACGAACAGCCGGTGGCATTGGCCAGCAGCAGCCGGTCGCCGAAGAGCTGGGTGAGCAGCTTCAGGTACGGCGTCTCGCCGCAGCCCGCGCAGGCTCCGGAAAACTCAAACAAGGGTTGGAGGAACTGCGAACCCTTCACCGTGCCGGCGTCGAGCCGCGTGCGGTCGGGCTCCGGCAGCGCGAGGAAGAAATCCCAGTTCGCCCGTTCCGCCGCGAGCCGCGGCGCCTGCGGCGCCATCACGAGGGCCTTGCGCGCGGGATCGGCCTTGTCCTTCGCCGGGCAGACCTGCGCGCAGAGCGCACAGCCGGTGCAATCCTCCGGCGCGACCTGGAGCGCGTAGCGCTGCCCGGGGAACTCGGTCGAGCGGAACGGCGTGGACACGAAGTCCGCCGGCGCACCGGCGAGCGCCTCGGGCGCGAAGAACTTGGCGCGGATCGCGGCATGCGGGCAGATCAGCACGCACTTGTTGCACTGGATGCAGAGCGCGGGATCCCACGCGGGCAGCTCGAGCGCGAGGTTGCGCTTCTCGAACCGCGCGGTGCCCGTCGGCCAGCAGCCGTCGACCGGCATCGCGCTCACCGGCAGGAGGTCGCCGGCGTTGGCCAGGAGGCGCGCAGTCACTTCGCGCACGAACGCCGGCGCGCCCGGATACGCGGGCGGCACGGTCGCCGCCGCGGCGAGGTCGGGCTGGTCCGGGATCATGACCTCGTGCAGGCCGGCCAGCGCCGAGTCGACGGCGGCGTAGTTCATCTGCACGACCTTCTCGCCCTTGCGGCCGTAGGTCTTGGCGATCGCGGCCTTGATCTGCGCGATCGCCTCGTCCCGCGGCAGGACGCCCGAAAGCGCGAAAAAGCAGGTCTGCAGGATCGTGTTCGTGCGCCGGCCCATCCCCGTCTCCTGCGCGACGCGGGTCGCATCGATGACGAAGAGCCTGAGCCGCTGCGCGATCAGCGTCTCCTGCCACTCGCGCGGCAGGTTCGCCCAGGTTTCGGCCGGGCCGTGTGGCGAGTTGAGCAGCACGGTCGCGCCAGGCGCGGCGTAGCCCAGGATGTCGGTCCGGCCGACAAAGCTGTACTGGCTGCAGGCCACGAACTCCGCCCGCCGGATGAGGTACGGCGCACGGATCGGGTGCGGGCCGAAGCGCAGGTGCGACGTCGTCATCGAGCCGGATTTCTTCGAATCGTACACGAAGTAGCCCTGCGCGAAGTTCGGCGTCTCCTCGCCGATGATCTTGATCGAATTCTTGTTGGCCCCGACGGTGCCGTCGGCCCCAAGGCCCACGAAGACGCAGCGGGTGACCTCCGGCCCCTCGAGGTCGAAATCCGCGTCGTAGGGCAGCGAGGTGCCCGTGACGTCGTCGACGATGCCGACCGTGAAATGGTTGCGCGGCGCCGGCCGCGCGAGGTGCGCGAACACGCCGCGGACCATGCCGGGCGTGAACTCCTTCGAGCCAAGCCCGAAACGCCCGCCGACGACGCGTGGCGAGCCCGCGAGCGGCGAACCGCCCTCGGCCAGCGCCGCGACGACGTTCAGGTAAAGCGGCTCGCCCAGCGAGCCCGGCTCCTTGGTGCGGTCCAGCACCGCGAGGGCGCGCACCGAACGCGGGAGGGCGGCAAGCAGCGCCTCGCGGTCGAGCGGCAGGAACAGCCGCACGGACAGCACCCCCACCTTCTCGCCGCGTTCCGCGAGCCAGCGCACGGTCTCGCCGATCGTCTCGACGGCGCTGCCCATGGCGACGATCACGCGCTCGGCCTCGGGATGTCCGACGTAGTCGAACAACCGATACTGCCGGCCCGTGCGCGCGGCGAGCCGGTCCATCATCGCCTGCACGATGCCGGGCACGAGGGCGTGAAAGCGGTTGCCCGCCTCGCGGCTCTGGAAGTAGACGTCCGGATTCTGCGCCGTGCCGTGGATCGAAGGCCGGTCCGGGGTCATGGCGCGGGCGCGGAAGGCGGCGATGTCCGCCTCGTCGACCAGCGCGCGCAGGTCGTCATCCGCGAGCGGCGCGATCTTCGCCACCTCGTGCGAGGTGCGGAAGCCGTCGAAGAAATGGATGAAGGGCACGGAGGCGCGCAGGCTCGCCGCGTGCGCGACCAGGGCGAGGTCCTGGGCCTCCTGCACCGAGTTGCTGCACAGCAGCGCGCAGCCGGTCGCACGGCAGGCCATCACGTCCTGGTGGTCGCCGAAGATGGACAGCCCGTGCGCCGCCAGCGCGCGGGCGCTCACGTGCAGCGTGAACGGCAGCAGCTCCCCCGCGATCTTGTAGAGGTTGGGGATCATCAGCAGCAGGCCCTGCGACGCGGTGAACGTCGTGGTGAGCGCGCCGCCGAGCAGCCCGCCGTGCACCGTGCCGGCCACGCCGCCCTCCGACTGCATCTCCACGATCCGCGGCACGCCGCCCCAGAGGTTGGGCCGGCCGGCGGCGGCCCATTCGTCGCACCATTCGGCCATCCCGGACGACGGCGTGATGGGATAGATCGCGATCAGCTCGTTGAGCCGGTAGGCGACGGAAGCGACGGCCTCGGATCCGTCGCAGGTGACACATTCGGTGGTGGGGAGTGGTGTCGCAGGCATGGAACACCCGGGGCGGGGTCCGTCCCGGGTGCGACGATCCTACGGCATCGCGACGCGCGCGGCCACGCATCCGTTGGCTTAGGGCGCGCAGGGGTTGCGGCCGCCCGGCCCGCCCTCAGTCGTTCTCCCACTTCCAGCTCGCGATGACCGGCGCCTCGCGCGGCGTGGGCTCGACCGGCCCGGCCGGGTAGCCGACCACGACCGGGAACACCGCGTGCTGCTCCTCGGGCACGCCGAGCTCGCGCTTCGTCTCCGGCAGGTCGAGCCAGGGCCGGGCGAACCCGATCGGGCACGTGCCGAGCCCCAGCGCGAAGGCCGCCAGCATCAGGTTCTCCGCCGCCAGGCAGCAGTCCTCGCTGGGATGGAGCTGGGCGCCCGTCGCGTAGATCACCACGAGCGTGTCCGCGCCGTGGAACAGGTCGTACCCGGGATCCTCATACAGCTCCGCCCGCGAGTGCAGTTCGAACCGGGTCGGATAGGTCGCGACCAGGTGCTGCTTCGCGCGTTCGGAGTAGTCCCGCAGCAGCCGGTGGCCGTGGAACACGGCGAAGGCCCAGGGCTGCAGGTTCAGGGCGCTCGGCGCCTGGACGGCCGCGGTCAGCAACTGCTGCACCGTGTCGGCACTCACGGGACGGTCGCTGAAATGGCGCACCGCCCGGCGGTGGAAGATCGCCTCCATGAGGCTGACCTCGGACTGGTCGATGGGGTTCATGGGCCAAGCTCCTTTCTCGGCGGCGGCCGCAGGCAGGTTTCAGGCCGTGAAGCCGAAGCGATGGCGCTCCTCCTCCGGCTTGAGGTGCAGGCTGGTGCAGATCAGACGCGAGGCCAGCGCCGCGGCGGCGACCTTGACGAGGCGGTCGAAGTCCGGCCGGGGCAGGTCGGCCCCGTCGCGCCTGATCGCGTGCAGGCCCATCCCGCGTTGCAGCAGCTCCTGGATGAACTCCTCGCAGGCCACGGGATCGTCGGTGTAGTACTGATGGCGTTCCGGCGGATGGTGTTTCCGGAACTGGAGGCTGTATTCGACGGTGTATTTCTTGAGCATGGCAGGTCGTCCGGTTGAGAGCCGACGCGGGGCGCGGACGCCCCGGTGGCTTTGCCGCCACCTTACGCCCGGACTCCGCCCGCCGCCCGGCATATCTTGGCATTCATCGCGCCCTTCTTGGCTCCCGGCGGACCGCCGGCAACGCGCAAGCGATGCGGGCCTCTCCGCAAGCGATGCAGAGCCGGGACCGGGGCGATTCTGGCATCGTGTCCCGCCTCCGCCCGTGTCCACGCCGCCTCACCCTTCCCCGGTCGCGCTGCAGTGTCCGCTGCCCCTGCCCGCGCGCACCGAGATCACCGTCGGCCACGGCGGCGGCGGCCGGCTCACCCAGGAGCTGATCGACCGGATCTTCCGCCCCGCCTTCGCCCATCCCGCGCTCGACGCGCAGCACGATGGCGCGGTGCTGGCGGCCGGCGGCATGCGATTCGCGCTGACCACCGACGCGCACGTCGTCAGTCCGCTGTTCTTCCCGGGCGGCGACATCGGCCGGCTGGCGGTCAACGGCACCGTCAACGATCTCTGCATGTGCGGCGCGCTGCCGCTGTGGCTCACGGCGGGCTTCATCCTCGAGGAAGGTTTCCCGCTGGAGACGCTGCAGCGCGTGGTCGCATCGATGCAGCAGGCGGCGGCCGCCGCCGGGGTAGCCGTCGTCGCCGGCGACACCAAGGTGGTCGAGCGGGGTCGCGGCGACGGCGTGTATGTGACGACCGCGGGCGTCGGGCTGGTCCAGCACGGGCGGACGATCGGACCGGCCGCGGTGCAGCCCGGCGACGCGATCCTGCTCAGCGGCGACGTCGGCCGGCACGGCATGGCCATCATGGCGAGCCGCGAGGGGCTCCAGTTCGAAAGCACGATCGAGAGCGACTGCGCCCCGCTGGTCGCGCCGGTGCAGGCGCTGCTGCAGGCCGGCCTCGACGTGCACTGCCTGCGCGACCTGACCCGCGGCGGTCTGGCCACCGCGCTCGTCGAGATCGCGGAAACGGCGCGGCTGGCCCTCGCCATAGAAGAGCCGCGCGTGCCCGTCATCGATCCCGTTCGCGGGGCGTGCGAGATCCTCGGACTCGAGCCGCTCTACGTGGCCAACGAGGGCCGCTTCGTCTGTTTCGTGCCGGAACCGCAGGCCGGCGCGGCACTCGCGCTGCTGAAACGCACGGCTCCAGGCGGACCGCCCGCCCGGATCGGCACCGTGGCCGCCGCGCCGGCCGGGCAGGTGACGCTGCGCAGCGTGATCGGCGCGGATCGCGTCCTCGCGCGCCTCAGTGGCGAGCAGTTGCCGCGAATCTGCTGAACGCGATGAACGGTCACGCGGCCGCGCCGCGGTAGCGGTGGTACGCGGCGCAGGCTCCCTCGCTCGACACCATCGGCGCTCCCAGGGGGTGCTCGGGCGTGCACCGGGTGCCGAAGGCGGGACACTCGTGCGGCTTCCTCACGCCGCGCATGATCGCGCCGCTGATGCACTCGCCCGGCGCCACGGGCACGGGCGGCGGCAGCGCGAACTTCCGCGGGGCGTCGTAGGCCGCCAGTCCGGTCCGCAGTCCCCAGCCGCTGCCGGGAATCGGACCCAGGCCGCGCCAGTTGCGGTCCTCGACGGCGAAGGCCTCGGCGACGAGCCGGCGCGCGGGAGCGTTCCCGCCGGCGCGCACCGCCCGCGCGTAGGCGTTCTCCACCTCGGCGCGACCGGCCTCCAGCTGCCGCACGCACCGCAGCACGCCCTCGAGTATGTCGACCGGCTCGAAGCCCGTCACCACGATCGGCACGCGGTGCTGCGCCGCGATAGCGTGATACTCCTCGGTGCCCATCACCGCGCAGACATGGCCGGCGGCGAGAAAACCCTGCACGCGGTTGTCCGCCGACCCCAGTATCGCGCGCATCGCCGGCGGCACGAGCACGTGCGAGGCGAGCAGCGAGAAGTTCGGCAACCGCTCCCGCGCGGCCTGCAGCACCGCGAGGGCGTTGGCCGGCGCGGTCGTCTCGAAGCCGACGGCGAAGAACACCACCTGGCGCTCCGGCCGCTGCCGGGCGAGGGTCACCGCATCGAGCGGCGAGTAGACGATGCGCACGTCGCCGCCCCGCGCCTTCGCCGTGAGCAGGTCGATGCCGCTGCCCGGGACGCGCAGCATGTCGCCGAACGAACACAGGGTCACGCCCGGTCGCAGCGCCAGCGCCACCGCCTGGTCGATCAGCTCGGCGGGCGTGACGCACACCGGGCACCCGGGCCCGTGCACGAGCGTGATCCCCGCCGGCAGCAGTTCGTCGAGGCCGAACTTCACGATCGCGTGCGTCTGCCCGCCGCAGATCTCCATGATCGTCCAGGGGCGCGTGGCCACCCGCGCGATCGCGGCGGCGAGCGAGCGCACGAGCGCGGCGTCGCGGTATTCGTCGACGTACTTCATGGCGGGCCCTCCCGCGGCGCCGCGCCGGGCTCCAGGCCGTCGAGGTCGCCCATCGCCTGCAGATAACGAAACGTCTCCTCCGCCTCGCGCGCGTCGATCACGCTGATGGCGAGGCCGACGTGCACGAGCACGTAGTCGCCGACCCGCGCCTCCGGCGCGCACGTGAAACTGACCTGCTTGATCACGCCGTTGAACGACACGCGGCCGGAGCGCAGCAGCGGGTCGTCACCTTCGACGGAGAGCACTTTACCGGGGACGGCGAGGCACATGGGAGAAGGTCGGAGGTTGGGCGGGAACGATCACGGCAGGTGCACGTCGGTGACGTTCCAGCAGGCGGCGAGCGCCTGGCCCGCCGCGATGTTGCCGTCATTCGGCGGCAGGAGCCGGTGCGTGAGCACCTCGAAATTCGCCGCCCGCAGCGCCGCCACGGTGAGGTCGAGCAGCAGCGCATTCTGGAAACATCCGCCGCTCAATGCCACGGTGCCCACCCCCGCCCGGCGGGCCACCGCGACGATGCCGGCGGCGAGAGCGCGGTGCAGGCCGAGCGCGAGCGCGTCCGCGGGCACGCCCCGCGCCCGCCGGTCCAGCGCCGCGGCGAGCAGCGGACGCCAGTCGAGTTCGCAGCGCGCGCCCTGGCCGGAGTCCAGGTCGCGCACGGGCAGCGGCAGTTCCGGCGCCTCGCGCGCGCCGAGCGCCGCCGCCTCCACCGCCAGCGCCGCCTGGCCCTCGAAGGCGTTGCGCGAGGCGAGCCCGGCGAGCGCCGCAAAGCCGTCGAACAGCCGGCCCGCGCTGGTGGCGAGCGGGGCGTTGAGTCCGCGCGCCAGCATCACGCGCAGCACGTTCCTGTCGGCCGGAGAAAAGCCGAGCGCCTCCGCCGCCGCGTCATGGCGCGCGTCGCCCATCGCGTGGAGCAGCCCGAGGGCGCTGCGCCGCGGGTCGCGTGCCGCCGCATCGCCACCGGCCAGCCGGAAGGGCGCCAGCCGGCCGAAACGCTCCGCCGCGCCGTCGCGCAGGAGGAGGAACTCCCCGCCCCACACGGTGCCGTCCGGGCCGTAACCCGTGCCGTCCCAGGCCACACCCAGGACGCCGTCCGCCGCCCGCCGGTGTTCGAGCAGGCACGCGAGCACGTGCGCGAGGTGGTGCTGCACCGGAGTCACGGGCAGGCCCAGCGCCGCGGCTTCGCGCGTCGAGGTGTAGTCCGGGTGCCGGTCGCAGGCCACCGCGGTGAACTGCCCGCCCAGCAGGTCGCCGAACAGCGTGCGCGTCCGCCGGAACGCCTCCGCCGCAGCCGCGCTGCCGAGGTCGCCGAGGTGCGGGCTCAGGACGACACGGTCGCCCGCGGCGACCGCGAGGGTGTTCTTCAGGTGCCCGCCCACGCAGAGCCAGCGGCCCTGGATGCGCGACGGCAGAGCGAGCGGGGACGGCGCGTGGC
>CALFZM010000025.1 GCA_937952235.1 uncultured Opitutia bacterium | reverse complement strand
CGCCCTTGACCTCGAAGCCGAGCGAGGCGGTGAAGTCCTCCTCGTTGCCGATCATGACGTCGACATACTTCGCGATCTCGCGGTTGACCTCCTGCGCCTTCTTGAGGCCGCCGATCGTCTTCCACAGGGAGGGGCGGTAATTGAGATCGTAGCTGACGATCACGCCGTGCTTCTTGGCCGCCTTGACGGCCTCGACGGTGAGCTCCGCGGTGGAGGCGGAGAGGGCGGCGAAGATGCCGCCGGTATGGAACCAGCGGGCGCCGAGCTGGCCGAAGATGCGCTCCCAGTCGAAGTCGCCCGGCTTGAGCTGCGACGCGGCGGTGTTGCCGCGGTCCGGATTGCCGACGGCGCCGCGGATGCCGAAGCCGCGCTCGGTGAAGTTGAGGCCGTTGCGGACGGTGCGGCCGATGCCGTCGTCGTCGCGCCACTTGATGAAGTCGGTGGCGACGCCGCCCTGCATGATGAAGTCCTCGACCAGGTGGCCGACCTCGTTGTCGACGAACGCGGTGCACACCGCGGTCCGGTAGCCGAAGCACTTCCGGAGGCCGCGCGAGGTGTTGTACTCGCCGCCGCCCTCCCAGACCTTGAATTCGCGCGCGGTGCGAATCCGGCCCTCGCCGGGATCGAGGCGAAGCATGACTTCACCGAGCGAGATCTGATCGAAGGCGACCGAGTTGGCGGGTTTGATTTGGAGGCTCATGGTGGACGGAGAAAGGGGCGGGCTCAGGCGTTTTCCGGATCGATCGACGGCGCGTGGTTGCGCTTGTCCTTGCGGCGCTCATGCCGGTCGCGGACCTGCTCGTCGAGTTTCTGCACGAGGCCGTCGATCACGGCGTAGGCATCGTCGCCCTTCACGGTGGCGACGAGGTCCGGCCCGCCTACCTCCACCTGTCCCGTCGCGCTGTAGTGATATTTGTTGCCGTGGTGCTGGTCGCGCTGGAGCCGCACGTGGATGCGCACGATCCAGGGGTTGTGCCGCAGCAGGACGGCGAACTTGTCCCGGATGGTGTTTTGCAGCGCGGCCGTCAGTTCGACGTGCACGCCCTGCATGATGATCTTGGAGGCGGAATCAGCGGAGTTATTCATTAGGGCAGGAACGAATACCCGTGGCGCGAATTCGCTGGCGCGTCGAGCGCAACCTTGGGTGGAATTGCGGCGTGCCTGGGGCAATCAGCCGGCGGAGTTAACCACGAAGCACACGAACGACACGAATCGCCGACCCGGGCGCCAAGACCGTTGCCCGACGAACTGCCGTAAGCGTGGCATGAGCGGTCGATCGCACCTGGCCGGGCCTTTCGTGTATTTCGTGGGTTTCGTGGTTTTTCCTCGGTCTGATTTCACTCAACCCGTCCAGGGACGGGAAGGGCGGACGAGGATTTCCTCGACGGTCGTGCGGGCGGGCAGGGTGGCGGCGAACCACACGCAGGCGGCGATATCCTCGGCCTGCATCATCCGGGCGCGGGCCTCGGGCGGCGGCGGCACCGGCCGTTTGTCGAGCAGGGGCGTGTCGATGTCTCCCGGGAAAATGCAGCACGCGCGCAGGCCGTTGGGACGCTCCTCGGCGTTGATCGACTGGGTGAGGCCGGTGAGCCCGAACTTCGAAACGACGTACGCCGCGCCGGCCTTGGGCGAGGCCTGCTTCCCGGCTTCCGAGCCGATATTGACGATCGTACCCGCACCCTGGCGGCGCAGGGTCGGCAGGAACGCCTGCACGAGGCGGAGCACGCCGGTGACGTTGGCGTCCATCACGGCGGCATAGTCGTCGGCGCTGAGCTCGCCGAGCGCGCGGCGCGGGATGTTTTGTCCGGCGGCGTTGACGAGCACGTCGACGCGCTGCCAGCGATCGAGCACGGTGCGCGCCGCCGCCTGCACGGCGGCGGCCTGGCCGAGGTCGCAGGGAAGGACGAGCAGGCGCTTGCGGGCGGCGGCGGACGCGAGCGCGGCCGTCTGGGCGAGGGCCTCCGGGCGGCGGCCGAGCAGGGCCACGCGCCAGCCTTCGGCGGCGAAGCGCAGGACGGTGGCGCGGCCGACGCCGGAGCCGGCGCCGGTGACAACTGCAACGGGAGGGAGCGTGCGGGACAGGGGCATGCGAAGGGAAGGGAGCGAGCCGCGGGCGGGCGCTCCTTACCTCCGCAGGCCGTCGGGCCGGTCGGCGATGTCAAAACAAAACCCGCCGTCGCGCCTGCGCTTGCCACGTCGATGCGGCGTCCTACGTTGGCGGCCCTCTCCGTTACCCATGATCCGTCTTCCCCTTGTTCTTCGCCTCGCCTTCGTCGCGGCCGCCGCCGCGCTTCCCGCCGCGGTCGCGCCGCTGGCCGCCGCCCCCGCCGCCGACTCCGGCGTGAAGCTCGGTCTCCAGACCTGGACCTGCCGCAACATGGAATTCGACCAGGTGGTCGCGTTCGCGAAAAAGCATGGGATCAGGCATCTCCAGCTCATCGCGAAGCACATGGACCCGCACGCGCCCAGGGAGGAGACGCTGCGGAAGAAGGCGATCCTCGATCGCGAGGGGCTGGTCGCCTACACGTTCGGCGTCGCCGGCACGTCGATGGACAAGGCGAAGAACCGCCAGTTGTTCGACTTCGCGAAGCTGATGGGAATCCGTGTGATCGTCGTGGAGCCGAAGAACCCCGCCGAGTGGGACAACCTCGAGGAGCTGGTGAAGGAATACGACATCAAGCTCGCGATCCATAACCACAATCTCGATACGGTCTACGGCAGCCCGGAGAAGGTGAAGAAGGTGCTCGCCGTCCGCGACCGCCGGATCGGCGTGTGCATGGACGTGGGCTGGATCACCGCGGCGGGATTCGACGCCGCCGAGGCGTTCCGCGGCTACGACGGCCGGGTGTACGATCTGCATTTCAAGGACAAGGTCGTCGAGACCGCGGCCGACGGAAAGAAGGTACCGGTCGACACGGAGATCGGGAAAGGCGCCGCCAACTACCGGGGCCTGTTTGCCGCGATCAAGCAGAGCAAGTGGTCGGGCGTGCTCGCGATCGAGACCGACAGCAAGGCGTTCGCGGAAGACCCGAACAAGCTCGTCGCCGGCGCCAAGGCGTTTTTCCAGTCGCAGGTGAAGTAAGGGCATCCCTCGTCCCGGAAGCGGCGGACCCCCGTCCGGCGCTTCGGCGCACCCGGTCCGCCGGGGGCGCAAGACTCATTCCGTTCCGGCGCCAACCTCCACTCCTTTTCGCATGAAACTCCTGCCCCTTTTCCTCCTGCTTGCCCTGGCCGCGCATGCCGCGTCGCCCCGCCCGCCCAACATCGTCTTCATCTTTTCCGACGACCACGCGTATCAGGCGATCAGTGCGTACGGGGACGAACGAAAGTTGCTGCAGACGCCCAATATCGACCGGATCGCGCAGCGCGGCGTGCGCTTCGACCGGTGCCTCGTGCCGAATTCGATCTGCGGTCCGGCCCGCGCCACGATTTTGACCGGAAAGTACAGTCACCTGAACGGCTTTCCCAACAACACCAACTCCACGTTCGACGGGTCGCAGGTGACCTTCCCGAAACTGCTGCAGAAGGCGGGCTATCAGACGGCGATGATCGGCAAGTGGCATCTCGGCTCCGATCCGACCGGCTTCGATTTCTGGCAGATCCTGCCCGGGCAGGGCGTGTACTATAACCCGCCGATGATCCGGAACGGCGAGCGGATCACGGTGCCCGGCTACACCACGGACATCATCGCCGATGCGTCGCTGGAATGGCTGAAGCGTCGCGACAAATCGAAGCCCTTCCTGCTGATGTCGCAGCACAAGGCTCCCCACCGCGAGTGGTCGCCGGCGCTGCGGCACCTCGGCTTCGACCGGGATCGCGTTTACGCCGAGCCGCCGACCTTGTTTGACGATTACTCCGGCCGGGGCATCGCGGCGCGCGACCAGGACATGACGATCGAGAAGACGATGAACGATCGCGACCTGAAGTTCGATGCGCCCCCCACGATGACCGCCGAGCAGCGCAAGGTGTGGGATGCCTATTACGAACCGCGCAACGCGAAGTACCGCGCCGCCAATCCGCAGGGCCGCGACCTGGTCCGCTGGCGCTACCAGCGTTACATGCACGACTACCTCGCGACGGTGAAGGCGGTCGACGAGGCGGTGGGGCGGGTGCTCGACTACCTCGAACAGGAGGGCCTGGCCGAGAATACGATCGTGATCTACTCGTCCGACCAGGGCTTCTACCTCGGCGAGCACGGCTGGTTCGACAAACGCTGGATCTTCGAGGAGTCGCTGCGCACGCCGCTGCTCGTGCGCTGGCCCGGCGTCACCCAGCCGGGCAGCGTGAGCCGGGACCTCGTGTCCAACGTGGACTTCGCGCAGACCTTCCTCGAGGTCGCGGGTGCCGCGGCGCCGGCCGACATGCAGGGGCGCAGCCTGGTGCCGATCCTCCGGGGGCAGCGTCCGGCGGACTGGCGGACCTCCTTCTATTACCAGTATTTTGAGTGGCCGACGCCCCACCGCGTGCGGCCGCACTACGGCGTGGTCACCGACCGGTACAAGCTCGTCCGCTACTTCGGCACCGCGGACGACTATTGGGAATTGTTCGATCGCGAAAAAGATCCGCTCGAGCTGAAGAGTTTTTATGCCGATCCCGCCTACGCCGCGACCCGCGCGGAACTGGAGCGCGAGGTGAACCGTCTGCGCCGGGAGTTGAAGGTCCCGGACGAGATTCCCGCGCGCTGGATCGGCAATCCGCCTGGCTCGGGAAAAAAGAAGAAGGCGAAGTGACCGCGGCCGGAGCGGCCGCACCTTCCTCGACTCGCGCGGCCGGCCTCCCATGAACCGAAACCACCGTCCGGCTCCCGCCGCGTCCCTCCGCTGTCTGGCGGGCGCGGCGCTGTTGCTCGTGTTCGGCGCCTGCCAGCGCGATCCGTTGGAACGCAAGGTCTCCGCGGGCACGCCCACGGCGTTCTCCGTGTGGCGGTCCGGCATCGACAGTGACAGCGGTCCGGATCTGCGGCGCCGCGTGCAGGAGGCGTTGACGGAGATCCGCCTGAAGGTCTCCGGGGATCGCGAGATCGAGCGATTGAAAGGCGACCAGGCGGCGCGGCCAGCGTCGTCGCTCGACGACGAGCTGCGGGCCAGGGTTGACGGCCGGCTCCTGCGCGAGGTCGTGCAGCTCGGCTACGAACTGCGCCAGCGGCGGCTCGAAGCCGAACTCGCCGGCCTCGAGGAGGCGATGCGCAAGAACGCCAATCTCATCACGCGGCCTGGCGACGTGGAATCGCGGCAGCATCTCGACGGCTTGCGCGACCGCCAGCAGGCGCGCGTCGACCAGTACCGGCTCGAACTCGTCGCGACGGCCCGGGAACTCGCGCCGCTCGTCGCTCAGTCGGGCCGCAGGCTGCTCCCGCCCGAGGAGACCGACGCGCCGCCCGTGCGTCGCTAGAGCAGAGTCAGCCAGGCTGCAGCCCAAACCCAAACGCAAAGTCGCAAAGGAACGCGAAGTTTCGCCAGGGTTTTCTTCGCGAGTCCTGGCATTCCTTCGCGTCTTTGCGTTTAGCTTTCCGCTCTGAGCGGGTGCGCCTTTACCTGGGGCGCTCGAGGGCAAGCCGCTGCACCTTTTTCATGCGGCCGTTTTCATCGGCATCATGCCGGCACAAGGGACGGCCGCCACGGGAATCGTTTCTTGCAGGAAGGGGTTGCCGGACGGCGGCCGGCGCGTTCGATTGGAGCACCCCGCCTTCGCATGCATCACCCCGCCACCCGCCGCGCCTTCCTTCGTCAATCCGCCGTCGCTGCCGCGGCGTTTTCGCTGCCACGTTTCAGCATCGGCCAGACCGGGCCGTCCGCCAACGGCCGGATCAACGTCGCCTGCATCGGCATCGGCAACCGCGGCTTTTTTGCCGTCTCGGAGCTGATGAAGGACCCGCGCGTGAACCTCGTGGCGATGTGCGACGTCGACCAGGAACTCGTGGCCGCCACCTACAAGCGCGCGGCGGAGCTGAAGAAGAGTTCCGAGCTGAAGTGCGCCGACGTGAACACGCTGCCGCTCTTTCGCGACTACCGCGAGATGTTCGCCAAGATGGGCGAAAAGATCGACGCGGTCACGGTGTCGACGCCCGATCACCACCACTATCCCGCCGCGATGATGGCGCTGAAGCGCGGCAAGCACGTCTACGTCGAGAAGCCGCTCACGCACACCGTGGCGCAGGCGCGGGCCTTGCGGGCGGAGGCGAAGCGCCAGGGCGTCGTGACGCAGATGGGCAACCAGGGGCGCGCCACGGAAGGCATCCGGCTGATGAAGGAGTGGGTCGACGCCGGGGCGATCGGCGAGGTGCGCGAGGTGCACGCCTGGTCGCCGGAGTTCTCCGATCGCTACTTCACCCGGCCGGCCTCGCTGCCGCTGGCGAAGGAGACGCCGCCGGCGACGCTGGACTGGGACCTGTGGCTCGGGCCGGCGGAATCGCGGCCGTACAACTCGCTCCTCGCGCCGGTGCGCTGGCGCGGCTTCTGGGATTTCGGCAACGCGATGCTGGGCGACTGGGCCTGCCATACGCTGGACGCGCCGTTCTGGGCGCTCGGCCTCGGCGCGCCGAGCTCGGTCGAGGCGAAGGTCAGCGAGGTGAACCCCGAGTTCACGCCGCGCAGCTCGAAGGTCACGTACCGCTTTCCGGCCCGCGGGCAGCGGCCGCCCGTGGCGCTGACGTGGTTCGAGGGCCCGGACCAAAAGCCGCCGCTGCCCCGGGGGTGGGAGGAGGACCCGAAGGCAAAGAAGCCCGGCCTGCCCGAGCGCGGCATGCTCATGATCGGCTCGAAGCACACGATCTTCGCTCCCGGCGGCCGCCCGGACAGCCCGCGGCTGCTGGGCACGGCGGCGTGGGAGGAGTTCCGGAAGCACCGGCCGGCGCCCACGCTGCCGCGCGTGGTGGGCGGACCGATGAAGGAGTGGGTCGACGCCATCGCGAAGGCCGGACCGATGCCGGGCTCGAATTTCGAGTACTCCGTCCCCCTCTCCGAGATGGTGCTGCTCGGCGTCGCCGCCATGCGCGTCGGCCGGAAGCTCGACTGGGACGGCAAGTCCGGGCGGGTGACCAACGATCCGGCGCTGAACCGGCTCATCGAGGGTTCCGCGCGCGCCGGATGGAAGGTGTGAGCGACGGGGCCGCCGCGTCGCCACCCGGGCCGCGGCGCGAGGTCGTGTGCACCGACGCGATTCCGTGGCTGCGCGAGCGGGGAAAGGTCGCGGGCGCGTGCGCCGTGACGTCGCTGCCCGATGTATCCGAGACCCGGATGCCGCTGCCGGAATGGCGCCGGTGGTTTCTCGATACCGTGCACCTCGTCGTGAACGCGGTGCCGGACGACAGCGCGGCGGTGTTCTTCCAGTCCGACATCAAGCGCGACGGCGCCTGGGTCGACAAGGGCGGCCTGGTGCTTCGCGCCGCCGAGGACGCAGGCGCGCGCGTGCTGTTCCACAAGATTGTCTGCCGGCGGCAGCCGGGACTGCCCACGCTCGGCCGCCCCGGTTACACCCACCTGATCGCGGTCTCGCGGGCGTTTCGCTGCCCCGAGGCGCTGCCGATTCCGGATGTCATCACCGATGCGGGGCGGCAGCCGTGGGTGCGCGCGATGGGCATCCGGGCGGCGGCGCACGCGGTCCGTTTCGCCCGGGACCAGGTGAAGGCCGGCGTGGTGCTGGATCCGTTTTGCGGCGTCGGCACCGTGCTGGCGGTGGCGAACGCCCTCGGACTCGACGCGCTCGGCGTGGACCGCTCGACCCGGCGCTGCGAACTCGCGGGCCGGTTGGTGGTGGCGGCGTCGGAACTCTAGCGCAGATTCAGTCGTTCTGTAGCCCAAACCCTGCTCAGGCTCGGACGGCCCGCGGGCCGGATCCGCCCTCGTAACCTGGAACCGCCTGAACCCATGATCGCTCCTGCTCGACGCCTCGCCGCCCTGGTCCTCGCCCTGACTCTCGCGGCTCTCTCCGCTCCGGCCGCCTCGGTCGACGCCTCCGGGAAGCAGCTCAAGGCCGATGGCCTGAAGCACTTCCAGAGCAGCCCGCGGGTGCTGATTCCCACTCTGTATGCCCAGAACCTGATCGCGGGCGTGCACAAGGCGAGCAAGGGTGGAGCCCACGCGCGCATTTCGGCGGCGAATGTCGGGATCACGCCTGAACTCGGCCGACGCATCGCCGATTCGCTGCTGGCCGACCTCGTTGCCCAGTTGAAGGCGGCGGGCAAGGAGGTGCTGCTCTACGACGATGTGAAGGGCAATGCGGTCGTCGCCGGATTGAAGGCGTGGACGCCGCACAAGGAGCACAAGCTTCCGATCGCGAGCGTGAACGTCGGGTATGGAGCGATGGATTATCTCGTCTCGACTCCGACCGGCGTGCCGATCCAGCAGCACGCCACGGTCGCCGTATGGGATGCGGGCGTGGCGATGCGTTACGCGAAGGTCGCCAAGGAACTTGACGCCGTGGTCGTGGTGCCGACCTATCGCTTCCAGTGTCCGATGCTTTACGGCAGCAGCCGCGGCGGCATCCACCAGAGCTATGCGAAGGTGGGCATCGTGCCGTCGATGCACGTCGCCTGGGTGGGTTTCCAGATCCTCAGCCCCAAGGGCGCGTGGGGCAGCTACATGATGAACGGGGTGGATACCGTCGAACTGCTCGAGACCGTGGGCAAGATCGCCAAGACCAGCGAGTCGAAGACTTCTGACGTGAGCCTCTTCGATTTCAGCTCGTTCCGATCGATGGCGAAAAGCGGGTACCTCATGACGGTGGATACCGAGGCGTATCAGGCTGCGGCGATCCAGGCCGGGAAGGAACTGAACGCGCTCTTCCGCGGGCAATTCAAGTGAGGGGAGGCGGCGGGGCGGCCGCGCTCGGGTAGAAGATTGACCTCCCTTGGGGCCGGGGTACGGGTCGATGTCACCCACCCCATGAAGCGCTTCCAAGTCTCCCGCCGCACCTTCCTGCAACGCTGCACCACGGTCGCGGCGATGACCGGCCTGCCGCTGTGGCATGTGGAGCGTGCGCTCGCCGCCGAGGCCGAACCCGCGAGGAAGGTCGCGGCCAACGATCGGCCGGGCATCGCACTCATCGGCGCGGGCGGGCAGGGCACGCGCGATGCCCAGAATGCGGCGGGCTGGGGCGAGGTCGTGGCGGTGTGCGACGTCGACGAGAAGCGCGCGGCGAGCGCGGTGGAGAAGCTCACCGTCGAGGGCCGCGCCCCGAAGGTGTACGGCGACTTCCGCCGGGTGCTCGAGCGTGACGACGTGCACGTGCTCGTGAACGGCACGCCCGACCACTGGCACACGCTCGTCAACCTGGGCGCGGCGCGGGCGAAGAAGGATGTCTATGCGGAGAAGCCGCTGACGCTCACCGTCGACGAGGGCCGCCGGCTCGTGCGCGCGGTGCGGGACAGCGGCATCGTGCTCCAGACCGGCACGCAGCAGCGCAGCTCGCCCCGGTTCCGCCTCGCGTGCGAACTGGTCCGCAATCAGCGCCTCGGCCGGCTGCAGCGCGCGCAGGTATGGCTGCCCGCAGGATTGCGCGAGGGACCGTTCCAGACCGCCCCCGTGCCGAAGGAGCTGAACTGGGACTTCTGGCAGGGGCCGGCGCGAAAGGTCGACTACGTGCCCGAGCGCTGCCACCGCACCTTCCGCTTCTGGTACGACTATTCGGGCGGCACCATGACCGACTGGGGGGCGCACCACAACGACATCGCCTACTGGGCGATCGGCATCCTGGCCCCGCAGGCGGTCGAGGCGAAGGTTCTGGCCGAGCCCATCCCGGGCGGCTACGACACGTTTTCCGAGTACGAGGTGAACTACACCTATGCGAATGGCGTGAGGCTGGAGATCCGCACGACGCGCGACGACACGATCTACGGCGCGAAGGCCCGGCCCGACGGGCAGCGCAACGGTATCCGCTTCGAAGGTACAGACGGCTGGATCTGGGTGAACCGCGACGGCATCACCGCGAGCGATCCCGCGCTGTTGAAGGCGCCGCTGCCGGAGGGGGCGGTGAGGCTCGCGACCAGCAACAACCACATGGAAAACTTCTTCGACGCCGTGAAGTCGCGGCAGGCGCCGATCTGCGACGCCGAGGTCGGACACCGCTCCGCCACGATGTGCCACCTGGGCGCGATCGCGATGCGGACGCGACGGGCGCTGACGTGGGATTCGGCCGCGGAACGCTTCGTCGGCGCGTCCGCCGCCGAAGGCAACGCCCACCTCGCGCGCGAACTTCGCGCGCCGTACGATTACAGCTTCGTGGCTTGAGCGGGGGGCGACGGCGGAGTGCGGCCGGGGACGGCCGCGCTCCCGTTTTGGGGCAGGTTAACCCGGGCTTAACAAAAAAGTCCGTTGCGCAAGCCGGGCGCTAACAATCGCGGCGTCTTGCTGATTGTTCGGACCGGAGTGCGCGCAAGCTCAGCCATCCTGGTGGATGGCGGCGAATTCCGGGACGGACCTCTCACCATGATCTCTCCCCGCCTCGTCCTCGCCTTCCTGAACCTGGGCCTCGTGACGTTCGCCAATGCCGACGTCTCCGCTCCCACGACCGAACCGGCCGTCCAGCGCCGTCCCGGCACGCTCCTTGCGGCGCTCGACTTCAACCGGGATGGGATTCTTTCGCCTGCGGAAATCGCGAATTCCGCCGTGACACTCGCAGCCCTCGATGTGGACGGCGACGGCCGGCTGAGCCTGGCCGAGCTGCGGGGTGAAGTCCCGCACCGGCGCACCGCTCCGGTCCCGGCGGTGTCCCAGCCGACCCGGCTGCCGCGGAGCGGGAGCGGATTCACCCTGGCTTTCACCCTGGATGCGAACCGTGATGGTGACATCCAGATGGCGGAGATCGCCAACGCTGCCGCGAGCCTGCGGATGCTGGATCTCAATCGCGATGGGCAGCTTACACCCGAAGAGCTCCGGTTCGACCTGGCCGCCCGCTCGACTGCGCTGGCCGCAGCGAACTAATGGGCGGCCCGTGTGCCGCTACTGGCTCTCCGCGCGGGACGGAATGAAGTTGAAGTGGGAAGCCCGGCCGCCATCGTCCCAGTCATCTCCTCCGCTTAGCGGAGGAATGGGGTAACAAAGAAAGCAAAGCCCGCCGTGTAGGGGTACACGGCGGGCACTTTTTTTGTCCGATCCGCAGCGTGCATGCGCGGAGGAAGGCTGTTTCCAAAGGCTGCACTCCGAGTCGGCGGTAACCACGCAGTGGCCTTCAAATCACCCCCGAGCCGGACTCAATGCCGTGGGACTTCAAATCAGTCCTGAGAAAGGCGCACGGGAAGGTGGCGCGGCTTGTCCTCAAGCCGCTGCGAACCGGTCCGTCGCACGTCAGCCGCCTGGGGACAGAGGGCTCCACCTCAATCGAGGCACTGGCTCTGGCCAGCGCTCCCGCCGGTCACTTCCGCGCCCTGACCGTTGGATAGGCGATCCCGAGCTGCTCGAGGTACGTGTCGTAACGCGCAGGATCGTAGTAGAATTTTCGCATCGGCTCCCGGTACTGGTCCATGATGCGCTGGTTGAGCCAGGTGGCGGGCCGGTCCGTCGCGGACAGCAGAGAGGTGTATTTCCGCTCCTTGCCCTGGACATCGTGGAAATACTTCCACGCCTGAGCCACGAGCTCGGGCCGGGTCAGGAGATCGACCACGGTCATGGCCATCACCTTCGCGCCGGCAGTCGTGCCCTTGTGCGCGATGGGGGTGGCCATGGCGATCGCGTTGGACCAGTTGTGGCCGGGCAGATTGGGGATGTTGGCGGGGTAGTTGAGCGTGATGGTGGGCACGACCCAGGTCACGTCACCGATATCGTCGGAGCCGCCGCTGCGCGTGGCATCGGTGGCGGGCCCGCGCAGGTTCGAGAGCTGGACGGGCAGGCCCGTCATGGGCACCTTGAGTTCCCCCTGCAATGCCTTGGCCAGCGTCTGGTCGGCTTCCGACCACGCGGGCAGGCCGACCTGCTTGATGTTTTCCTGCACGGCCTCGGCGACGGGTTTGCTGAAGTGCTGCGGCCACGCGGTCCCGAGGACGCGGGAGGACAGGGTGGTGTTGGTCATCAGGGTCGCCGCCTGCGCCATCGTGTCGCCGATGCGCCGCAGCTCCTGGATGCGGTCGTAATCGAGTTCGCGGAAATAATACCAGACGCTGGCGTTGGCGGGGACGACGTTGGGCTGGTCGCCGCCATTGGTGATCACGTAGTGGGACCGGTGCTGGAGGCGCAGGTGTTCGCGGCGGAAATTCCAGCCGATGTTCATGAGCTCGACGGCATCGAGCGCGCTGCGGCCGCGCCAGGGTGCGCCGGCGGAGTGGGCGGTCTCGCCCTGGAAGGTATACTCGATCGAGATCAGCCCGGTGCCGGTGCCGGTGCCCCAGCCGACGCCGAAATTGGAGCCTACGTGGCTGAAGAGCGCGACATCGACGTCCTTGAACCAGCCGTCGCGCACCAGGTAGGCCTTGCCGCCGAGCTGCTCCTCGGCGACGCCGGGCCACAGCTTCAACGTGCCGGCGATCCGGTTGCGCTCCATCCAGCGCTTCACGGCGATGGCGCTCGTGACGTTGAGCGGCTGGCCGGAGTTGTGACCTTCGCCGTGGCCGGGCGCGCCCGGAATGATCGGATCGTGGTAAGCGACGCCGGGTTTCTGGGACGCCTGCGGGATGCAGTCGATGTCCGATCCCAGGGCGATCACGGGCTTGCCGGAGCCCCACGTGGCCATCCACGCGGTGGGCATGCCGGCGATGCCGCGCTCGATGCGGAAGCCTTCGCGTTCCAGGATGCCGGTGAGGTACCTCGACGTCTCGACCTCGTGGAAACCGAGCTCGGCGAAACTGAACACCATGTCGACCATCACCTGGGTCTGCTTGCGCATCGCTTCGACGTCGGCCGCGATCTGCGCCTTCGCGTCAGTGCCGGAGCGCGCGTCGGCCGCGGCCGCGGGAAGCAGGGTGGGGAAGAGCAGGGCCAGGGCGAACGAGCGTGGTGTCATGGGGAAGTCGTGGCGGCTGGAGAAGTTCGCGACGCGGTCGGGCGGCGACGCCAGCCCAGGCGTGGGCGGAGGCGCAGGGCAGGTCGACCGGAAGCGGAAAGCATCCGGTCCCGCCTTCAGGCCCGGCCGAGGAGCTGGCGGGCGTTGCCCTGCATCATGGCCGCGAGCTGGGCGGCGTCGAAGGGCGACTCCATCAGGCGCAGGATCGCGGTCTCGATCGGGAAGAAGGGGGCGTGCGAGCCGAACAACACGCGGTCGACCGGCACCGCCGGGGAGCCTTTCGCGTCGGGCGCGACGCCGGTGAACTTGCCCACGGCGCCGTTGCCTTCCCAGCGGGAAAAGTCGAAACGCGCCGAGGTCTGGTCCGACAGTTGCCGGAGGTCGGCGGCGAGGGGGCGGCCGACGAAGTGGAGCAACTGTACCCGGGCCTGCGGTTCGGCCTGCAACGCGGGCAGCAGCGGCCCGACCGTCACGGGGACGAGCTGCAGCGTGGGATGGTGGACGCGCGGGTCCTCCATGCCGAAAGCGATCTGCAGCACCAGACCGCGTTCCCGCGTCACCGCCAGCAGGCGCTTGAAGTCCGGATGCGCGAGATCGAAGGGCTGGTAACCCGGATAGATCCGGAGGCCGGGCATGCGGAACTCCTCGTGGCAGCGGCGCACGTCCTCCTCCCAGTCGGGCCAGGCGAGATTCACGCTGCCGAACGGCCGGAGCAGCCCGCCGCCGTGCTCGCGGCATTCGCGCGCGAGGCGGGCGTTGACGCCGGTCATGTCCTTCTGGAGCAGCGCCTCGAAACTGCCCGCCCAGGCCTCGACGACGCGGTGCCGGCGGAGCTTGGCGACCAGCGCCGGGGTATCCGCGTACTTGAGACGCCGGAACGGCCACTGGAAAAGGTTCACGTTCGTATCGACGATCCCGGGAGCGCCGCCGGCGGCGGCCGCGGCGACGGGGCCGGGGGCGAGGGAGGCGGCGGCGCCGGCGAGCAGGGACGCCTTGAGAAAATCGCGACGGTCGAGGGTGGCCATGGCGTCAGAGTTCGAGCTTGAGTCCCTTGCGGCGGAAGATGCCGGCCGCGAGCTGGCGGAAGTTGCCGCCGAAAATCTTCATCCGGTCGGCGCGGGAGAGGTCCGCATCGAGCACCTTGCCGTACTCCGTCGCATAGCTGCGGCTGGGACCGTGGCCGCCCCACACGATGCGGTCGACGCCGAGTTCCTTCACCGCCAGGTCGACCGAGCCGGAGTGGGGATCGGAGCCGGCGAACTCGAGCAGGACGTTCTTCTGCTCGCGCACGGCGCGCACGCCGAGTTCCCAGTCGCCGCCGGAATGGCCGCAGATGAAGCGCACGCGGGGGAACCGCTTCGCCAGCGCCACGACGTCCATCGGCGTCGATTCGCCCGGATTGTTGTCGCGCCCGGGGAGCCGCGGCGTTCCGCCGATCTTCAGCCAGGTGTGGATGTAGATCGTCGCTTCCAGCTCCGCCGCGAGCCGGATGATCGGATCGTTGTTGGGATGGCTGCAGACGATGCCGCGCTTATTGCCCCCCACGTACTTGATCCCGATGCACGGTCCGTTGCGGATCCACTGCTCCATCTTGGCGCAGCTCTCGTCGGGAAATCCGGGATCGATCGGCGTGATCCCCGACAGCCGGTCCTTCTGCTCCTCGAGAATCGTGCGGACGGCGGCATCGTGCTTCGCCGGCGTGATCGGATCGGACAGCGTGCCGCCGATCTCGAGTGACACGGAACGCTCGACGCCCATGCGCTCGAC
The DNA here is from genome assembly GCA_937952235.1 of uncultured Opitutia bacterium. Classification (GTDB taxonomy): domain Bacteria; phylum Verrucomicrobiota; class Verrucomicrobiia; order Opitutales; family Opitutaceae; genus ER46. The sequence goes on along the minus strand of CALFZM010000025.1, from coordinate 4,321 downwards.
GTAAAACGCATTGGCCCGGAACTGGGCGACCGGATCGCCCGAACCGTAGAAGCCGTGAAAGTGGGAGTCCCAGATGCGATAGGAGACGAACTCCTCGCGGGTGGGCACGCCGTAGTCGGCGGGATTGAAGTGGAATTCGCGGGGATTCATGCGGAGCGCGGCAGGCGCCGGGACGGCATCGTTTCTGCTCGATGTAACCGGTTGGATAATTTCATCCATGCCTTTTGCCGCCACGTCAATCGCCTGCCTTGGTCCCCGCCACTTTCGTGCGCACTTTAGTGCCATGAGACGCGGCGCTCGCCGGCGGAAAAATCCTTGCCATCAGGGGGCCTTGACCGAGCAGTTGTGCGTCCCCATGCCCCGGAAGGGCCGCCCCTTTCCGGCGGCTCGTGCCCATCTGTTTTTGACCACCATGACCAAATCAGACCGTAGCATCGCGGCCCGTCCCCACGTGGCCCGTTCTCGCTGGAACCTGGGAGCGCTCGTGCTCCTGTTCTCGCTCCTCACATCCGCCGTGTTCGCGCAGGGCGTGATCACCGGCACCGTCACCAATTCCGCGACCGGCGCGATCCTGGAAGGCGCCCGCGTGGTGCTGGAAGGCACCGGCCGCGAAGTCACGACGGACGCACTCGGCGCCTATCGCTTCGACAACGTGCCCGCGGGCACCGCCTCGCTCGCGGTCTACTACACCGGCCTGACGACCGATCGCGCCTCCCTCCCGGTGTCGTCCGGCGCGACGGCGCGGCGGGATTTCGGGCTGACGGCCGACATCTACAAGATGTCCAGCTTCGTCGTTTCCAGCGAACGCGAAGGCAACGCCAAGGCGATCACGCTGCAGCGGCAGTCGGAAGGCGTGAAGAGCATCGTCTCCGCCGACGCCTTCGGCGGGCTCGCCGGCAACCCGGCCGACCTCGCGATGCGCCTGCCCGGCGTCGAGGGCGAGTCGGTCGGTGGTGACAACCGCTACCTCCGCATTCGCGGCCTGCACCAGAACCTCAGCACCATCTCGCAGGACGGCAATCGCCTCGCCGACGCGGCCTCGGCCGGTTCGACGCGCGAGTTCCAGTTCCAGACGGTCGGTTCCGACTCCATCGAGCGGATCGAGGTGACGAAGTCGCCGACGCCCGACATGGATGGCGACTCCATCGGCGGCGTGGTGAATCTCGTTTCGAAGAGCGCCTTCGACAGCTCGCCGGAGCGCCGCATCCGCGGCTCCATCGGCGCGATCTGGCGCCCGACCGATCCCCGCGACTCCTCGCGGCCCAACGCCTCCTTCTCCTACTCCGAAGTGTTCTGGGGCAAGCTGGGCGTGAACCTCAACCTCGCCTACCGTCCCCACGGCTCGATCATTGACGTGACGACGCAGGCCTTCCAGCAACTCCCCGTCGGCACCGAGGGCCCGGCCTACCAGTATTCGCTCGCGGCGCAGGATTTTCGCAACGTGCGCACGCGTTCCGGTGCCGGCCTCAAGCTCGACTACAAGTGGAACGACCAGATCCGCTTCTTCGCGAATTTCCAGTACAACAAGCACCTCGAGCACACGACCAACAGCCAGATCACCTGGCAGACCAACCAGGCGGTCGCGACGGTCGATGCCGCCGGTAATTTCACCGGCGTCAACGGCATCGAGCCCGGCTACACCGACTACGAGACGCGCGTCCGCCCGGTGAACAACAGCCTCGTCGCGATCAATTCCAACTCGGCTTACAAGATCGGCACGACCAAGACGGTGAACGTCGGCGCGGTCCATCGTTACCCCACGCTCAACCTCGACTACGACATCTATCAGTCCGCGTCCAAGGCTTACTACCCCGGCAACAACACCCTGACGTACACGCTCCGCGGCGCCGGCTGGCGGATCCAGCGCAACGATCCGCTGTTCCCCGACATCACGCAGACCGCCGGTCCCGACTGGCGCGTGCTCGATAACTACACGGAGAACACGTACAACAGCGCCCGCATGGTCGGCTGGGATCGCTACATCGGCGCCGCCGTCAACGCGAAGAAGACGCTCAACACGCCGGTTCCGACCTTCGTCAAGGTCGGCTTCCGGTATCGCGAGCAGAACCGCGACCTCGACAACACCCCGTACAACACGCGCTATGTCGGGCCCGACGGCGTGATGGGGCCGAACCCGGCCCTCGGCGGTCGCAATGACGACAATCTCGCGCAGTTCGGCTTGCGCGGCGAGGACTACCCGGACACGGAACTGAGCCGCTACCGCGGCCTGCCGATGCCCGACTTCCAGGCGGTCGGCCGGCGGACGAATCTGGACCAGTATATCGCCGCCAACCCGACCTACTGGGTGCGCAACCTGCAGACCGACCTCCAGTCCGCGCTCGTCAACAACCAGCAGTTCACGGAGAAGATCACGGCCGCCTACTTCATGGGCAACATCCTGCTCGGCCGGCTCAACATCCTCACCGGCCTCCGGGTCGAGGACACCAAGACCGACGGCGAAGGCGCCCTGCAGTTGCTGACGCCCGAGGAGCGCGCCCGCCGCGCCGCCTGGGGCACCGCGCCGCTCACCGATGCGGAGATCACCCGGCGCGTGACCGAGGAGTACGGCCGCCGCGTCCAGCGCTCCGGTGAGTACCGCAGCATCTTCCCCGGCGTGCACCTGAAGTACACCTTCAGCCGCAACATCCTCGCCCGGTTCTCCTACTCGGAGAACATCGGCCGTCCGAACATCGGCCAGCTCATCCCGCGCACGACGGTGAACCTGGACAACCAGACGATCTCGACCAGCAACCCGAGCCTCGAGCCGCAGTGGGCGAAGAACTTCGACCTCTCCGGCGAAATTTACTTCGAGCCCGCGGGCATGTTCTCGATCGGCGTCTTCCAGAAGAACATCAAGAAGTTCATCTACACCTCCAGCGGCAATATCGTCGGGTCGGGCCAGGACAACGGCTTCGACGGCGACTACGTGGGCTACCTGCTCACGACCCAGCGCAACGGCGGCTACGCGAAGGTGAAGGGCCTTGAGGTCAGCTACAGCCAGCAATTCACCTTCCTGCCCGGTATGCTGAAGGGCCTGGGCACGTTCGCCAACGCCACCTGGATGAACGCCGAGGGCAACTACGGCGCGGGCAATGCGATCGCTCTCGCTCCCAACCCGCGCGTCGCGGGCTTCAATCCGTTCATCGGCAACGTCGGCATCTCGTACATCCAGAGCAAATGGAACCTCCGTGCCTCGTATAACTACCGGCACAAGTACCTCACGGGTTTCAATGCCAACGAGTCGCGCGCCACGTACGCCGCCGCGCGTCCCGTCGTCGACATCAAGACGCTCTACAACGTCAACCGTAAGCTCAGCCTCTACCTCGACGTCGTGAATGTCTTCATGCAGCCGGACCGCGAGACGCAGTTCGGCTACGGTCGTCCGCAGACCACCCACCTGATGCGCCAGCAGTTCTTCTTCGGCGCCAACGTCCGTCTCTGAGCGCGAGCCGGCGACCGGCGCGAATAATTTTTGCGCCGGCCGCCGGCCGCGAGTATTTTATCCGGCTTTGATTTCCCGGCCCCATCTCGTCGCACTCCTGTTCCCGTTGGCGGCGGGTGGGGCCTTTTTTGTTCCCGGTATATCCGCCGCGGAACCGGTCGATTTCAACCGGCACATCCGGCCGATCCTTTCCGACAAGTGCTTCAACTGCCACGGCCCTGACGAGGGGTCGCGCGAGGCGCGGCTGCGGCTTGACGTGCGCGACGTCGCGATGCGTCCGGCGAAGTCCGGAGCCGTTGCGCTCGTCCCGGGCGAACCCGAGAAAAGCGAATTGCTGCTGCGGGTCACCGACACGTTCGACCCGATGCCGCCGGAAGACTCCGGCAAGAAACTCAAGCCGGCCGAGATCGAGCTGCTGCGCCGCTGGATTGCCGAGGGCGCGCCCTATGCCCCGCACTGGGCTTTCGTGTCTCCGGCCGGACGCCCGCCGCCGCAGCCGCAGGCCGCCACCTGGGTGCGCAACGAGATCGACCGGTTCGTCCTCACGCGCCTCGAGCAGGATGGGCTCCGACCCGCACCCGAGGCCGACCGCGCGACGTTGCTGCGGCGTGTGTCGCTCGACCTCACCGGCCTGCCGCCGACCGTGGCGGAGCTCGACGCCTTCGTCGCCGATCCGCGGCCCGATGCCTACGAGCGCGTCGTCGACCGCCTGCTCGCCTCGCCGCGCTACGGCGAACGCATGGCGACGGACTGGCTCGACGCTGCCCGCTACGCGGATTCGAACGGTTTCTTCCGCGACAACACGCGCCAGATCTGGCCCTGGCGCGACTGGGTGATCCAGGCATTCAACCGCAACCAGCCCTTCGACCAGTTCACGGT
>CALFZM010000024.1 GCA_937952235.1 uncultured Opitutia bacterium | reverse complement strand
ACCGAAAATGAACTCAAAACTTCGGCTTGCACGAGGGGACTCAGAGAAGGCCGTTTCATGTTGCAGCCGCTGCAACATGAAACGGCCTGACCCCTTTACGTTACTTCACTTCCGGAACATCGCGTCGTCCGCGTTGCCGCCGCTCAGGATGTAGGCGAGCAGGTCCTGGAGTTCCTCGGGGTTGAGCGAGTTGATCAGGCCGGGCGGCATCATCGATACGTTGAAGGGCTTCCGGGACTTCACCGCGGACGCCTTGACCGCCACCTTCTCGTCCGGGGCGAAGGGATTGGCCATGATCTGCAGCTCGCCGTTGGCCTCGCCCACCACGCGGCCGACGATCGGATCGCCATCGGTGCGCTCGATCTGCTCCGTGCCGAACTGGTCGCTGATGACGGCCGAGGGATTGATGATGTTGTCGAGCAGGTCGCGGATGCTATAGCGGCTGCCGGCGCCGCTGAGGTCGGGACCCACGCCGCCGCCTTCGGTGCCAAACCGGTGGCACACGAGGCAGGCCGTGGCCGTGAACATCGCCTTCCCCCGCGCGTAGTCGCGTCCGCTCAACTTCGCCGGCAACGCCGCGAGCGCGCTGGGCACCGTGTAAGCCTGGCCCGGGCCCTGCGGCAGGATTGCGGGCGCCGCGAAGCTGGCGCCGGAGGGTTTGGAAAGCGTGTCCAGCGCCGCGCGTTCCGTGGCGTCGGGCACCTTCGCCAGCGACTCGGTGCGGATGTTCTGGATGAACCCACTGAAGCTGGAGCCGCCGCGCCAGTTGCGGGTGCGGGGGAACCAGGAGAAGAACTCCGTGCGCAGCTGCGGGGTCCAGCCGGCGGTCGCGTTGCGCAGCGCGTAGGCGAACGCGATCTGCTGCCGGTCGGGCCGGCGGCTGTTCACCTCGGCCACCGAGGCGCCATAGCGGTCGTTGCGCGCGATCAACGCGGCGCCGCCGAGTTCCTCGCCGGTGGTCGTCACGGGCTCCGACACGCTGAGCAGCGGCACGGTCTTCGCGACGACGGTGGGTGAGCCGAGGTAGATCAACAGCGCGACGAGCTCGCGGTTCACGAGCGGGTCGGCATGGGGAAAGGCCGGCTCCAGTTTCGCCGCGACGGTGGCGCACACTTCGTCCGAAGGCCGGCCCAGCCGGGTGAAAGCGAGCTGCCAGGCGCGGAGCAGCGGCAGGCGCAACGCGGCCGGCTGGGCGCGGAAATCGAGCCGCCCGAGCGCCGCGAGCAGTTTGGGCTGGAGCGATCGGTCGCCGACGCGGGCGAGCGCGATGAGCGCCTCGATGGCCGCCTGCGGCTCGAGCTCCGCCAGGGCCCGGGCTGACCAGCGTTCCACGGGCTGCTTCTCCAGCACCACGCGTGCGGCGAAACGGATGAACCGGTCCTTGCTCGACAGGTGGGGCCAGGCGGTGTCGATGGCCCCGGCGCCCAGGCCGTCGGCGTGCAGCGCCTCGAGCTTGCGCCGGAGCAGCGCAGCCTCGGTCGGCGGCGCGGCCTTGGCCGGCGCGGTGCTCTCGTTGCCGGTGTAGGTGACGCGGTAGAGCGCGGACTGCGTGCGGCGGCCGCCGACGGCGAAGTACATCGCGCCGTCCTTGGGATTGACCACGAGGTCGGTCAACGGGAGCGGCTTGCCGGAGACAAACTCCGTCTTCTCCGCGCGGAAGCTGGCGCCGTCGGGCTGGAGGTGAAGCGCGTAGAGGGTGCCGAAGGTCCAGTCGGCGGCGAAGAGCGCACGCTGGTACTTCGCGGGGAATTTCGCGCCGGTGCCGAACGTCACGCCGGTGGGCGACCCGGGCCCGATGTCGACCACTTCCGGCAGGCTGTCGGCGTAATAGGCGGGCCAGCGACCCGCGCCGCTGCGCCAGCCGAAGTCACCGCCGTCGACGGCGTGGTTGATGCGCGTGGGCATGTACCAGGGGGTGCCGTGGTCCCACTCCATGTCGGAGTCGTACGTGAACAGTTCGCCGTTCTGGTCGAACGCCATGTCGTACTGGTTGCGAAAACCGATCGTGAAGAGCTCCACGTTGCGGCCCTCGGGGTCCATCCGCGCGATGTAGCCGCCCGGCGCGTATTTCTCGCGCGCGTGGCCGCGGGCGTCCCACATGCGGGGCAGCAGGTGATCCTCGCCCCATGCGACCATGCGCTGGCGGTCGAGCTGCGGCAGGTCGGTGTGATTGCCGTTGGCGAAGTAGATCGATTTGCCGTCGGGACTGAGGACGAGCGCATGCGTGCCGTGCTCACCCGAGCCCACCTTGATCGGCCGGATGTAGTCGAACCGGTCGAACTGGTCGTCGCCATTCGTGTCGCGCACCCGCCACACGCCGGCGCGCGGCCGCCCCTCGTTGACCATGACGTAGAGGCTGTCGAACGCGTAGAGCAGGCCGTGGGCGCCGACCGGGACCGCGGCGAGGTTGTTGCCGCCCTTCTTCTTCGCGTCGGCCTTCGGCACCGGCGGCGGTTCGTCGCGCACCACCTTCGTGAAATCGATGTCGAGCTTCTCGACCTTGGTGCCCGTCGTGGTGCCCACGGGGGGGACCGTGAGGCGATAAAGGTATCCGTATTGGTCGGACGCGATCAGCCTTCCCTTGGGATCCGGCGTGAGCGCGACCCACGAACCCTGGTCGCCCTTGGGCACGCTGTAGAGCAACTCGACCTTGAAGCCCGGCGCAACGGTGAGCGCGGAGGCCGGCGTCGCCTCCTCGATCTCAGCCATCGCGGCGCGGGCCTTCTGGCCGGGCGTCTGCGCTTGCTTCGGCGCCTGCGCCAGGAGCGGCGCGGCGAACGTCAGGAGGACGGGGAGGGAACGGCGGAGCATGGGAAGGATGCGAGGAGGAGGAAAAGGGGAAGCGGAGACGAGGCGCGGTCGGGCGACCGCGCCGGTCACCTTCGTTTCGAGATCAGAATTTCTGCGTGTAGGTGAGGAAGAAAGCCCGCGGCTGGACGGGCACGTACTGCAGCATGGTGTCCCGGCCCGTCGGCGGCAACTCGCGGTAGCTCTGCCGGTCGCCGGGGTTCACGCCCCAGCCGCGCCAGGTCATCACGCCCTCGCTGTCGAAGACGTTGTTGACGTTGAAGGTGACGGAGCGCGTGCGGGAGATCGTGTAGCCGGCGGTGAAGTTGAACTGGTTGAAGCGGGGCAGCGTGATGACGTTGGCGATGTTGCCGGCGCGCTCGCCCATGTGGCGCCAGGAGAGGTTGGCGAACCAGTCGCGCGTGCGGTAGTCGAGCGTCGTGTTGAGCAGGAAGTCCGGGTTGTTGTCCGAGGGCTTGCCCGAGAAATCCAGGTAGCTGTCGTCGTCGCGACCGTTCACGCCGGCGACGAACACCTTCCAGATCGTGTTCTCCGACTCCTGCACGGTGAACACCGAGCGCACGCGCAGCCGCTCGGTCAACCGGTACTCGCCCTCGAGCTCGAGGCCGTACGACGTGACCATGTTGTAGATCGGATCGGGATAATACGGCGTGGTGCCGTCGGCCTCGGTCGCCTGCGGGTTGCTGTTGATGTTGCCGAGCCGGCTCCAGAAGGGCGTGGCCGTCAGCGTGAGGTTCTTCCGCTTCCAGCGATAGCCCAGCTCCCATTGCTCGACCGTCTGCGGCCGGGGCCGGAGATTATCGAGGCGGAACTGCGACGTGTAGTTGCGGAAGAACGCGTAGTCGGGCGCCTTCTCGCCGTTGGCGTAGCGCACGTAGAACGAGTTGTCGTTGTCGATGACGAAGTTCGTCGCGACCGACCAGGAGAAGCTCCGGACGTATTTGTCGTAAAACCACTTTGCCGCCGCGTTCGGCACCTGAAACCGGTTGTCGTACATCGTGTACGGGTCGCCGTCGGCGCCGCCGTAGGTCGGATCCCAGTTGCCGCGCGGGTTCTGGGTGCCGGTCTGGTTGAAGCCGCGCACCTTGAAGTTCTCCCCGCGGAATCCCCAGTCGACGCCCCAGCGCGGCGTGATGTCCCACTTGTGGCCGAAGAAATACGCGAACTGCCGCGCGATGCCTTCGTCGCGGGTGTACCCGACGCCCAGCGCGGTGAAGCCCTCCGGGTTGGTGAGCTGCACCGGGCGCCCGCCGAAACCCGTCACGCCCGCCAGCGTGGCCGCAGGCGTGCCGGCCGGCGCCGTCGCCGCGGTCGCGGGTATCCAGACGATCGAGACGGGTTCCGGCTGCTCGACGAGCGGCGACGCGGTGCGGCCGCCGCTGCTCTGCCGGTCGGAAATGTCGGCGTACCCGAAATAGCCGCCGGCGGTGAACGTCATGTGCTGGAATCGCTTCGTCACGGACAGCCGCTGCATGATCTCGTCCATGTGCTCGTTGGCGACGCGGCCGTTGTTGGTCCAGAGCGCGTTCGGCAGGATCTGGCCGTTGGGCAGGTTGGCGTAGCGCACGATCTGGCCGGGGTGCGACAGGGCATTCGCGTTGACCGTGTAGGAGCCGTTCGAGGTGACCTCCGCGAGCAGCGCGCCGGTGCGGCGGTCGCTGAACCGATACAGGCCGGGCGGCACGCGGCCGTTGAAGTTGCCGCCGCCGCCGCTGAACTGGATGCCCAGCGTGCTGAAGAGATTCGGCCACTCGAGGCTGCGCGGCGTCACGCCCGAGCTCGAGTTCCAGTCGGCCCAGTTGCGGCTGAACTTCACGTTGTGGTTGAGCGACCAGCCGCCGCCGAACTCGTGCTTCCACTCCGCGCCGACGTAGCGCTGGCGGGAGCGCACGGCGTCGGCGGTGTCGAACGTCGCGAAGGTCGTGTCCGACTCCCGCGGATACTGGTGCGAGCTCTTGGGAAACAGGTTGGTGCTGAAGCGGCTCAGCCCGGGATACTGCTTCGGGTCCTGCGGGTCGCGGGCGAGCAGGTACTCGTACCAGTGGTTCCGGTCGTCCATGTATTTGCCGTAGAACTTCACCGAACCGCTGCCGTAGTCCTTGAACAGGTTCCCGCGCAGGACGAAGCCGTTGTTCATCGGGTAGCCCTTCGCGGGCCGGTGCCCGTCGGCGTAGCGGTAGAACCCGCCGAAGCTGTAGGTCCATCCGCGACCGAGCGGGCCGCCGACCACGCCGTCGAGCCGGTACTGGGGCGACTCGCGACCCTCGAGACCGTAGCGGCCGCGGAGTTCGCCGCCGAAGCGCGCCGGGCCCACGCGGGAGATGTAGTTGAACGCGCCGCCGGGCGAGTTGGAAGAGGTGATCGAGGCGCTGCCGCCGCGCACGGCCTCGACGCGCTGCAGCGTGGCGTCGGGGCGGTTGAAGTAGGACGCGTTGTAGTTGCCGAAGGCGATGTTCGTGATCGGCAGGCCGTCCTCCTGCATGGAGACGTAGTACTGCCCCGTCGCGCCGTCGGAGCTGTCGGCCGAGATGCCACGCGAGTAGACCATGCCGCGGATCTCGCCGAGCGACGAATTGACGAACACGCCCGCGACATTGAGCAGCAGGTCGTCCGCGCTGAGCGGCACCTGTTCCGCGATCGTCGCGGCGTCGACGGTGGAGATCGCGGTCGTGGCCTTCTTCGCCTCCGTGGCATTGAAGACGCCGGTGACGACGAAGTCGTCGAGCTGGTGCACGGAGCCGGCGGCGTTGGCGGGGGGCGGCGGGGTGGTGGGTGCGACCTGGGCGGCCAGCGGCAGCGCGGAGGCGGCGAGGCAGGTGGCCCGGAGCAGGGG
>CALFZM010000023.1 GCA_937952235.1 uncultured Opitutia bacterium | reverse complement strand
CAGACCTTCGGGCATCAGTGACGCCGGAAGGGCGGTGAGGGAGGCGATATCGCTCCGGGCGACGGTCTGGTTCACGTTGCCCGCCATCGTCAGGGTGAAACCCGCCGCCGACTCGTCGCTGATCACGCCCGCCAGCGTGCGGCCGTCCTGCAGCTGGACGGTGTAGCCGGCGTAACGCGGCTCGATTGCCGCGTTGGGATCGAGGATCGCCACCAGGAAATCATCGACGGTCTTGTCGCGATAGGTTCCAAGCGGCGGCCCGACGCCGTTGGTGCCGACGAACACGTGGCACGCGCTGCACGCCTGCTGAAACACCTGCGCGCCGCGGCCCGGATCGCCGGTGAGCCGGTTCACCTTGCGAAACCGGGCCACGACCGCCGCGCGGTCGGCGCCACCCGGCGCGGAGAATAACGCCCGCGCGCGAGCCTGCAGCTCGGTACGGCCCAGGCGGAGCAGGCGCTGCCGGCTGGCGGCGGGCACGTTTCCGGGCGGGACGGCGCCGCGCTCCACCGCGTCGAGCAGCGCCGCGGCCCAGTCCTCCCGGGCGGCCAGCAGGTCGATCACGGTCCCGCGCAGCGAGGGAGGCAGGCGGCTCCAGCTTGCCAGCAGCCCTTCGGGCACCCGCGGATGCGCGCTCCGGCGCAGCGATTCGATCACCGTCTGGAGCAGAGCGGGCTCTTCCGAACTCTGCAGCAGGCCGACGAGTCCGGTCACTTCGCTTTCGGCCGGACCGAATCCCCGCCCCAGCAGGCGCACCGCAGCCTGGCGCTCGGCCAGCGGCCGCCTGCGCTCCGCTGCCATCACGGGCGCCTGCTCGAAAGCCGTCCGCACTCCCGGCGGCACCGTGACCGCCGCGTCGCGCGGCCACGCCAGGCGCCGGGCGTCCATGCCGTCCTGCAACCCCGCGAGGACGATCAGGTGCGTGCCGCCGACCGGTTCGCCCGGCGGCGGCGCCGCCACGGCCAGGACCTCCGACCAAGCGTCGCCCGCACCGAGAGCGGTCCGGGCCAGGTCGGCGGCAAGGCCGGCATCCGGACCGGGATCGCCGCCGGCCAGCAGGTGGCGCAGCAACGGCAGCGCGTTGGCGGACGCCGCGCTGACGATGGCCGTGCGCAGCCAGGGATCGCCCCCGCCGGCAAGCGCGAGCGCCGCCAGCAGCGGGGCGGCCGCCGCGGGGTCGTGCGATTCACCGAGGCTGAAGGCGAGCTGCGTGCGGACGCCGGAGTCCGGGTCGCGGACGAGTTCCGGGAGCAGGGCGTCGAGCGCGGAGGGCGCGCGGAGGAAAGGCTCGCCCACGGCCAGCCCCAGCCGCCGCACGCCGGACGATCCGTCGCGGAGCGCGGTGGCCACGTGCCTGACCTCCAGGCGCCCGAACGCGGCGAGCAGGGCGAGGGCGTGGCCGCGAACTTCCGGCACGGAACTGCTGGCCGCATGTTTCGCGAGCAGCGGGGCGGCGGCATCGCCTGCCCCGCGAAAGAGGAGTTCCGCCTGCACCCGATCGCGCTCGGCGCCGTTGGGGGAATCGAACGCGGCGACCAGCACCGGCAGCGGCAGGCGGCTCAGGTCTGCCACGGGCCGCGCGCGGGTGGCGCGCGGCAGCACGCGGTAGATCCGTCCCATGGTCTCGCCGGCGCGCACGGGCAGCCCCTGCAGCCGCTCGGGTGGGATCCAGCGCGGGTGCTCGATCACGGGCCGCGCCATGTCCACGATCCACAGGGCGCCGTCGGGACCCGTCTTCGCCTGCACGGGGGTGAACCAGCTCGAGGACGACGCGAGGAACTCGCGGTCAGTCTCCTCCGGCGCGCGCGTCGCGGCGAACGTTGCGCCGCGCGCGTGCAGCTCGAGGCGCGTCACCACGCTGTGCGCCGGTTCGCAGATGAACGCATCGCCGGCGTACGCGGCGCCGAGGAGCGTGTCGCGATAGAAGCCGGAGCCGCAGGCAGCGGTCACCTGGTTCGCATGGGCCGGCTGGTTGAAGCGCGGCATCGCATCGGAGATGGGATACAGCCGCGACCGCTGCGCGCCCGAAGGGAGCGTCACGGTGCCGCTGCCGGGAGGCACGTGGCGGTTGCGGCGGGCGTAGCGCTCGGGGAGCGGGAAGTGCAGCAGCAGGTTGCCCGCGGTGGTGCCGAAGCTGTGGCCCCAGTCGTCGCGAATCCGGCCGTATTGCGAACGGCCGGCCACGGTCTCGATCGCGCCGGTGTCGGGCTGGAAACGAAAATCCTGCCCGCGGATATCAAGCGCGGCGCCCGGCCGGAGCGGGCTCGTCACCGTGCCGCCGCGCAGGCCATTGGCCGCATAGACCCAGTTGTCCAGGCCGAGGTTCAGCGCGTTGACGCGCGCCTGGTGGTTCTCGGTGCTGAAGCCGGTGAGCACCGGCCGCACGACGTCGGCCCGCCCGTCGCCGTCGGTGTCCTCGCCATACAGGATGTCGGGCGCCGCGCAGACCAGCACGCCGCGCCGCCAGGGGAGCACGCCGGTCGGCAGCGGGAGCCCGTCCATGAACACCACCGACCGGTCGTACCGCCCGTCGCCGTCGGTGTCGCTGAGCACGCTTATCCGGCCGCCCGGCCCGCCCCGGCCGTCGAGACCGAGCGGGTAGTCGCGCATCTCGACGACCCAGAGCCGGCCGTCGGGGCCGAATTCGATCGCGATCGGATCGAGGACCAGCGGCTCCGCCACCGCGAGGTCCGCGACGAGCCCGGGGGGCACGCGCAGGGCCGCCAGGGCCTCCTCGGGCGTGGTGGAGCGCGGGAGCGGATTCGTGCGTGTGGCGGCGAGGAAATCGGCGGGCACGATGCCATGCACCGTGCTGACGATCAGCTCCTCGACCTCCGGGGCAAACGGCGCGGGCAGGTCGTAGTAACGCGTCGAGGCGACCGCCTCGTACTGGCCCAGCTGCAGCACGCGCCGCGACGGAATGTAGCCGGGCGCGCCGTTGGCGTAGGCCGTGACCCAGATCCGGTCCGCATCGAACTCGCGCTTGAGCCGGAGGGAGTAGTCGCCCACGACCTCGCCGGGCAGGAAGACCAGCGCGAGTTCGCGGCCGAAGGTCCAGGCCTGGACGAGGTACGGCACGTGGGTCGGCAGCTTCTCGCCGCGGTCGAGGCGCGCGAGGTTCCGGCGCGCGTGGTAGGCGACGGCGGGTACCCGGTCTCCGAGCCCGGCCGCAGCCCCGCGGCGAGCACGCGCCGGACCTCGCCGGCCACCTCCCGCCCGAGGCGCGTCGTTTCCGCCCACCGCAGCGGCGACGGCAGTTCGCGCACGCCGGACGGGATGCACTCCCCGGCGGCGCCGATCGTGATGAGCCCGACCGCGCCGGGGTGGTCGGCCTCGAGCGCAAGCTGCGCGGCGCCGGCCCAGTCGCCGTGGGCCACATTGACGTCGGCCCCGAGCGCCGTCGCGTGGCTCGCATAGCTGGCGAGCACCGCCCGCACCGCGCCGTCGGGAGCGCGCACCACGAGCACCGGCAGGTCGTGGTCGACGATGCCCCCGCTGAGCTGGCGGCGATTCTGCGCGAAGCGCAGCTTGCCGGCGCCCCACTCGAGCCGCGCGGGCTGGCGGTCAGCGAGGGCGGCGGTGGCGACCGCGACCAACTGCTCGATCAGCGTGCGCGTGTAGCGATCGATGTTGGCCTGGTGCTCCGGCGGCACGTCCTCGGCGAAGATGTTCTCCAATGCGCCCGTGAGGCACGGGGCGGAGTGGGTGTGCGTGAACGTCAGCGCGAAGCGCTCGCTGCCGACACCCGCGGGCTGCAACCGGCGGAGCACCTCGGAACGCACCCAGGCCGGCACGCCGCAGTTTTCCACCGCGAGCAGCACGAACGGCTCGCGGGTATCGGTGCCGAACGCGAGCGCCCTGGCCCAGAGCGTCCCGCTCGCGGCGGGGGCCTCGGCGCGCCGCGTCGCGTAGCCCGAGAGGCGCACCGGGTGACGCGGCGAAATGTCGATCCGCGCGACGCCCGCCTGCCACGCGGGCGGTTCCGCCGCCGGCGCGCACGCGAGGCAGCCGGCGACGAGCAGCGCGAGGAGGGAAGGCCGGGAAAGCATGGAATAGGCGGGGCGGCGCGTCTGCCGAGCGTGCGCAGATCGAAGCGCGGGCCAAACGCAAAAGCGGGGCCTCATCGCGGCGGAAGCCCGCGCCGGCTCAGCGCGCGAAGAGCCCGATGCAGCCCTGGCAGAACAGCGCGCCGACCGGCACCATCGCGAAGCCCCAGAGCAGCATCTGTCGAAACAGCTTCCGGCTGTCGCCCCCGGCGGGCAGCCCGGCCACGCAGAGTGCGCCGATGGTCGACAGCGGTGAGACGTCCACGAGGGCGGCGCCGACATTGATGCTGAGCGCGATCTCGAGCGCGCTGCCGCCCCCGAGCTTCTCCACCAGCGAGGGCGCCATGGGCAGGAACGCCGGATAGACGACGCCCGAGGTGGAGCTGTAGGTGGAGATCAGGCCGGTGACGAATGCCATCGCGCCGTTGACCGTATCCGGAGTCGCGATGCGCGCGAGCAGGCCGGTGAACAGTTCGAGGCCGCCCGTCTTTTCCAGCACGCCCACGAGCACGCTCACGCCGGAGACCATGAGCAGCACCGGCCAGGGAATCGCGGCCACCGCCGCCTGGTCATCCGCCGCGCGCCCGAGGATCAGCACGGCGGCGGCGGCGAAGGCCGACAGCCCGGGCTGCACGCGCCAGCCGACGACCCCCGCGATCCAGACCGCGAGCACGGCCAGGGTGAACCACTGGCGGCCGGTGAGCGGCGGGATGGGAGCGGAGGTGGAGGAGGCTCGCGGCACGCGCAGGAGCGCCGGGCCGCCGAAGAGCAGGTATGCCGCCGCCGCGACGGCCGCATGCGCGGCGAAATTCGAGGCGAACACGTTCCAGTCGCCGTGGGGCACGCCGGCCCGGTGCAACTGCGTCTGCACGATCACGCCGACCGCGCTGAACGGGGACAGGTTGCCCGCGTTGCCGCCGTTGGCGACCATCAGCGCCATCAGGAACGGCGACACGCCGGCGGTGGCCCCGGCGGAAAGGGCCAGCGGAGCGAGCAGCGCGCTCGCCGCGATCGCCCCGGGTCCGATCATGGCCAACGCACAGGCCAGCCCGAAGAACAACGGCGGCAGCAGCGCGGGTGTGCCGCCGCAGGCCCGCACGCCGCGCCGCGCGAGGCCAGCCAGCGTGCCGTTGGCCTGCGCGACGCCGAAGAGCAGCGTGACGCCCGCCAGCGTGAGGAACAGACCCGAGGGAAACAGCGCGAGCACGGCCTCCGGCTTCCAGCCCGCCGCGACCACGCCCACCGGCAGCGCCAGCGCCACGGCGAGGATGCCGACGTTGATCCGGGACGTGAGGCTGAGCAGGATAACCGCGACGAGCGCAAGGACCGAGAGAAGGGCGGGGTTCATGGGGTCGGGCGGGCGCGCCCGCCGGGGCAGCGCGGAGTACGCGACGCGGCCGCGCGAAGTTCAATCCCGATCGCGTCCGTCCGGCTCCCGGCCGGGAAGCCGCGGTTTTCGGATCGCGCGGCCCCGGGGCGATCCGCTCAATCGCCGGCATGGCGTGGCGAGATCTTCCGTGGGGGTGGAGCATGGGTGTACTGGGGCTGCTGCTGTCTGCCGGCTGCGTGGCGCCGCCACAAGCCCGACTGGCCGAAATGCGCGGCGAATCGCTCGTCTTCGCGGGCGCCGCGCCCTCGCCGCTGGCGTATCCGCCTGCCCGTGACGTGCCGGTGGTGCTGCGGAGCACCTACCGGGACGGGCCCGCCGCGGTCCTGTACGAGGAGGGGCTCGACTTCGAGGTGGATCGGGCCCGCGGCGCGCTGGTGCGGCTCCCGGGTTCGCGGCTCCCGGATTTCAGCACCAACGTGCTGCATGGGCAGGAGCAGTTCGACCACACGAAGTTTCCCGGGTACGGCAACGGACCGTTCTTCGCCTACGCGGACTACCGGCCGGCGGGCGGCGTGCGCTGGCCGGTGCAGCCGTCCCAGGCGGGCCGGTTGCCGGCGACGCAGCGCAAACTCGCCGCAGGCGGGCCGGTGACGATCGTCGCGTTCGGCGACAGCATCACGCACGGCGGCGAAGCGTCGGAGCCCGCGCTGATCTTCTGGCGCCGCTGGGCGGACGACCTGGCCGCGAAGTATCCGCGGGCGCGGATCACGTCCGTCAACGCCGCCACCGGGGGCGACACGACGACGCGCGGACTGCAGCGGCTGCAGGCCCGGGTCATCGAGGCGAAGCCCGACCTCGTGCTGATCGGCTTCGGCATGAACGACCACAACCGACGCGGCGTGGCCCTGCCGGACTTCGAGGGAAACCTGCGGGAAATGGTGACGCGCCTCCGCGCGGCGACCGCGGCGGAGATCGTGCTGTTCTCCACGTTCCCGCCCAATCCCCGCTGGGTCCATGGCACGCATCGGATGGCGGAGTATGCGGCGGCGACGGCCCGGGTCGCGGCCGAGACCGGCTGCGCCTATGCGGATGTGTTCAACAACTGGCAGGCGGTCGCGGGGCGAAAGCGTCCGGAGGATCTGCTCGGGAACAATATCAATCACCCGAACGATTTCGGGCACTGGATCTACTATCGCGTGTTCGCGGCGATGGAGCTTTAGGGCGCTCCGGTACTCACGCAGTCGGATCCGCGAAGGCCGCGGCCCGGTCAGCGCCGGGTACGGCGGAGCCGCCGAACGCTTCGTGGAGGTCTCGTCTCCGGCGGCTGACGTTGGGCGGATTTCTCCGCAGCGGCTTGAGGACAAGCCGCTCCACCTATCATTGCCGCCCGGTCGGCCTCATCCGGTGAATCGTTTTCAACCTGGCTCCGACCGGGCGAGCGCTTTTGAGACAGGATGAACAGGATGGACAGGATGGCTTCCCCGCTGGCCCGCGGCCTATGCCTGATCGTCGCGTTCATCCGCTCGCCTCCATGGTGGAGCCGCCTGTCCCCAGGCGGCTGGCATTCGACGGGGCCTTCCGCAGCGGCTTGACAAGCCGCTGCAACATCCGGTGCGGCCGTTTTCGTCGGAGACTGCGCCGTCTCCCGCCGTGGGGGCACGGCGTCAGGGTTTTTTCCGCTCGCGCCGCTGCAGCGGGAACTCCGGCGAGTCGAACCGCGAGGCCTTCATCAACGCTTCGAAGGGGGTGACGAGGTCGGGCTTGAGGACAAGCCGCTCCACCTATCCTTGCCGCCCGGTCGGCCTCATCCGGTGAATCGTTTTCAACCTGGCTCCGACCGGGCGAGCGCTTTTGAGACAGGATGAACAGGATGGACAGGATGGCTTCCCCGCTGGCCCGCGGCCTATGCCTGATCGTCGCGTTCATCCGCTCGCCTCCATGGTGGAGCCGCCTGTCCCCAGGCGGCTGGCATTCGACGGGGCCTTCCGCAGCGGCTTGACAAGCCGCTGCAACATCCGGTGCGGCCGTTTTCGTCGGAGCCTGAAGTTCCACTGACTTCCCGGGGCCAATGGCGACGTCTCGGTGGCCATCGCGCCCCGCCGAGCCGGCGCGGAACCGCTCGCGGAAGGGCGCGTTTTGCGCCGTCTCCCGCCGCGGGGGCGCGGCGTCAGGGTTTTTTCCGCTCGCGCCGCTGCAACGGGAAATCCGGCGAGTCGAACCGCGAGGCCTTCATCAACGCTTCGAAGCGGGTGACGAGGTCGGGGTGGCGCGCCGCGAGGTTCGTCGTCTCACCCACGTCGCGGCCGAGGTCGTAGAGTTCGAGGGGACGGCCCTGCGCCGTGCGCACCGCCTTCCAATCGCCCACGCGGATCGCCTGCTGTGGCGCGGCTTCCCAGTAGAAGAGGTCGCGCGCCGTCTGCCGCCCCGGCTCGCCCAGCAGGGTGGGAACGATGGAAACGCCATCGAGCCCGGCCGGAGCGGGACGCCCTGCGAGTTCGACGAACGTCGGAAACATGTCCGCGAAGTCCGAGACGTGCGCGGACGTGACGCCGGCGGGCACCCGTCCACGCCAGCGGGCGATGCACGGCACGCGGATGCCGCCTTCGTAGAGGGTGAACTTCAAGTCGCGCAGCGGGCCGTTGCTGTCGAAGAACTCGGGATCCTGCCCGCCGGCGGTGATCGGACCATTGTCGCTGGTGAAGACGATCAGGGTCTTTTCGGCGAGTCCGAGTTCGTCGATCAGGTCGACGATGCGGCCGACATCGCGATCGAGCCGCGAGATCATCGCGGCCCGCACCGCCCGGGGCTGCGTTTGCGGAGAGTAGGTCTTGCTTCCGGGAAACTGCTTGGGCTCAGGCCACCGGCCGCGGTAAGGGGCCAGGGAGTCATCCGGCACGGTCACTTCCGCATGAGGCAGGGTGAAGGCGCCGTAGAGGAAGAACGGCCGGTCCCGGTGCCGGCGGATGAAATCGAGCGCCATCAGGGCGAACAGGTCCTGGGCATAAACCTCCCGCCGTCCGTCGCGGTTCTCCGGAATCTCGATCCGCCGTTGGTTGCGCCAGACAAAGTCGGGATAGTGCGTGTGCGCGTGCGTCTGGTCGAGGAAGCCGATGAACTCGTCGACGCCCTGCCGCCACGGCGCGCCGGTGCTGTCCTCGAGGCCGAGCCCCCATTTGCCCACGACGCCCGTGCGGTAACCGGCCTGCTTCAATTCCTGGAGAAACGTCCGGTTCTCCGGCAGCAACGGCAGATCGCTGTTCGCCCGGATGCGCGCATGCCCGGTGTGACGGCCCGTGAGCAGCACGCAGCGCGACGGAGCACAGGACGGAGCGCCCGCGTAATGCTGCGTGAAGCGCATGCCTTGCGCCGCGAGGGCATCGAGCCTCGGCGTGGCAATCAGCTTCTGGCCATAGGATCCAAGGTCTCCGTAACCCAGGTCGTCCGCCAGCAGGTAAATGATGTTGGGCCGCGCGGGCGAAGCCGCCGGCAGCAGCGAGCCGGTCAGCACTGCGAGCAGCAGCAGGACGGAAAGGCGGAGCGAGGTCATGCGAGGGGATCAGGGCGTGGCCGCACGGGAGCGATTTCGCTGGTGCCAGTCGTCCGAGTACAGGTTGAAAAACACCCGACGCGGCGGGTGGGCGGCGAGCAGCGCTTCGTCAACCGCGACCCCGAGACCGGGGCCGGAGGGAAGGCCGACGCAGCCATCCGCTTCGATCGCGGGCACGCCCGGAGCGGCGGCCATCACGTGCGCGTCGTCGAAGTCGTTGAAGTTTTCCTGGATCATCGCGTTGGTCGTGCACGCGTTGAGGTGGAGCGCGGCCGCGGTCGAGACCGGGCCGCCGACATTGTGGGGCGCGAGGCGGATGTACGACGCGTCCGCCTGCGCCGCGATTTTCTTGGTGTTCGCCAGGCCGCCGAAGTGCGTCAGGTCGGTCTGCAGGATGTCGCACGCATGGAGGGCGAGCAGTTCCTGCGCGTCGCCCGGGGTGTGGATGCGTTCCCCCGTGGCGACGGGAATGCCGAGGGGCGCGACGCCGTCCATGACCTTCTTCAGTGCCCGGACGTTTTCCGGCGGGACCGGCTCCTCGATCCAGCCCGGCCGGAACGGCGCGAGTTCGCGGGCCATCTCGATCGCGCCGGCGGGGGTGAAACGCCCGTGCATCTCGATGAACAGGTCGATGTCCGGTCCCACGGCCTCGCGCACCGCGGCGACGAGCGCGAGCGAAAGCCGCTTTTCGGCGTACGAGAATTCGAAGTGGCTGGCGCCGAACGGATCGAACTTCAGCGCCCGGTAGCCCTTTGCCACGGCTGCCTGCGCCGCGGCCGCAAACGCCGCGGGCGTGCGTTCGGTGCGGTACCAGCCGTTCGCGTAAAGCCTGATCCGGTCGCGCACGGCGCCGCCGAGGAGGCGGTAGACCGGCTCGTTGAGCGCCTTGCCCTTGAGGTCCCAGCAGGCGACCTCGAACAGCGCGAGCGTGGACATCGCGACCTCGCCGGGCCGGCCAAAGTCCGCGGTCATCAACTCCTGCACGAGCCGCTCCGTGTCGAAAGGGTCGCGTCCGATCAGGTAGCGGGGAGCAGCCTCCTGCACGTAGCCGATGACCGCCTGCACCTTGTTCACGGCCCGGACCTCGCCCCAGCCGACGAGCCCCGCATCGGTCTCGACGCGGACGAAGACCAGTTCCCGCCAGGCGGTGCCGAGGACGCAGGGGGTGACGCGGGTGACTTTCATGCGCAACGCGAGCAATGAGGCGGATTGAGGGGAAAACAAGCCCCGGCCGGACCGGCGCGCGGCGTAACCGGTTCGAGACCGAAACGTCATGCGCGCCATGAACCCGTTCCTTCAGCCCTTCCTTCGGGCCATCGCCGCCGGCGTGGCCCTTTCCCTCGCGTGCGCGGCGCTGGCCGCGGACGCCGCCAAGCCCAATCGGGCGTTCGCCAAGGCCGACACCGACGGCGACGGCAAGGTGAGCGAAGCGGAGTACATCGCCGCCGTGAAAGACCGGACGGACGCGACGAAGGCGAAGACCGCCTTTGCGCGCCGCGACAAGAACAGGGACGGCGCGCTTTCCGCGGACGAGTTCAAGGCGGCCGACAAGAAGAAGGAGTCGGGCGACGGCGAGAAGAAGCGCCGCAAGGACAAGCAGTGATCCGCCCGGTGGAGGCCGGCGGCGGGGTGCCGCCCGGAGCGACTCCGGCTTGCCAACCGTCCGGGTTGGCGCGTGCATCGTGGCACCCATGAAACCTCTTCTCCTCATCGGCGCCGCGTTCCTGGCGGCGCTCTCGGCCGCGGCGGCGGATTTCCGCGAGCATCTGGGCCTGCAGCTCTACAGCCTGCGGGCGCAGACCAAGGAGAGCACCACCGGGGCGCTTGACCTCGCGAAGTCCTATGGCGTGCGCGAGGTGGAACTCGCGGGCACCGGCGACCTGACCCCCGAGCGCTTCAAGCAGGAACTGGAGCGTCGCGGCCTGGTGCCCGTGAGCATGCACGCCGGCTACCCGCAACTGGAGAAGGACGTGGGGGCCGTGATCCGGGACGCGAAGACGTTCGGCGTGAAATTCGTGTTTTGTCCCTACCCGAAGCTGGACCAGGACAAGCTCTTCACCGAGGCGGTCGCACGACGGACCGCGGCGGACTTCAATCGGTGGGGCGAGGCCTTCCGCAAGGAGGGGATCCGTTTCGGCTATCACCCGCACGGCCTGGAGTTTCGTCCCGTGGCCGGCGGACGGGGCGAGACGGTGTTCGACCTCCTGGTGCGCGAGACCAAGCCGGAGTTTGTCTGCTTCCAGCTCGACGTCTTTTGGGCGTATTACGCCGGCCAGGATCCGGTGGCCCTGCTGGAGAAGTATCCGGACCGCTGGGTGACGATGCACATCAAGGACATGTTGAAAGGCTTTGCGACCGGCGTGCATACGGGCGGCACCCCGCCGACCGCGAAGGTGACGGTCGGCACCGGCCAGATCGACTACCGCCGCATCCTGCTGGCGGCGCAGAAAATCGGCGTGCAGCACTACTTCCTCGAGGACGAGACGCCGACGCCGCTGCAGTGCATCCCGGACAGTTTCAAGTATCTGCGCGCGCTCAAACTCTGAGTTGGCATTGCCCGGACAACCGGCCACGTTGGACCCTTCATGGCTTACGACTGGCTCAAAGGTGTCGCCGACGAGTACGATGTGATCGTGATTGGCAGCGGTCTGGGGGGGCTGACGGGCGCCAACGTGCTCGCCAAGGCCGGCCACCGGGTATTGCTGCTCGAACACCACTACCAGTACGGCGGCCTCGCCACGTGGTTCACGCGGAAGGGCGGGCACATCTTCGACATCTCGCTGCACGGCTTCCCGGTCGGGATGATCAAGTCGTGCCGCAAGTACTGGACGCGGGAGATCGCGGATTCGATCGTCCAGCTCAAGGACATCCGGTTCGTCAATCCGCAGATGGACGTGTGGACCACGTTCACGCGCGAAGACTACACGCGGGTGCTGGTGGAGCAGTTCCACCTCGAGCGCGCGCACGTGGAGAAGTTCTACGACCACCTGCGGTCGATGAACTTCTACGACAACAACCCGGAGACGACCGGCCAGATGATGGAGCGGTTCTTCCCGGGGCGCGACGACGTGAAGCGGCTGCTGATGGAGCCGATCGCGTACGCCAACGGGTCGACGCTCGACGACCCGGCGATCACGTACGGCATCGTGTTCTCCAACTTCATGGGCTCCGGCGTGTACACCTTCCGCGGCGGCTCGGATGTGCTGGTAGGGAAGATGGTGGCGGAGCTGAAACGCAACGGGGTCGAGCTGCGCAAGAAGGTCCTCGTCGACCGCATCCTGGTCGAGGAGCGCGACGGCCGGAAGGTGGCATGCGGCATCGTGGCGCAGAGCGGCCGCGTCATCCGGGCCCGGGCGATCCTGTCCAACGCCAACCTCCACAACACGATCTTCCGGCTCGCCCGGGAGGAGAACTTCTCCCCGGGCTATGCCGCCGAGGCCCGGGCCGTGAGGATCAACTCGAGTTCGTGCCAGGTGTACCTGGGCATTCGCAAGGGCGAGAGCATTCCGCACATCGGCGACCTCGTGTTCACCTCGGAGAACCCGGTGTTCAGCAGCGAGGAGCTGACGGCGTTTCGCACCACCAGCCGGACCTTCTCGGTGTATTATCCGGAGACCCGGCCCGGCTCGGATCGCTACACCGTGGTCGTCTCGCTCAACGGCCAATATGGCGACTGGCAGCGGCTCGGCGACGAGGACTACGCGCGGGAGAAGCAGCGGCTGATCGGCGAGTCGATCGCGGCGCTGGAGCGGTACATCCCGGGCGTGCGGGCGAAGATCGACTGGATGGAGGCGGCCACGCCGCGCACGATCGAGCGGTACACCACCCATGCCGGCGGCACGTCTTTCGGCACGAAGTTCGAGGGCCTGAAGGTCTCCATGGAATTGCCGGAGCAGCTGCCCGGGCTCTATCATGCCGGCTCCGTCGGCATCATCATGTCGGGCTGGCTCGGCACGATCAACTATGGGGTCATCGTCGCGAACAAGATCGACAAGGCCCTCTTCGCGCAAAAACGTCCCGCCCCCGCCGCGGCCTGATTTCATGGATAACGTCACCGACCTCATCCCTCACCGGCCTCCGTTTCTGTTCGTCGACGAGATCGTGAGCCGCGCCGCCGACGGCCTGGTGGCGCGTCGCACCTGGCGCGCCGACGAGGATTTCTACCGCGGCCACTATCCGGGCGCGCCCATCACGCCGGGCGTGCTGCTGTGCGAGGCGGTGTTCCAGGCCGCCGGCTGCCATATGACGCTGAAGGCGCGCGATGCCGGCGGCAAACCCGGCGAGGGTGTGCCGCTGATCGCGAAAATCAGCGACGTGCGATTCCGCTCCCCGGTCTATCCCGGCGACACCGTCCTGCTCGAGGTGAAGGAGAAGGACGCCATGGGCGGCTTCACCATGCTCACCGGCAGCATCAAGAAGGCGGACGGCACGCGCGTGCTGAACGTGGATTTCGCCGTTGCCTGGAAAACGCCGGAGAAGCCGCATGCCTGATTTCCTCGGCCTGACCGGCAGGACGTTCCTCGTCTTCGGCGTCGCGAACCGCAAGAGCGTGGCGTGGTCCATCGCGCAGACGCTCGAGG
>CALFZM010000022.1 GCA_937952235.1 uncultured Opitutia bacterium | reverse complement strand
CTCACTGCGCTCGCCCAGCTCCTGCTCGCCGTTGCCGCGCTCGTCACCGCGCTGTGGATCCCCTTCCCGGCCGGCGCGGTGCCGCCCGACGGCAGCGTGTTCGTCGGCAGCATCGACGGCTTTTTCCATGCCTTCCGGGCGAATGGCACGCGCCTCTGGCCCGCGATCAACCTGTCCGGCGCGCTGCTCGACACCTCGGCGGCGGCACTGGCTCCGGACGGGACGCTGTACTTCGGCGCCGGTCCCGGCGGGCTGCGACCCAACAGCGCGCGGCTCTACGCCTACCACAGCGCGACCGGCGAGCGGAAGTGGGAGATCATCGTCGGCACCGGCGTGAACGCCAACAACGCGGTCGCGCTGGCCGCCGACGGCACGATCTTCGTGCACTCCGAGGAGGGCCGGCTCTTCGCCTACGGCGACCAGGGCACGAGCGTCAGCCCGCGGTGGTCCGCCATCGTGCCCGGCAACTCCTACGCCTCGGCCGTGCTGGCCCCCGACGGCACCGTGTACCTCGGCTCCGACGACAGCGCCTCGACGGTGCCGGTGCACCGGCTCTTCGCGCTGAATCCCGCAACGGGTGCGGTGAAGTGGACCTTCGTCGCCGACAATCCCATCTACACCGCGCCGGCGATCGACGGCGCCGGCAACCTGTACTTCGGCACGCTCAATTCCGGTCGCCTCTATTCGCTGACCGCCGCGGGCGCGCAGCGCTGGGTCTACCGCGGCGCGACCCTCGGCTCCAGTTCCTCCCCGGCGCTGAGCCCGGACGGCGGGACGGTCTACTTCGCCGGGTACGACGGACTGCTCCACGCCGTCGACACCGCGACCGGCGCCGCGCGCTGGACCTTCCGCCTCGCCGCGGAGGTGCGGGCGTGCTCGCCGGCGGTCGACGCCAACGGCGTGATCTATATCGGAGCGTACGACGGTCTCGTTTACGCGGTGAATCCCGACGGCACCCTGCGACGGACTTATGCGACGGGCGACGCGATCCGCTCGTCGCCCGCGCTGGCGGGAGGGCGCCTCTACGTCGGCAGCAACGACAACCGGCTCTATGTCTTCGACGTCGGCGCCGGTCCCGCCTCGCCCTGGCCGCAATACCGGCAGAACGCGCAACGCTCCGGCCAGGCGCGCAACGAGCCGCTGACGGTGGCGTCGGCCCCCGTCTCCGGCATCGCGCCGCTCGGCGGACGCTTTACGCTCGCCGTGCAGGCCACGGGCGAAGGCGCCTTGCGCTACGAATGGCGCAAGGACGGGGTCGTGATCGCAGGGGCGGACGGACCGACCCTCGAGCTCGCGGACGTCACCGCGGCGGCCGCCGGCCGGTACACCGTCACGGTCAGCGACGCCGGCGGCTCGATCACCACGCCCGCCGCCGTGATCACCGTCGAGCCCAGGCGCGTCGGCCGGCTGACCAACCTTTCGGTCCGCACCACCGCCGGGACCAGCGACCAGGTGCTCACCGTCGGCTTCGTCCTCGCGGGCACGCCGGGCAAGGAAATGCTGCTGCGCGCCATCGGGCCGACGCTGGCCGATTTCGGCGTGACGGGCGCACTCGGCGACCCGCGGCTGCAGCTCTACGCCGGCGCGACGCTGCTCAGCGCCAACGACGACTGGGCGACGGACACGCTGCCGGTGGCGGCGGGCGGCACGACGGCGTCGGCCCTGTCGCGGGTGTTCGCCAGCGCGGGTGCCTTTGGCCTGCGGCCCGATTCCCTCGACGCGGCGCTGCTGCGCACCCTCGGGGCCGGCGGCTACACGGCGCAGATCTCCGGCGCCAGCGGCACCGGCCTCGCGCTGGCGGAGCTCTACGATCCCACGCCGGACCGCGGCGCGCGGCTCGTGAACGTCTCGGCCCGGGCGCAGGTCGGCACGGGCGGAGGGGTGCTGATCGCGGGATTCTCGATCTCGGGCAACGTGCCACGGCGCGTCCTGCTGCGTGCCGCCGGCCCGGCGCTCGCGGCGTTCGGCGTCGGAGGCACGCTCGCCAATCCGCGCCTCGACCTCTTCCGCGACGCGACTCCCGTGCGGAGCAACGACGACTGGGGTGGCGCGGCGGCGCTCAGCGCGGCGTTTGCGGAGGTCGGCGCGTTTGGCTTTCCTGCCTCCAGCCGCGACGCGGCCCTGCTCGTCGAGCTCACCCCCGGAAGTTACACCGCGCAGGTGAGCGACGCGGGCGGTGCGACCGGAATTGCCCTCGTCGAGGTATACGAGCTTCCCTGACTTTCATCGCCATGAGAAACCTGCCCTGCCTCCTTGCCTGCTCGCTGTTGTTCGCCGCGGGCTCCGTGAACGCCCAGACGCATTCGTGGACCCTGTTCGCCGGCGCGTCCGCCGCCGGCAGTGCGGACGGCCTCGGCGGCGCGGCGCGTTTCAACCAGCCGCACTACCTCGCGATCGACGGCGGCGGCAACGTGTTCGTGACCGACACGGGCAACAGCACCCTCCGGCGCATCACCCCGGCGGGCTTGGTGAGCACCTACGCGGGCGTGGCGGGAACCAGCCTGTACATCGACGGCGCGGCCACGCAGGCCCGCTTCGTCGCCCCGACCGGCATCGCGGTGCTCGCCAACGGCTCGATCCTCGTCACCGAGGTGAACTCGCACACCCTGCGGTTCGTCACGCCCGCGCGCGACGTGAACACCGCCGGCGGATCCACCGGGCTCTCCGGCTCGATCGACGCGTTCCTGGAGAGCGCGCGTTTCTTCAATCCCTCCGGGATCGTGGTCGACAGCAACCAGAACACCTACATCGCCGACACCTCGAACCACACCATCCGGCGGATCACCCTGGCGTCCGCGGTGACTACATTCGCCGGCACCGCCGGGCAGGCAGGGACCGCCGACGGCGTGGGCCCGGCCGCACGCTTCAACCGGCCGCGCGGTCTCGCCATCGATGGCAACAACACCCTCTACGTCGCCGACACCGGCAGCAACACGATCCGCCGGATCACGTCGGACGGCACGGTGACCACGCTGGCAGGCCTCGGCGGCTCCAGCGGCAGCAACGATGGCACCGGTGTCGCCGCGCGGTTCAACGGCCCCTGGGGCATCACGGTCGATCGTGCCGGCGCGATCTTCGTCGCCGACACCGGGAATCACCTGATCCGCCGCCTGACGGGGTCCGGCGTGGTCACCACGATCGGCGGCGCCGCGGGCAGCGCGGGCACGGCCGAGGGCAACGCCGCGAACGCCCGGTTCTCCTCGCCGATCGGCGTGGCAGTCGACGCGTCCGGCGCGATCTTCGTCGCCTCGCGCGACGGCAACGTCATTTCCCGCGGCGCCCTCGACACCCAGCCGGTGATCGTCACGCAGCCGGTCGCCCAGGTGGTGCCGCCCAACACGCAGGTGGAGTTTTCCGTCACCGCCACGGGCGGAGGTCTTTCCTACCAGTGGCGGCGCAACGGCGCGCCGATCGCGAACGCCACGGCTGCAACCCACGTCATTCCCGCCGCCGACGCCGGATCGGTGGGCAGCTATTCCGTGCTCGTGAGCAACTCGGCCGGCACCGCACTGAGCGCGGACGCCGCGCTCACGATCTCCCCGGCCCTCGCCAGCGGCCGCATCACCAACCTCGCGATCCGTTCGCAGGCCGGCACGGGGGACAACACGCTGATCGTCGGCTTCAACGTCGGCGGCGGCAGCCCCACGGCCAACAAGCCCATCCTCCTGCGCGGCGTGGGCCCGGCGCTGGCGGCCTTCGGCGTCGGCGGCGCCCTCGCCGATCCGAAACTCGAGTTGTTCTCCGGCGCGAACCGCATCCTCGAAAACGACGACTGGGCCGGCAACGCGCAGGTCACCACCGTCGGCACGCAGGTCGGCGCCTTCGCGTATGGCAATCCGGCCTCGAAGGACGCCGCCCTCTACAATCCCAACCTCAGCCCCGGCAGCTACAGCGTGTGGATCACGGGCAACGGGAACACGACCGGCGTCGCCCTGGCCGAGATCTACGATGCGACGCCGTCGGCGACCTTCACCGTCACCACGCCCCGCCTGACCAACGTCTCGGCCCGCACGCGCGTGGGCACGGGCGACGAAATCCTGATCGCGGGCTTCTCCATCAGCGGTTCGTCGAGCCGCACGGTGCTGATCCGGGCGATCGGTCCCACCCTGACCACCTTCGGCGTGCCCGGAGCGCTGGCGAATCCGCGGCTGGAGCTCTACTCGGGCGCCAACCGTCTGCTCGAGAACGACGACTGGGGCGGGACGGCCGTGCTCGCGACCGCGTTCAGCTCGGTCGCCGCCTTTGCCCTCCCGGCCGACAGCCGCGACGCCGCGATCCTCGTGACGCTCGCTCCCGGCAGCTACACCGCCCAGGTGAGCGGCGTCGGCAACACCACCGGTGTGGCCCTGGTCGAGGTGTACGAGATCCCGTAAGGGCGAAGATCCCGCAGGTGGAGCGGCTTGTCCTCAAGCCGCTGCGAACCGGTCCGTCGCACGTCAGCCGCCTGGGGACAGGCGGCGCCACCTCAACGGCATGCGTCCAGCCCAGCCGCTGGAGGAAAGGCGGCTCGCTCCCGGCTGGACCCCGCCTCTTCCCGCCCGACCGGCAAAAAGAGTCGTCTTTTTCCGGCGAGGCCCCTGCTTTTCCCTCGATCCAGCCGGCGGCCTCCGCGACCCGATTCCCCCCGCGTCAGGTCAGCCGCAAAAACCCGTCACCTTTCCCCCACCCCTGCGTCTTTGCGAACCGCGTCCGGAAGCCGATCCCGTCGCCAGCCACCGGGTTTCGTTTGCGCCGGCCGCAAAATCATTTCCTCCTCCTTCACTTCCCCTCCCTCACGTCATGGCCAAATCGAAAAGCTACGGTGGTCTCATCTTCTTCCTGCTCGTTGTCGCCGGAGGCGCGGCCGGCGGATGGTATTACTTCCGCAACAAGACGGAGAAGGCCCCGGAGTTCCAGACCGCCAAGGTGATGCGGGGTGACATCATCCAGGCCGTGACGGCGACGGGCGACCTGCAACCCGTGGTGACCGTCGATATCGGCGCGCAGGTCTCGGGTCAGATCAAGGAGGTCCTCGTCGACTACAACTCGATCGTGAAACAGGGCGACGTGCTCGCCCGCATCGACGAGTCGACGCCGACGCAGCGGCTGCGCCAGGCCGAGGCGGATCTCGCGTCGGCGGAGGCCAACAACCAGTTGCTCAAGATCAACGCCAAGCGCACCGCGGACCTCTACGAGAAGAAACTGGTTTCCCAGCAGGAGGTCGACAGCATCACCGCGCAGCTCTCGCAGTCCAACGCGACGCTGCTCACGCGCCAGGCGGCGGTGGCCAACGCCAAGCTCGACCTCGAGCGCACCGTCATCACCTCGCCGATCGACGGCATGGTGCTCGACCGCAAGACCGACAAGGGCCGCACCGTCAACGCCAGCATGAACGCGCCCGTGCTGTTCACGCTGGTGAACAACCTTTCCAAGCTGCAGATCAACGCCGCCGTTGCCGAGGCCGACATCGGCAGCATCTCCGAAGGTCAGGAAGTGAAGTTCACCGTCGATGCCTTCCCGGGGCGCACCTTCGCCGGCGCCGTGCGCCAGGTGCGCAACGCGGCGACGACGCAGCAGAGCGTGGTCTCGTACGCGACGATCATCGACGTCGACAACGCCGACTTGAAACTGAAGCCCGGCATGACGGCCAACGTTTCGATCATCGTGCAGCAGAAGACCAACGTCCTGCGCGTGGAAAACGGCACCCTGCGCGTGCGCATCCCGCCCGAACTGCTGCCGAAGGCTCCGGCAACACCGGTCGTCGCCAAGGCCGGCGAAAAGGCGGCGGAGAAGGCTGGCGCGGTGGCCACGATGACCGACGAGGAGCGGATGCGCGCGACGATGGACATCATGCGCGAAGTGGGTTTCCAGCGCGGCTCGCCCGCCTCGACGGAGCAGATCGAGAAGGCCAAGAAGCTCGCCAAGGACAAGGGGCTCGACCCCGACCTGATCGCAGCCCGCCTCGCCATGCCGGCCGGTCGCGGCGGTCGCGGCGGCGGGGGCGGTGGTGACGGCGGCGGCGGCCGCCGCGGCGGTGGCGGCGGTCCCGGCGGCGCCGGCGAGCGCGGCTTCAACAACACCATCGTGCAGCGGACGCTCTACAAGCTCGTCAACCCCGAGGCCCTGGACAAGGACAAGCGGGTCGAGCCCGTGTCGGTCCGGCTGGGCGTTTCCGATGGCTTCTACACCGAGGTGCTCGGCGGGGTGAGCGAAAACGACACGCTGGTAAAGGGCGTGATCATGCCCGGCGCCGCCCCGGTTGCCGCCGGTCCCGCGCCGGGCGGCTCGAGCAATCCGTTCAGCGGCGGCCGCAGCTTCGGCGGCAGCAGCGGCATGCGCGGCCGCTGAGCCACGCATCGCACCCTCCAACCGCTGCGACCTCCCCATGGCACCCGTTGTCCAAATCAAGGACATCCACAAGATCTACGAGTCGGGCGAAGTGCCCGTGCACGCCGTCCGCGGCGTCACGCTCGACATCCAGCGAGGGGAGTTCGTCGCGTTGATGGGCGCTTCGGGCTCCGGCAAGTCGACGCTGATGAACATGCTCGGGTGCCTCGACCGTCCCACGCGCGGCACCTACCTGCTCGACGGCATCGATGTGGACAAGCTCGACCGCAACGAGCTCGCCGACCTGCGCAACCAGAAGCTCGGCTTCGTGTTCCAGGGTTTCAACCTGCTGTCGCGCACGACCGCGCTCGAAAACGTCGAGCTGCCGATGCTTTACGGCCGCCATCGCAAGGTGTCCATGGAGGAGATCCGCGAACGCGCGATGCACTGCCTCGAGATCGTGGGCCTCGCCAAGCGCTTCGATCATTTCCCGAACCAGCTTTCCGGCGGACAGCAGCAGCGCGTCGCGATCGCGCGCGGCCTGGTCAACCAGCCGCAGGTGCTGCTCGCCGACGAGCCGACCGGCAACCTGGACTCCAAGACCTCCGTCGAGGTGATGGGCGTGTTCCAGCAGCTCAACGACCAGGGCATCACGATCGTGATGGTCACCCACGAGCTCGACATCGCCCACTACTGCAAGCGCAACCTGATCCTGCGCGACGGCGTGGTCGTTCGCGACGAACCGGTGCAAAACCGGCTCATCGCCGCCGTCGAAATGGAAAAGCTGAAGCAGGCCGAGGCCGCGGCCAAGCTGACGGTCGGCGCCGGCGCCTGACGCTCCCCCGCCCTCCTCCCGTAACCCGCTCTCCCTCCCGTGCGTTTCTCCAACACGCTTCGCGTCGCGCTCCGCGCCCTTCGCCGCAACACCATGCGGTCGCTCCTCACCGCGCTGGGCATGATCATCGGCGTCGCCGCCGTCATCACGATGGTCAGCATCGGCAACGGCGCCAAGGTCCAGGTCGAAGCGCAGGTCGCCTCGCTCGGCCAGAATCTCATCACCGTCATGCCCGGCAGCTTCAGCAGCGGCGGCATGCGGGGCGGCTTCGGCAGCTCCGTCACGCTCACCCCCGAGGATGCCGAGGCGATCGCCGCCGAGGTCAGCGACATCGACGGGCTCAGCGCGGAAGTCCGCGATCGCAACCAGGTCCTCGCCAACGGCCTCAACTGGAACACCAACGTCAACGGCGTCGGGCCCGACTACCCTTACGTCCGCAACTGGCCGATCGCCTCCGGGGCGATGTTTACCGAGCAGGACGTCAAGTCCCTCGCCAAGGTGGCCGTGATCGGCAAGACGGTCGCCGAACAGCTCTTCCCCAACGAAGACCCGATCGGTCAGACCATCCGTATCCGCAACCTGCCTTTCCGGATCGTCGGCCTGCTCACGACCAAGGGCTTCAGCGTCTTCGGCTCGGATGAGGACGATGTGGTGCTGATCCCCTATTCGTCGCACATGCGCCGCGTCTCCCGCCGCACCTCGATCAGCATGATCCGCATCCAGGCCGCGTCGCCCGAGAAAATCGATTCGGTGAAGCTGAACGTCGAGGACCTGCTCACCCAGCGCCGGCGCGGCCGCGAACCTGACTTCACGGTCCGCACCCAGGAGGAGCTCGCCACCGCCGCCACGCAGGCGAACAAGACCATGACGGGCCTGCTGGCCGGCATCGCGGGCGTCTCCCTCATCGTCGGCGGCATCGGCATCATGAACATCATGCTGGTGTCGGTCACGGAACGTACCCGCGAGATCGGCATCCGACTCGCCATCGGCGCCCACGGCGGCGACGTGCTGACGCAGTTCCTGATCGAGGCGATCCTGCTCAGCTCGCTCGGCGGACTCGTCGGGGTCGGGGTTGGCATCGGCGGCTCGCAGTTGTTGTCCAGTTACAATGGCTGGCCCGTGGTGGTGCCGACCACGTGGATCTTCATCTCGGTCGCGGGCAGCGCGTTCGTCGGGATCATTTCGGGCTTCTACCCGGCCTACAAGGCCGCGCAGCTCGATCCGATCGACGCGCTCCGCTACGAGTGATGGCGGCGCGGCTTGTCCCCCGGCCGCTTCCCGGGCACGGGGTTCGCACCGTGCCTTTTTCGTTTCCGCTTCCCGGAAGCCGGGGCTTCCGCCGGGCCGCCACGCTGTTCCTCCTCCCGCTCGGCCTGGCCGCCGCCGAGTCCCACCTCGCGCTGCGCGAGGAGGCCCTCGCGGCCTACCAGCGCAGGGATTATGTCGCGGCCCGGGAGGCGACCGCCGCGGCGCTGGCGCTTCAGCCCGACTCCCCGCGCTACCTGCGCCAGCTTGCGGCCCTCGCGGCGCTGACGGGACGACCCGACGAGGCGATCGGGTACCTGAGGCGCATCGCCGCGCTCGGTCTCGCGGCCAACGTGGACCGTGATCCCGACTTCGCGTCACTCCAGGGCACGCCCGCTTTCCGGGCCGTCCTCGCCCAGCTCGCCGCCCATCGCGCGCCCCAGGGCGCGGCCGAACTATACGCCGAGCTGCCGGGCCGGACCGGCCTCATCGAGGGCATCGCGTTCCGCGAACGCACGGGGGAGGTGTTTCTCGGCGACGTGCATCACCGCTGCATCTGGCGCCGCGACCGCTCGGGCCGGGTCGAGCGGTACAGCGCCGAGGACGAGGAACTGCTCGGCATCTTCGGCCTCGCGCTCGACGAGCCGCGCGGCCTGCTCTGGGCCGCGATGAGCGCGGTGCCGGAAATGGCGGGCTTCGACCGCGAATTGGAAGGTCACGCCGCCCTCGCCGCCTTCAGCCTCGCCAGCAGCGAACTCGTGCGCGTCGTCCACGTGCCGGTCGACGGCCGCCCGCACGGCCTTGGCGACCTCGCCGTGGGGGCCGACGGCGCCGTCTACGCCACCGACAGCAAATCGCCGGTGATCTGGCGGCTCGCGCCCGATGCGGAGGAGCTCGAGGCCTGGGTCGAGTCCCCCGCCTTCGGCTCGCTCCAGGGCCTCGTGATCGAAGACCGTCGCCTGCTCGTGGCGGATTTCGAGCACGGTCTGTTCGTGGTGTCGCTCGACGCCCGCGACCTCCGGCCGGTGGCCGCTCCGGCGGGCACCACGCTGCTCGGCCTCGACGGCCTCGTCGCCACGCCCGGCGGCGTGATCGCGGTGCAGAACGGCGTCGATCCTCCCCGCCTGCTCCGCCTGGGCTTCGAACCTGGTTTCCACGCCCTGCGCCGCGTGCAGGTCGTGGCCGCCGGACTGCCGGACTTCACGGACTTGACCCTCGTCACCACGGTTCGCGATCAGCCGCTGGTCGTCGCCGGCTCGGGCTGGGAAACGCTCGCGGCGTCCCGCGGACGGATCCCACCGGCCCACGCGGTAAGATTGTTTTTGGTGCCGTTGCCGGCCGAATGAGGCCGCCCTGGTCAACCCGCTCCCTTCCGGGCGCCACGCCGCGACGGCTGGCCGCAGCCCTCGCACTCGGCGCGGCCGCAGCGCTCTGGAGCGCCGAGCCCGCCCCCGCGGAACCGCTCGCCTCGGCGATCGCGGACTTCCAGGCCCGGCGCTTTCCTGCGGCCGAGGCGGCGTTCCGCCGGATCGTCGCGGCCGAGCCGGAAAACGCCGCCGCGCACCATCACCTCGGCCAGACCCTGCTGCGCCGGCAGGAACCCGAAGCCCGGGCGGAAGCCCTGCGCCACCTCGCCCGCGCCGCCGAACTCGCGCCGAAGCGCGCCGCCTACCACCTCGCTTACGGCGGCGCCGAACTGCAGGCCGCCGCGCGCAGCCGCTCGCCGCTCGCGGCGGCGCGCGGACGCGACGCGCTGGAACGCGCGCTGCGGATCGATCCGGACAACCTGCACGCCCGCGAGGCATTGTTTCATTTCCACCAGCGCGCGCCCTGGCCCCTCGGGCGGAGCGCCGCGGCGGCGGCGCAGCTCGAGGAGATT
Organism: uncultured Opitutia bacterium; assembly: GCA_937952235.1. Lineage (GTDB taxonomy): Bacteria > Verrucomicrobiota > Verrucomicrobiia > Opitutales > Opitutaceae > ER46. The sequence continues at coordinate 11,656 of CALFZM010000022.1, read as the reverse complement.
CGTCGCCGCGATCCGGACCTTGCGACGATCCTGGGCGTGGGCGAACGGCTGGAGGCCCGCGACTACGCCGGGGCGTTCCAGCGGTGCGACGCGGTGCTCGCCAGTCAGCCCGACAACTACGTCGCCCTCTATCACTACGGCCGCAGCGCCTCGATCAGCGGCGAGAACCTGGAGCGCGGACTCGCCCTCCTGCAACGCTGCCTCCAGCTCACGCCTCCGACCCCCGCCGCCCCCACCCACAGCCAGGTGTGGAACCGAATCGGCTGCGTGCAGGAACGTCTCGGCCGCCCCGACGTCGCCCGCGAAGCCTACACCCGGGCCCTGGCGCTCGATCCGTCCAATCGCGCGGCCGGGGACGCGCTGGAGCGCCTGCGCCGCGGCGAGTGACCCACCTGCTGCCGGTGTGGCCGGACCGGCTCCGTCGCCAGCCCGGCCGCCCCCCAAGCCGACCGCCGGACCACCGGCGCCGCCGGCGCCACCTCCACCCATCGCAATCGACCGCAAACGCTTGCGCTCACCCGCACCTTGGGCGGAGATTGCGCGCCTACCACAGCCGTGCGGGATTATTTCCTACGACGCCTTCTCCTGATCGTACCCACGATGCTCGGAATCACGCTGATCGTGTTTCTGATCACCCGGGTGGTGCCCGGCGGCCCGATCGAGCGGGCCTTGATGGAAGCGCGCATGGCGGAAGGAGGCGGCGCCCAGGTCCGCAACCAGGTCGGCAGCGGCGCGATTTCCGAGGAGCAGATGGCGCAGCTCAAGGCGTATTACGGCTTCGACAAGCCTCCGTTCGAGGCCTACCTCGTCTGGCTCGGCAAGGTCGTCCGCGGAGATCTGGGCAACTCGTACCGCTACAACGAGCCGGTGCTCACGATCATCGCGGAGCGGCTGCCGGTGTCGCTGCTCTACGGGCTCGTCACGACCGTGCTCGTGTACGGCGTGTGCATCCCCCTCGGCATCGTGAAGGCGATCCGGCACCGCACGTGGATCGACAACCTCACCTCCGCCGTCGTCTTCACCGGCTACGCGATTCCCGGGTACGCGCTCGGCGCCCTGCTCGTGGTGTACCTCGCGGCGCGGTTGAGCTGGTTTCCCATGGGCGGATTCAACAGCCGGGATTTCGAGGACCTCACCCTGCTCGGCCAGATCGGCGATCTCGCCCACCACGCGGTGCTCCCGCTCGTCTGCTACACGGTCGGCAGCTTCGCGTTCGTCACGCTGCTGATGAAGAACCACCTCATGGACAACCTGGCCGCCGACTTCGTGCGCACGGCGATGGCCAAGGGCGTGACCTTCCGCCAGGCGGTCCTCGGGCACGCGCTGCGGAACTCGCTCATCCCGATCGCCACGCATTTCGGCGGGCATCTCAGCGTGCTGGTGACGGGCTCGTTCCTCATCGAGTTCATCTTCGACATCAACGGCATGGGGCTGCTCGGCTACACGTCGGTCGTCGACCGGGATTATCCGACGGTGATGGGCGTGCTCATCGTCTCGTCCGTGCTCATCCTGATCGGCAACATCCTCTCGGACCTGCTCGTCGCGATGATCGACCCGCGCATCCGCTTCAAATGAGCGCCCGCCTGACCGCATCATGACCGGGCGATTTTCGTTCCTCCGCCTCGACCCGCTCACGCGCCGGAAGCTGCAGCGCTTCCGCTCGATCCGTCGCGGTTACGTTTCGTTTCTGATCCTGGCCGTCGCGATCGTGCTGTCGCTGGCCGCGGAGCTGCTCGTGAACTCCCGCGCCCTGGTGGTGCGTTACGAGGGAAAATGGCATTTTCCCACCTACGGCGCGATCCACACCGGCCGGGAGTTCGGCTTCGATTACGATTACGAGGTCAGGTACCGGGACCTGCGCGAGCGCTTCGCCGCCGACCCGTCCGGGCGCAACTGGATCCTGCTGCCGCCGATCCCCTACGATCCGCTGGAAAACTGCTACCCGGGGGACACCTTCCGGCCGCGACCGCCGGATTGGGCCAAGCGCCATCTCCTCGGCACCGACCAGATCAACCGCGACATCCTCGCGCGCCTCATCTACGGCTTCCGCAACGCGCTCGTGTTCGCCGGCGCCTTCCTGCTGCTCACCTACCTGATCGGGATCAGCGTCGGCTGCCTGATGGGATATTTCGGCGGCTGGTTCGACCTGCTGGTGCAGCGGCTGATCGAGATCTGGTCCAACATCCCGTTTCTCTTTGTGGTCATCATCATCGCCTCGATCGTGCCCGCGGGCATCGGCGTGAACCTCGGCGTGCTGCTGTTCATCGTCGTGCTGTTTTCCTGGACCGGCATGACCTATTACATGCGCTCGGCGACGTACCGGGAGAAGGCGCGCGACTACGTGCATGCCGCCCAGGTGCTCGGCGCCGGCACGCCGCGGATCATCTTCCGGCACATCCTGCCCAACGTGCTCTCGACCATCGTGACGTTCATCCCGTTCACGATCGCGAGTTCGATCAGCGCGCTCACCGCGCTCGACTTCCTCGGCTTCGGCCTGCCGCCGCCGACGCCGAGCTGGGGCGAGCTGCTGCGCCAGGGCACCTCCAACCTGCAATCGCCCTGGATCGTCGCATCCGCATTCTCCGCCCTCGTGATCGTCCTCGTGCTGGTGACGTTCGTCGGCGAGGCCATTCGCGAGGCATTTGATCCGAAGAAATTCACGACTTATCAGTAAACCGCCATGATCCTCCTCTCCCGCTCCGCCGTCCTCGCCCTCCTCGCAGGCTTCGCCCTGTTCACCGCCGGCTGCGGCAAGTCGTCGGGGCCGGCCGACAAGGCGTCCGACGCCGGCGCGCCCAAGATGGAGGCCGATCTGGAACGCACGCTCAAGGAGCAGCCCGGATTCTACGTCTTCAAGACGCCGGCCGACCTGCCCGCCGGGCTCAAGTGGGAGGACGGCTCCGAGCTGCCCGAGTTCGCCGATCCCAACGCGAAGAAGGGCGGCACGTTCTCGTACTTCATCTCCGACTTCCCCCGCACGCTGCGCACGATCGGCCCCGACGCGACCGGCGGCATCCGCCCGTACCTGCTCGATTACGTCGAGCCGTCCTTCATCGCCCCGCATCCCAACGTCACCAACGGCGGCTACGCCGGCCTTGCCGCTTCCTGGGCCGTCGGCCCGGATGGGCGCACCGTCTACTTCAAGATCGACCCGCAGGCCCGCTGGTCCGACGGCAAGCCGCTCACGACGGCCGACGTCGTCTTCACGCTGTATTTCATGCGCAGCCCGCATTTGAACGAGCCCTGGTACAATGATTTCTACACGAAAAACTACCAGCAGCTGATCGTCTTCGACGACCACACGTTCGCGACCGTCCACCCCGAGAAGAAGCCCGACCTCGCGATCCGCTTCGGCGGCTGGGTGCCGTATCCGCGGCATGCGTACCAGGATTTCGGCCCCGGCTGGCTCGAGCGTTTCCAGTGGCGCGAGACGCCCAAGCTCGGCGCCTATGAACTCAAGGAAAAGGACATCGAGAAGGGCCGCGCCGTCACCCTCACGCGGGTGAAGGGCTGGTGGGCGGAGAACAAGCGCTTCTTCCGCGGCCGCTTCAACCCCGACCGCTACCGGCTCGAGGTGATCCGCGACCCGGACAAGGCCATCGAGTCGTTCATCCGCGGCGACCTGGACTTCGCGCCGCTCGGCCTCTCGAAGTACTGGTACGAGACGCTGCCCGACAATCACCCCGAGGTGACGTCCGGCCGGCTGATCAAGTTCAAGTTCTACAACCAGACCCCGCGGCCCGATTTCGGCCTCTGGATCAACCGCGCCAAGCCGGTGCTCGACAACCGGGACGTGCGCGAGGGCATCCAGCACGCGAGCAACATCACGCTGGTCTGCGAACAGTTCTTCCGCGGCGATGCCGTCCAGATGCAGACGCGCTCCGACGGCTACGGCTGGCGCATGCACCCCACCATCACCGCGCGGCCGTTCGACCCGGTGAAGGCCCGCGAGTATTTCGCCAAGGCCGGCTTCACCACGCAGGGTCGCGACGGCGTGCTCGCCAACGCCGGCGGCCAGCGCCTGTCGTTCACCATCACCGCCTACAGTCCCGCCATGCGCGACCTGCTCACCATCCTCAAGCAGGAGGCAATCAAGGCCGGGCTCGAGTTCAACATCGAGGTCCTCGACAGCACGACGGGGTGGAAGAAGATCCAGGAGAAGAACCACGACATCGCCCTCGCCGCGCTCTCGCGCTCCGCCGAGCTCTACCCGCGCTACTGGGAAATGTACCACGGGAGCAACGCGTACACCGACGCGTACCTGAAGGACGGCAAGCCGACGCCGATCGCCACCGGCTCGACGCCGAATCCGCAGCCGAAGCAAATCGCCGTCCAGACGAACAACATGACGATGACCTTCATCCCCGAGCTCGACCGGCTGATCGAGGCCTACGACAAGGCCGAGACGCTCGAGGAGATCAAGTCGCTCGCCGTGAAGATCGAACAGATCATCCACGACGACGCGGGCTGGGTGAACGGCTGGCAGCGTCCGTTTTATCGCGGCGGCTACTGGCGGCACGTGAAGTGGCCGCAGGCATTCAACGTCGCCCAAAGCCGCGACTTCGAGGAGTTCTTCGTGCACTGGCTCGACGTCGACGAGCGGAAGGAAGTCGAAGCCGCCCGGAAATCCGGCCGCACCTACCCCGACGGCGGCGTCAAGGTGTTCGACCAGTACAAGGCGCAGTAAACCCGTGCCCGACGCCGCCGCCCCCAGCCCGACGGACCCGATCCTCGAAGTCAGGGATCTCGTCACGACGTTCGACACCGACGCCGGCCGTCTCACCGCGGTCGACGGCGTCAGCTTCGCCGTGCGCCGCGGCCGCACGCTCGGCATCGTCGGGGAATCCGGCTGCGGCAAGAGTGTCACGGCGCTCTCGATCATGCGGCTGCTCCCACAGCCGATGGGGCGGATCCAGGGCGGGCGGATCCTGTTCGACGGCCGCGATCTCGCGACGCTCCCGCCCGACGCGATGCACGAGGTCCGCGGCGGCCGGATCGGCATGATCTTCCAGGAACCGATGACGGCGCTGAATCCGGTGCATTCGATCGGCCGCCAGTTGAGCGAGGTCTTCCTGCTGCACCGCACCCGCGACAAGGCGGAGGCCTGGCGGCGCGGCACCGAGATGCTGCGCAAGGTCGGGATTCCCGAGCCCGAGGTCCGCATGGGCGAGTACCCGCACCAGCTTTCCGGCGGCATGCGTCAGCGCATCGTCATCGCCATGGCCCTCGCCTGCGAACCGGCGGTCGTGATCGCCGACGAACCGACCACCGCCCTCGACGTGACGGTGCAGGCGCAGATCCTCGAGCTGATGCAGGGCCTGCAGCGCGAGCTCGGCATGGCGATCATCCTGATCACGCATGACCTCGGCGTCATCGCGGAAACCTGCAACGACGTCGTGGTGATGTACGCCGGCCGCATCGCCGAGGCGGGCCCCGTGCAGGAGATCTTTGCCCGTCCGTCGCACCCGTACACGCGCGGGCTGCTCGACTCGATCCCGACCCTCGACAAGCCGCGCAAGATCCGGCTCAACGTGATCGAGGGCATGGTCCCCGGCCTCAAGGACCTGCCGGCGGGCTGCCGCTTCCAGAACCGCTGCCCGTACCGGATTCCTCTCTGCGAGACGCAGCCCGCGCTCGAGTCCGTCGGGCCCGATCACACCGCCGCCTGCCACCGCTGGCGCGAACTGCCTCCCCGTTGAACGCCGTGGACCCCGCTCCCTCCGTGCCGCCCCTTCTCGACCTGCGCGACGTGCGCATGCACTTCCCGGTGCGCGCGGGTCTGCTGCTGCGGGCGAAGCGCAGCCTCAAGGCAGTCGACGGCGTGTCCCTCACGCTGCAGCCTGCACCGGCCGACGTCGGGCCAGATCTGGTTCGAGGGCACCGATCTCGCGACGCTGGACCAGCGCGCACTCAAGCCGCACCGGCGCCACCTGCAGATGGTGTTTCAGGATCCCGTCGAATCGCTCAACGCGCGGCACAATGTCGCGGAGATCGTCGGCGAGCCGCTGGAGATTCATGCGCTCGGCGACCGCGCGGAGCGCCGGCGCCGGGTGCTCGCGCTGCTCGACCAGGTCGGGCTGCCCGCGGCTGCGGCGGAGCGGTATCCCTTCGAATTCTCCGGCGGGCAGCGGCAGCGCATCGGCATCGCCCGCGCCCTCGCGCTCAACCCACGGCTGCTGGTTTGCGACGAGCCGGTGTCGGCGCTCGATGTCTCGATCCAGAGCCAGGTGCTCAACCTGTTCCTCGAACTGCAACGCGAGCTGAAGCTCGGTTACCTCTTCATCGCGCACAACCTCGCGGTCGTGAAGCACGTCTCCGATCGCGTCGCGATCATGTACCTCGGGCGGATCGTCGAGGTTGCGCCGGCCGACGACATCTACCGCGCGCCGAAGCATCCCTACACCCGCGCCCTGCTATCGGCCATCCCGCGGCCCGATCCCACCCGCCGCCGCGAGCGCATCGTGCTCCGGGGCGACGTCCCCTCGCCGATCGACCCGCCTTCCGGCTGCCCGTTTCACCCGCGCTGCCCGTTTGCGACCGACCGCTGCAAGGTCGAGGCGCCGGCCTTGCGTCCCGTGCCGGGCAACCCGGCACACACCGTCTCCTGCCACTACGACCTGCCCGATCAGGACCCACCCCCGTCCTGACCGCCTTGACCCCTCCACGCTCCGCGCCGCCTTCGGAGCGCTGGGCTCCGTCGCCGCCAAGGCGAAGCCGGGATTACATTCTTCCCGTCGACGCCACGCTCAGCCGGAACGCTGCGGTGGAGCCGCCTGTCCCCCGGCGGCTGACGTGCGGTGGCCCGGTCCGCAGCAGCTTGAGGACAAGCTGCTCCACCTTCCGAGCGGCCGGTCCCATGGCCGATGGGCAGGCCAACGGCCCGGCTCCGGCTCAGCCCCCTCCCTTCTTGGCGTTCTTCTTCCGCGCGGAGCCCTCGCCCGCGCGACCGGCGGCCGCCTCCGTCGTGCGCGCTTCCTGCGCGTTGAGCCAGGTCTCGTAGCCCTTGCCGCGATTGCCGACGTACTTGTAGGTGTCGAAAATCGCCGCGTTGCCCAGCGCGCGCGGGTCCTTCTCCTCCGCGAGCATCGCGAGCATGCGTTCCCGCAGCTGCGTCAGCGTCTTCGCATAAGTGAGGTCGGCCGCGAGGTTCACCACCCCGTGCGGATCGCGCCGCAGGTCGTACAGCTCCTCGGCCGGCCTCCGTCCCAGCGAGAGGTCGTAGAAGTGCCCGCCGAGCGCCTTGATCACCTGCTTGGTCGGGCTCGGATCCACGTTGCCGAAGTCGGTCTCGGGATTGCCCGCCGGCCAGCGGTCCGGATGAAAATTGTGCACATAGAGAAAGTCCTTCGTCCGCAGCGCCCGCACGGGATAGCCGAGGTCATTGGGCCGGCCGATGTCGTGGCGCTCCTTCCCCACGAGCATGGTGTCGCGATTCTCCACCCAGCCCGATTGCGGCGAGCGCAGCAGCTTCGCGAGGCTGCGCCCCGTCATCTGCGGGTGGGTGGGCAGCCCGGCGAGTTCGAGGTAGGTCGGCGCGAGGTCGCGCACGTTGACGAAGTCCTCCACCACCCGGCCCGGCGCGATTCCGCGGCCCCAGCGCATCGCCAGCGGCAGCCGGAAGCCATCCTCGTGGATCTGGCCCTTCACGTACGGGAACGGCATGCCGTGGTCCGAGGTGACGATGATGAGCGTGTTCTCGAGCACTCCCGCCGCCTCCAGCGCGGCCACCGCCTTGCCGATGTGGCTGTCGGCCCATTCGACCTCGATCGCGTAGTCCGCCAGGTCGCCCCGCACCGCCGGCACATCGGGGAAATACGGCGGCACGACGACGTCCTCGAGCTTCTTGCCCAGGCGCACCCCGGAGTGCTGCTCGTACCCGCGGTGCGGCTCGTTGAAGCCCATCCAGAACGAGAACGGCTTCGCCTTGTCGCGCTGGGCGAGGAAGGCCTCGAAGTTCTTCGCGTAGTCGTTGCGGCCGATGCCGGCGGCGGGCGGATTGCTCCGGTGCTCGTCGAAGCTCGGGCCGGCCGGATTGCGCGTGCGCTGGGCGAGCGTCTTGAAGTCGCCCGGCCCCCAGCCTTTTCCGGTGAGACCCACGACATAGCCGGCTTTCTCCAGCAGGTCGGGATACACTTCGAAGCCGGCGGGGAAATAACCGCCGTGCGACACGGCCTCGTTGAGCTGCCAGGTGTTGCGCCCCGTCAGGATGCTGGCGCGGCACGGGCTGCACTTGGGGTTCGAGGTGAACGCCTGCTTGAACAGCACGCCCTCGCGCGCGATGCGGTCGAAGTGGGGCGTCTTGACCCAGGTGGAGCCGTACGCCCCCGCATCCCGCCAGCCCCAGTCGTCGAAGATGATGAAGAGGATGTTCGGTCGCGCGGCGTCGGCGGCGCGCAGGCCGGCACAGCCCAGCATCAGGACACACAGCCACCAGCCAGCGACGCGGAGACGGGACGGGGAACGCGGAGGGGTCATGCCGTCACGTTGTGTGCAACCCTTCCCGCGAGCGCAACCCCACGCTGTCGGCCCGACCGCGCCGCGGCGCCGCTCGCCTGGGCGGCGCCGAAACGCCGGAGCTATTTGCGCACCCGGGCGGGCGCCGGCACCACGAGCACCGGACACGGCGCATGCTTGAGCACGCCGTTGGTCGTGCTGCCGATCACGAGATTGTAGACCGCGCCGTGGCCGTGCGAACCCAGCACGATCACGTCGGCCCGCCACCGCTTCGCCTGCGCGAGCAGTTGCGCGACCGGGTAACCCTGCTCGCACACGAGGTCGACCTTGAGGCCCTTCAACGTGGGGCTCTTCTGCAGCCGCTGGAGGTGCCGGCGTCCGATCACCTCGAGTTCCGCGGTCAACTCCAGCGCTTCGCCGACGAGCGGCGCCAGGTCGGTGACCACCGCCGGCGGCTGCACCACGTGCAGCAGGACTAGGCGGGCCCTGGCCAGCCGCGCGAGCGCCGCCGCCTCCTTCAGGACATAGCGGCTGACCGGCGAGAAATCGATCGGGACCAGGATGGTTTTCATGGCGGGACGGGGTCGAAGGTGAAACCGGCGGGGCCGACGTCCGCAGTCTAGGCCACGTTGGCGCCCTCGGCTAGGCGTCGCTTGCGATCCACTGGGCGGATATTGCAGGCAGCCCTCCGCTTAACCGAAGGCCAGCAGTCCCCCGCCCACGAGGCCGGCGGCACCAAATCCCAGCGCCACGCGTCGAAACAACGCGCTGCCGCCGCTCGACGCGACGATGACGGACTTGAATGCGAGGTTCGAAAGCGACGCCACCAGGATCAGCCGCCAGCCTGTCGCCGGATCCGCCTGGCCGGAGCCGACGAGCTGCGCGATCGAGAGCGTGATCGCGTCCATGTCCGTCAGGCCGGACAACACCGCGGCGACGTACAGCCCCCGGTCGCCGAAGGCGGTGTTGGCCGCGGCGACGGCGAGCTGGACGATCGCGTAGAGCAGACCGAACAACAGCGCCGACTTCAGCTCGGTGGGATTCTCCTGCTCCGGCAGTGCCCCGGCGCCGGATTCGGCGGCGCGGAGGTGCCAGGCACCCGCCGCGAGCAGAACGAGGAACATCGCCCCCAGCGGCACCGCGGCGTCGCGCAGGAACGCCGGGGCCGTGGCCCCGACCAGGAGCCCGACGCGCAGGAAGACGATGGCGGAGGCGACCAGGATGACGAACGCCGCCAGCGCCGGGGCTCCGCCCTGCCCGCCGCTGCGCCGGGCGACGCTCACCGTCGTGGCGGTGCTCGAGATCAGGCCGCCCAGGACGCCTGCCGCCCACGCGCCCGCGCGTGCGCCCAGCAGCTTGTACGCGACGTACCCGGCGAGGCTGATGCCGACGATCAGCACCACCATGAGCCAGATCCGAAAGGGGTTCAGCACGTCGTAGGGCCCGTAGGTGCGGTCGGGCAGCACCGGCAGCACGACGAGCGAGATCAGCGCGAACTGCATCACCGCCTTGAAGTCCCGGTCACCGATCCGCGCCGCCAGCGAGTGGAGCTGCGGCTTCAGGTGCAGCAGCACCGCGACGGCGCCACAGACGGCGATGCCCACCCCGAGCTCGCCGTGCATGAGATAAACCCCGAGCGCGAACATCACCAGCACCGTGACCTCCGACGTCACCCCGCCGGGCTCCCCGCCGTCCCGCAGCCGGCCCAGGTTTCCGCCCACGATCACGAGCGCCAGGGCGAGCGCACCGCCGCCGACGACCCAGCCGCCAAACTCCCCGCCCAGCAGCCCGCACAGCGCGCCGAACAGCGTGACGAGGGGAAACGTGCGAAAACCCGCGAGCCGCGCATCCGTGCGCTCCCGCTGGAGCCCGATCAGCAATCCGAGGCCCAGCGCCAGGGCGAGGCGGCCGAAGAGGTCGAGCAACGGGGGCACGGTAATATCAGAGCCGGCGCACGCCGCGGGGCAAGACGGACACGGCGCCGGCGGCGCGCCGCTCAGTCCGCGGTCCGTTGCGCGCGCCGCATGCCGCCGCCCACGATCGCCAGCGTGAGCAGGGAATTGATGGGCATGAGCGCGGCCGCCACCAGCGGGTTCATCCGGCCCGCGACCGCCAGGCCGACCGCGAGCAGGTTGTAGGCGATCGAGAACACGAGCACGGCGACCTGCGTGCGCCGCCGCACGGCATTCACCTCGAACAGCGCGCGAATGCCGGCGATGCCGCGCCCGAGATAGTAGAAATCGGCCTTCCGCTCCAGGACGCCGCGGTGGATCACGGGCGTGCCGCGGCAGCGCGCCCGGTCGAAGGCAAGGCTGTCGTTGGCGCCGTCGCCGAGCATCAGCGTCGCCTCGGGATCGTGTCGTTCGAGCCAGTCGGCCTTGTCCTGCGGCGAGAGGTCGCCGTGGCCCGCCGCCGCGGGCAGCCCGAGCTCACGCGTGAGCTGTGCCACCTTCTCCGCCCGGTCCCCGCTCAGGATGTGCGTGGCGAAACCGCGGGCGGCCAGCGCCGCCAGCTCGGTGCGCGCGTCAGGCCGGGCCGTATCCAGGAAATGGAACCGCGCGAGCGCACGCCCGTCCCGGGCGAACACCGTGCCCGCCCCGTCCGCGCCGTCGCGCCAGCCGGCGCGGCCGAGCGTCCAGGGCCCAAGCTCCACACCCGCGCCCGGGGTCTCCCGCAGCTCGCCCGCCGGGGGATCGTCCTGCGCGCCGCCGGCGAGAAGGTTCTCGAGCAGGCACTGGCTCACGGGGTGCGGGTTGTCGCGCACCAACGCGAGCAGCGCCGACCTTTCCGCCTCCGAGAGCCCCGCCAGCACGGCCGGATTCTGCAGCACCGGCGTCTCGAGCGTGAGCGTGCCCGTCTTGTCGAAGACCAGCGTGCGGATCCCGCCGAGCCGCGGCCAGAGATCGGCCTCGCGCACGAACACGCCGCGCCGCCGCAACGCCACCGTCGCGATCTCCTCGGTGAGGGGAAACGCGAGCGCGATCGCGCATGGGCACGACACGACGAGCACCGCCGTGACCACCGACCAGGTGCGCAGGGCATCGCCGGTGGCAAACCACCAGGCCAGGCCCGCGCCGAGCGCCACGGCCAGGATGCCCACCAGGTAGCCGCGCACGATGCGCTCCAGCAGCACGTGGCGCTCGCCCGGCCGCTCCGGCGCCTCGAGCAGTTTCGCCAGCAGGGAATCCGCCCACGCCTGCAC
>CALFZM010000021.1 GCA_937952235.1 uncultured Opitutia bacterium | reverse complement strand
ACCTAATCGTGATTTCATACCAGGTGGACATACCCGGTGGACATACCAAGGTGGAGCCGCCTGTCCCCAGGCGGCTGACGGCACGGCGCCCGTAATAGCCGTGCCATCGCTGCGAAACGCCGTCACAACCGCCGTCGCCTTCCGGTCATGCCTTCCCGTTTCCTGTCTTCCCCCGTCCTCGTCCTCCTGGCCACGGTGTTCGCGCGGCTGCTGGCCGCCGCACTCCCGGCCGCGACGAACGCCGCGCCGTTCTTCCGCACCGAACCGGTCTTTCCCGTGCAATCCCAGCACGCGCACGGCTCGACGCTCGTCGAGCTGCCCAACGACGACCTCATCGTCGGCTGGTTCCAGGGCAGTGGCGAAAGATGGGCCGACGACGTGTGCGTGCTGGGGTCGCGCAAAAAGCGGGGAGGCGACACCTGGAGCGAGCCGTTCATGCTCGCGGACGTGAAGGAGTTTCCCGACTGCAACCCGGTCCTGTTCCTCGACGGCCGCGGCCGGCTGTGGGTGATGTGGATCGCGATTATAGCCAACCAGTGGGAGACCGCGCTCATCAAGTACCGGATCAGCGAGGATTTCCTCGACCAGGCCGGCGCGCCGCGATGGACGTGGCAGGACACGCTGCTGCTCAAACCTGGAGGCAAGACCGAGCGCGGCATCCAGCCCGGCGACCCGTTCGTGGCCTCGGTGCGCGCCCAGGTCGCCGACTACGCGAAGTACCTGGCCGCCGACCCCGTCCATCGCACGGCCGTCGAGCGCTGGACTGCTGTCGGCGAGCGCCTCGTTTCCCTGGCGAACGGCGAGGACATGCAGCGCGCGGGCCGGGTGTTCGCGCTCGACGGTTCGGCGGACGAGACGCGGCTCGGCTATCCCTATTTTCGCCGCATGGGCTGGCAGACGCGCAACAAGCCGTTCTTCACCGGCACGGGCCGGATGATCGTGCCGCTTTATTCGGACGGCTTCAGTTTCTCGCTGATGGCCTACACCGATGACCACGGCGAGAACTGGCACACCAGCACGCCATTGGTCGGCGGCGCCAACATCCAGCCCGCCATCGCCGCCACGGCAACCGGCGAACTGGTCGCCTTCATGCGGGACAACGGACCGCCGCCCAAGCGGCTGCACGTCAGCCGGTCGACCGATCACGGCGCCACCTGGTCGCCCGTGCGCGACACGGACCTGCCGAACTCCGGCACCGCCTGCGACATCGTCACGCTGCCCAACGGTCGCTGGGTGCTGGTGAACAATGACACCGAGTCGGGCCGCCAGCGGCTGACGGTGGCGCTTTCCGCGGACGAAGGTCGGACGTGGTCCCACCGCCGCGTCCTGGCCGACGAACCCGGCACGCGTTCGCACTACCCGGCGATCATTGCGGGGGTGGACGGAGCGCTGCACGTCAGCTACAGCCATTTCCAGGCGGACGAGCGGAAGACGATCCGGTATGCGGTGTTCAACGAGGCCTGGATCCGACAGGAGCGATAGGGGAAGGAGGCCGTCTCCGGACCGGCGCCAACCCGAGCCGAAAGATCCCGTGGTTCCGGCTTTTCCTCCTGCCCGGCGGGAGCCACGCTCGCAGCGTGTCGAACTCCCCGCTGCCCTCTCCCTCCTACCTTGAACTGCCGGACGGCGGCCGCTTTCCCGCCGTCGGCCTCGGCCTGTGGAAGATGCCGAAGGCGGAGGCGCCCGCGCAGGTGCGCGAGGCGATCCGCCTCGGCTACCGTCACCTCGACTGCGCCTGCGATTATGGCAACGAGGCCGAGGTCGGCGCGGGCATCGCGGCCGCGCTGAAGGAGGGCCTCTGCCGTCGGGAGGAGCTGTGGGTGACCTCGAAACTCTGGAACACGTATCATGAACCCAAGCACGTCCGCGCGGCCTGCGAGCGCTCGCTGCGCGACCTCGGGCTCGACGTGCTCGACCTGTACCTGGTTCATTTCCCGATCGCGCTGGCGTACGTCGCGCCGGAAGTCCGGTATCCGCCGGAATGGTTCCACGACCCGGCGGCGGCGCACCCAGTGATGAAGCCGATCGATGTGCCCTACACCGAAACCTGGGGGGCGATGGAGGAGCTCCAGCGCGCGGGGATGGTGAAGCGCATTGGCGTTTCGAACCTGACCATCTCCCTGCTGCGCGAAGTGCTGGCCTCGTGCTCGATCCGCCCGGCCGTGCACCAGATGGAAATGCACCCCCATCTCGCTCAGCCGCGGCAGCTGCGGTTCTGCCAGCAGGAGAAGATCGCGGTCACCGCCTTCTCCCCCCTCGGCGCACCGTCGTACGTCCCGATCGGGATGGCCGCGGCCAGCGATTCCGTGCTCGACGACCCGGTGGTGAAGGCCATTGCCGCCGCGCAGGGCCGGACCACCGCCCAGGTCGTGCTCCGGTGGGGCGTGCAGCGGGGGTGCACGGTCATTCCGAAGACGAGCCGCACGGCGCGGCTGAAGGAGAATCTGGCCCTCTTCGACTTCACGCTGTCGCCCGTCGAGATGGACGCCATTTCCGCCCTCGACCGCCACCGCCGTTACAACGACCCGGCGGTGTTCTGCGAGAAGGCGTTCAACACCTTCTATCCGATCTTCGACTGAACCGTCGCCCCCGTCCCGGCTCGCTTCCTCCCCGTCCCATGCGCCCCATTCCCACCCGTCTCCTGCTCGCGCTCTGCTGCGGCGCAGTGGCCGCACCGGCCGAGGACTGGCCCCACTGGCAGGGACCGCGCGCGGACGGCGTGTGGCGAGATCAGGGCATCCTGGATACGTTTCCCGCGGGGGGGCCGAAGGTCGCCTGGCGCGCGCCGGTCGGGGCGGGCTACAGCAGCCCGGCGGTGGCGAACGGGCGCGTCTTCCTGACCGACCGTCCCGACTCCTCGACCCGCGGGAATCCCGGCAAGGCGCTGGAACGCGCGGCGCTCGCCGGCCACGAACGCGTGCTTTGCCTCGACGAGGCCACCGGCCGCGTGCTGTGGCAGCACGCCTACGCCAGACCGTATCACCTCAGCTACCCTTCGGGTCCGCGGGCCAGCCCCGCGGTGGCCGGAGACCGGGTGTACACGCTCGGGGCGGAAGGCGACCTGCTGTGCCTCGACGTCGCGACCGGACGCGTGGTCTGGCACCGCTCGTTCAAGCGCGACTATGGCGCGGAGACGCAGACGTGGGGATACGCGTCGCCGCCGCTGGTCGAGGGCGACCGGGTCTTCTGCCTGGTCGGCGGGCCGGGCCACACGGTGGTGGCGTTCGACCGTGAAACGGGCCGCGAACTCTGGCGCGCGCTCGACGCGCGCGAGATCGGCTACGCGCCGCTGTCGCTCATCGAAGCGGGTGGCCGGCGGCAGTTGATCGTCTGGGACAGCGATGCGATCAGCGGGCTCGATCCGGCGACGGGACGCGTCCACTGGACGGAGCCGTTCAAGACCAAGATGGCGCACGCCATCGGCACGCCGCGCCGCCAGGGCGATTTTCTGTTCATCTCGTCGTTTTTCGACGGTTCGCTGCTGCTGCGGCTCGATCGCACGGAGCCGAAGGTGTCCGAGGTGTGGCGGATCAAGGGGGTGAGCGAGATCCGGCCGGAGGGACTGCACAGCCTCATGGCCACGCCGTTCATCGCCGACGAGACGATCTACGGCGTGTGCAGCTTCGGTCATCTGCGGGCGCTGCGACTCGCCACGGGGGAGCGGCTCTGGGAGACGCTCGTGCCCACGCGCCCGGACGGCAAGCCGGCGCGCTGGACCACGGCCTTCATCGTCCGCCACGAGGACCGCTATTTCATCTACAACGAAGTGGGCGACCTGATCCTTGCCCGGCTGACGCCGCAGGGCTACGAGGAGATCGGCCGCGTCCACCTGCTCGATCCGACGAACAAGGCGGGCGGCCGGGACGTACACTGGTCGCATCCGGCCTTTGCCAACGGCCACGTGCTCGTGCGGAACGATCGTGAGTTGATCCGCGTCGACCTGCGCCGGCCCGTTCCCTGAGCGGACTCATGCAGCTGGCCTTCAAATCAGCCGTGAAAAGGCCGCACGGAAAGGTGGAGCAGCTTGTCCTCAAGCTGCTGCGGACCGGTCCATCGCACGTCAG